>DDST01000084.1:310-41042 GCA_002343485.1 Proteobacteria bacterium UBA2383
GCCGCCGAAACCGGCTTCGGCGTCACCGACGATGGGCAGGAAATAGTCGATGAAATCCTTGTGGCCCGGCCCGATGCCACGGGCGCATTGAATCTCGTCGGCGCGCTTGAAGGTGTTGTTGATGCGCGCGACCACCGCCGGCACCGAATCGACCGGATACAGCGACTGGTCGGGATACATCGACATGTAGGTATTGTTGTCCGCCGCGACCTGCCAGCCGGACAGGTAGATAGCCTTGACGCCGGCCTTGGCCTGCTGCATGGCCTGACCGCCGGTCAGCGCGCCCAGGCAGTTGACGTAAGGCGTGGTGGTGATCAGTTGCCACAGCTTCTCGGCGCCCCGCTGCGCCAGGCTGTATTCGACTGGAATGTTGCCGCGCAGCCGCACGACATCCTCGGCGGTGTAGCCGCGCTTGATGCCTTTCCAGCGGGGATTCTCAGCCCAGTCTTTTTTCAGTTGTTCAACGCTCAGAAACGCCATTTTTTCTATCCTCTTGGAGGTTTACGGGGTTGTGCTCAAAACCCGATCGGTACGACCATCGAAAGCCCTTGCGTGTTTTCGCATCGTCCTTTAAAGAAGGGCGCATCGAAAATTCTGGCTATCTTAATGTGGCTATGCAGCATAACACAAGATGGTCATGACAACCCACCCTCGGTCGCCCAATCGCCACGACCGTTCCACTCGGCAGGAAACCTCGCCATGACGCAACACTCCACCGAAGCTCCAGACTTGATCGCCGACATCGGCGGCACCAACGCCCGCTTTGCCCTTGCGACTCCGGACGGTCGCATTCAGTCGGAACGAGTGCTGAGCGGCGCCGATTACCCGGACCTGATCCAGGCCGCCGCCGCCTATTTGCGCGGGATTGCCGGGCCGCATCCGCGCCGCGCCGCCGTCGCGGTCGCCACGCCGGTCACCGGCGACTGGATTCAGTTCACCAACAGTCACTGGTCGTTTTCCAGGAAGGCGGCGGAACAGGCGTTGGGACTGGAACGGTTGCTGATTCTCAACGATTTTACCGCGCTGGCGCTGGCGTTGCCGTTGCTGGGTCTGGATGAACGCCGGCCGGTGGGTGGGGGAACGGCTGTCGAAAACGCACCCATCGGCCTCATCGGACCGGGAACTGGCTTGGGCGTGTCGGGCCTGGTGTGGTCGGGCTATCACTGGATTCCGCTCCAGACCGAGGGCGGTCACGCCACTTTTTCCCCCGCCAACGAACGAGAATGGGCGATCGGTCAAATCCTGCGGCGCCGCTTCGGCCATGTCTCGCCCGAGCGGGTACTGGCCGGGCCGGGTTGGGTCGAGGTCTACACCGCGCTGGCCGAACTGGATGGCTGGAAAGCCGAGGATTTGACCCCCGGCGAAATCACCCGGCGGGCCTTGGCCGGCACCTGTCCGCATTGTCTGGAGGTACAGGAATTATTTTGCGCGGCGCTGGGCACGGCGGCGGGCAATCTGGCTCTTACCCTCGGCGCGCGAGGTGGCGTCTACATCGGCGGCGGCATCGTACCGCGACTGGGGGAATTTTTCGACCGGTCGGCGTTCCGCGCCCGGTTCGAGGCCAAGGGTCGGTTCAACAGCTACCTGGCGGCGATTCCGACCTGGGTGATCACCGCCGACCATCCGGCCTTGCGCGGGGCGGCGGCGGCGCTGGATTGAGCGCATTCGTGGCATTCGTGGCATTCGTAGGTTGGGTTAGGACGTAAGCCGTGACCCAACATCCTGATTATGTTGGGTTACGCGCTGCGCGCTAACCCAACCTACGACAATCGGACTGGTTTGAGCATATTCGTAGGTTGGGTTAGGCCGTAGACCGTTGGGTTACGCGCTACGCGCTAACCCAACCTACAACTTTTCACCCTCCCCCTGTGAATACAGGGTCGCTCGCCGGCGACTCTTCACTCGGCATACAACTCGTTGACCTTGGCGGCCATGATGAAGTCGTTTTCGTGCAGGCCGCCGATCTTGTGGGTGTAGAACAAGACATTGGCATAGCCCCAACCGAAAGTGATGTCGGGATGGTGCCCTTCCTGCTCGGCCAGATCGCCCACTCGGTTGACGAACGCCAAGGCGGCGACAAAGTTCCTGAACTCGAATCGTCGTTCGATCCGCGTGCCGTCCTCCAGCAGTCGCCAGCCGGGCGCTTGCGGCAACAGAGCTTCGGCTTCGCCCAAAGCCAGCGGAGGAATACCGCCCCGACAGGGCGTGCAGGTCTTCTGGGACAGGCTCATCGTACACCTCATCATCTGGTTACACCGGCAATTCCGCCTGCCCTGTTTAGAAAGGCCGAAATTCGGAAAAATCCGCCGGAGCGGGCGCGTTCGCCTATACTGCTCGTCCAAATACCGAACCAAAGGGGGGAATCCATCGATGCGAGCGACTTCGATTCTGGTTCTCGGCGCGGCGCTGGCCGCCGGTCCCGCCTTGGCGCGACAGCAACCCGACGTACCGCCGGAAATCGTCGCCAGCCGACACGTGGCGCAAACGTTCGGAACCCTGCTGAAGGACACCCTGCAACAAGCCATCCAGAGCGGCGGCCCGATCAAGGGCATCGCGGTCTGCCATGAAAAGGCCGGCCAGATCGCCACCGACCTGGGCCAGAAACAGGAAATGCTGGTCGGGCGGACCAGCCTCAAGCTGCGCAACCCCGCCAACGCGCCCGACAACTGGGAACTGGCCGTGCTCAAGCAGTTCGAGGCGCGCAAGGCCCAGGGCGAACCCGTGGACAAACTGGAATTCTTCGCGGTGATCGACGACGACCAGGGCCAGAAAACCTTCCGTTACATGAAGGCCATTCCCACTGCCTCGCTCTGCCTGAGTTGCCACGGCGCGAATATCGAGCCCGCCGTGGACGCCAAACTCAAGGAACTTTACCCGAACGACCAGGCGCGCGGCTTCAAGGAAGGCGACTTGCGCGGCGCGTTCACCTTCGCCAAACCCCTACAGTGAGGACAGCACATGGACTGGGACGCACGCTTGACCGTCGCCACCATCATCGAACGGGATGGACGGTTCCTGATCGTGGAGGAATACGCCGACGGCGACGAATTGGTCTACAACCAGCCGGCCGGGCATCTGGACGAGCATGAAACGCTAGCGGCGGCGGCGATTCGGGAAACCCTGGAGGAAACCGCCTGGGAAATCCAGGTGGACACCATCGTCGGCCTGTACTACTGGACCCATCCCCAGGGCCACACCTTCATCCGCACCTGCTTCGCCGGGCGGGCCTTGCACCATCATCCCGACCAACCGCTGGATCACGGCATCGAGCGCGCCCTGTGGCTGAGCCGCGACGAAATCGCCGCGCTAGGACCGAAACTGCGCAGCCCCATGGTGCTGCGCTGCATCGACGACTATCTAGCCGGGAAACGCTATCCGCTCGATCTGTTCAGCTACTTGTAGCCGTCTTTTTCTGAGTCACCACCTTCAAGGTCTTGGCGGCGGTTCTCGCCTGCTCGCGCTCGAATCGGGGCAAGGGAATCATCCCCATGCCGTAAAAATAACCTGCCGTGCCTATGGCGTCCTCGGAAGTCAATTCGTCAAGATACTCTTTGAAACCTGGAATGAGGGCGACATGTGGCTTTTTCACAAATACCAGGATTGGAAATACCAAGTCATTCATATCAGCGGCAACGCTAGTGAACGACGTATAGATATTGTCCAGGGATACATTTTTCAGACTTTCCTTGGCGACCATGGTTAGTGGTATCAGACCCAGGCCATTTGGATTGTTTTTCAACTCTTGGGCGGCGACTTGAGGGAGTGTGTATTCGGTATAAGCGTTATCCTTGCGAAAACTCTTGCACACCGCTTCAAATTGCTTGGGATCACTCGTTGCCAAGGCTTTAAAAGCATCGACCTGCCTACAGCCCGGTAGCACGACACCCGCCACGAACGACTGGTATAGACCGATTTTTGGCTCTGGCGCCACAATTTGGATCTTGAGGCTGGGCAAGGTGGGATTGATTTCCTTCCACTCCTTGTAAGGATTAGGAATCAGCTTGGTGCCGTCCTTCGGATCGGGAACATTCTTGGCCATGGCCAAGAACAGCTCCTTTCGACTGATCTGGTTCAAACGGCCATCCTGCCCCTGCGCGGTAACCAAAGCGTCGTTACCCAGCTTGATTTCCACGATTTCATTGACGCCGTTCTTATTGCACAATTCGATTTCGGCAGGGCGCATCTGGCGCGTAGCGGTATTGATGCTGGGTGTCTCGACTCCAGTCCCCGCGCAAAATAGACTAAAACCGATGCTTGAATCGTTATAAAGAATCTGGGGAGGCTTGTATTGGGGAAACTTACTGACCAATTTCTCCCCGGCCTTGATCATCAAGGGAATGGGATTAAACCCGCCAGCAACGGTGATATGATCCGGGGCAGTTTGCGCATGAGCAACGGATAACGCCATTGTCAAACAGCCGGTTAAGAATGTTTTTTTAAAATACATAGTCGCCTCCCAAGGCCAATGAATGCGAAAATTACTGCGGAAAATATAATCCTATCCCTCAAGGATTCCGGCAAACAAATATAAACAAATGTTAAATATGGATTAAAAAATGTTAATTAAGTGTAAAAATGGAAAACCAACTCTCAGGAACGACAACCGGAGGAAGGGAATACACGGGGCGCTCCATACGATCCTGATGTCGCGGCGGGTAACTCAAGAAGGGAATGGCCATTCAGTTTCGCGGCCCCGCGCCGGCTTCATCCCATCCGCCCGCGCGTTCCGCCCGAATCTGGCTACTTCTTGGCGCGGCGACTCACCATGAACGTCGCGTTACCTTCCACGACGACCGTGTCTCCCACCGTGCAGACCGTGCTCATCACCACCCGCCGCCGCTCCACGTTGATATCCTGGATGGTGCAGGTAGCGGTGACGGTGTCGCCGATCCGCACCGGCGCCTTGAAGCGCAGCTGCTGGTCCACGTAGATCGCCCCCGGTCCCGGCAGGCGGGTGCCCGCCACGCAGGAAATCAGCCCGGCGCAAAACATGCCGTGGGCGATGCGGGTCTTGAACGGAGTCCCCGCGGCGAACACCTCGTTGCAATGCACGGGGTTGTAGTCGCCGGTCAGCCCCGCGAACATGACCACGTCGGTCTCGGTGACGGTCTTGGCGTGGGAGGCGCTCATGCCGACCGCGAGATCTTCGAGATAATAGCCATGGATGCTGTCGTTGTAGCCTTCGTGGGTGGAATACATGCGCTTCTCCAGTCTGGGTGGTGCTCGTTCGCGGCGCTAGCCTACACGACGGAGCGAAACAGGGGGAAATCGCGGCTGCGGTTTCCGCCGACAGCCAATAAATCCATTGCATCAGTGGGGTGGACTAAATACCATAGTTCATCAGGGTTTAGCGCCACTCCCAAACACAAGCCATCTCAAAGCAAAGGTGAACGATGAAAATTCTAGTCGCCGTAAAACGGGTCGTTGACTACAACGTCAAGGTTCGGGCGAAAGCCGACGGCTCCGGCGTGGAAACCGCCAACGTCAAAATGTCGATGAACCCGTTCGACGAAATCGCCGTGGAAGAAGCGGTCCGCTTGCAGGAAGCCGGCAAGGCCAAGGAAATCGTGGCCGTGTCCCTGGGCGTTCCCGCCTGCCAGGACACCATCCGCACCGCGCTGGCCATGGGCGCTGACCGAGGGATTCTGGTGGAAACCGGCGTTGAGCTACAACCATTGGCGGTTGCCAAGTTGCTGAAAGCCATAGTGGAAAAAGAAAAGCCAGACATGGTGATTCTCGGCAAGCAGGCTATCGATGACGACGCCAATCAGACCGGCCAGATGCTGGCAGCATTGCTGGGCTGGCCACAAGGTACTTTCGCATCCAAGGTTGAGGTGGGCGAGGGGACGGTGAATGTCACCCGCGAAGTCGATGGCGGACTGGAAACGGTGGCGCTGAAGCTGCCGGCAGTCGTAACGACCGACTTGCGGTTGAACGAGCCACGTTTCGTCAAACTGCCTAATATTATGAAAGCCAAAAAGAAACCGCTGGATGTGCTAAAGCCAGCGGATTTGGGGGTAGACCCAGCGCCGCGCCTGACCACCCTCAAGGTACAGGAGCCGCCCAAGCGTCAGGCCGGTATCAAGGTCGACACGGTCGCTGCACTGGTCGATAAGCTGCACAAAGAAGCCCACGTCATCTAAGGTCTGCGAGTACTGAATTATGAGCATTTTGGTTATTGCCGAACACGATAACGCTGTCCTCAAAGCGGCAACACTGAATACCATTACTGCCGCTGTGCAACTGGGTGACGATATCCATGTACTGGTAGCGGGCCAGGGTTGCGGCGCGGTTGCCGAGGCCGCCGCCCAAGTCGCAGGAGTCAAGAAAGTCCTGATTGCCGATGCCCCGCATTACGCCCATCAACTGGCCGAGAACGTGGCGGCGTTAGTGGTTAGTTTGGCAGGTGGCTACAGCCACCTTCTGGCTCCGGCCACTGCTGCGGGTAAAAATACGCTGCCGCGTGCCGCCGCGTTGCTGGATGTGGCACAAATATCTGACATCATTAAGGTGGAGAGCGCTGATACTTTCGTCCGTCCCATCTATGCCGGCAACGTGCTGGCTACGGTTCAGTCCAGTGATGCGATCAAGGTTATCACCGTGCGTGGCACGGCATTTCCCGCTGCAGCAGCGACGGGTGGTTCCGCGTGTGTTGAAACGGTTGCTCCAGTGACGGATGCTGGTATATCCAGCTTTGTCAGCCAGCAACTCACCCAATCTGACCGGCCGGAATTGACCGCTGCGCGCATCATCATCTCTGGCGGCCGCGGCATGGGCAACGGCGAGAATTTCAAATTACTCGAAGATGTGGCCGATAAACTCGGTGCGGCGGTGGGCGCTTCCCGCGCCGCCGTGGACTCTGGCTTTGTGCCCAATGATTACCAGGTGGGCCAGACCGGCAAGGTGGTGCGGCCTGATCTGTACATCGCAGCCGGCATCAGCGGCGCGATCCAGNNGGTGGGCCAGACCGGCAAGGTGGTTGCCCCGGAACTGTATATCGCCGTTGGTATCTCTGGCGCGATTCAGCATTTGGCCGGTATGAAGGACAGCAAGGTGATCGCCGCTATTAATAAAGATGAGGAAGCGCCGATCTTCCAGGTCNNTAAAAGCAGCAGGCTAAACCATCGGTTGCTGTCTGTCCTTCCTTTCCTGAACCCTCTCCCTATTACTGTCAGGGGGAGGGTTTTTATTCTCATTCCCTGAGTTCCTCGAACCAAGGAGGCGTTATGACCGCCTATTTCGCCCCGACCCGTGACATGCAGTTTGTAATCAATGAATTGGCTGGGCTTAGTGAGGTCGCCGCATTGCCTGTTTTTGCTGAACAGGAGGTCAGCCCGGAACTGGTGGAGGCGGTTCTGGAGGAGGCTGCCAAGCTGGCTGCTGAGGTACTGGCGCCATTGAACAGGATTGGCGATATTCAGGGTGCGCACCTGAATCCGCAAGGAGGCGTCGTTCCCGCTGATGGCTTCGCCGGTGCCTACCAGAGATTTATTGACGGTGGCTGGAACGGACTCGGCAGCCCGGTCGAACAGGGTGGCCAGGGATTGCCGGAATTGATCAATACCGCTACCCAGGAAATGTGGAATTCCGCCNNAATATGTCCTTCGCGCTGTGTCCGATGCTCAATAACGGCGCCATTGAAGCGATCCGTCAAGCGGGCTCGGCGGAACAGAAGGCATTGTATCTGCCGAAGATGATCAGCGGCGAGTGGACCGGCACCATGAATCTAACCGAGTCACAGGCCGGTTCCGATTTGTCAGCGGTTCGCACCCGCGCCGTCCCGGAGGATGATCATTACCGGATTTTCGGTCAAAAAATCTTTATCACATGGGGCGAACACAATATGACGCCCAACACCATTCACCTGGTACTGGCGCGCACCCCGGATGCGCCTGAAGGCGTCAAGGGTATTTCGCTGTTCATTGTCCCCAAATTCCTGGTGAATCCAGACGGCTCACTGGGTGCGCATAATGATGTCCATGCTGTGTCTCTTGAACATAAGTTAGGTATTCACGCCAGTCCAACCTGCGTGATGGCGTTTGGCGATCAGGATGGCGCGATCGGCTACCTGGTTGGTGAGGAGAACAAAGGCTTGGCCTATATGTTCATCATGATGAACGAGGCGCGTTTCAAGGTCGGGTTGCAAGGGCTGGCGATAGGTGAGCGCGCTTATCAGGCGGCTCGTGAATATGCCAAGGATCGGATACAAGGGCGGCCCGTTGGCCGCAAGAGTGGCGACCGGGTGGCGATCATTCACCATCCGGATGTGCGGCGGATGCTGATGACCATGAAGGCGCAAAACGAAGCAATGCGAGCATTGGCCTATGTCACCGCCCGGCATATGGACCTGGCCCGCCATCATCCTGATCCGGCCATACGTCAGACTCATCAGGCGCGAGTGGATCTCTTGATCCCCGTGGTTAAAGGCTGGGAGACTGAGCTGGGTATCGACATCGCCTCACTGGGGGTTCAAGTGCATGGTGGCATGGGCTTTGTCGAGGAGACCGGTGCTTCCCAGTATCTGCGCGACTCGCGCATCGCCACCATTTATGAGGGTACCACGGGTATTCAGGCGGCTGATTTAGCAGGCCGCAAGCTGAGCATCGATCAGGGCGCGGCCATGCGGGCATTGATCGCCGAGATTGAAGCGGCCGCCGAAGATTTAACTCAAGTGGCAGGTGATGATCTAGCGGTCATCCACGAGGGGTTATGTGAAGGGATACGGGTGTTGATCGAGGCCACCGATTGCTTATTGGCGAGCCGGGATCCCAATGCAGTGATGGCGGTATCGGTCGACTATATGATGCTGGTTGGCTACGTTTGCGGCGGCTGGCAGATGGCCCGTGCGGCGCAAGTGGCGCAGACCAAATTGATGACGGGTCAAGACCCGGTGTTCCACGAGGCTAAGTTAATCACTGCCCGGTTCTACGTGGAACATGTACTGCCTAGAGCCGGTGCTCTGTTGCATTCAGTGATGCGTGGCGGTGTTTCGATCATGGCGCTGACTGAGGAACAATTTTAATCGGGATTGGGTTACTACTCCCCTCTCTCTAAGAGAGAGGGAGACTCTTAACATAGCGATTAACAGAGCGATCTTAGGTAGTTAGAACGCCTCAGCATCCAAGGTTATCAGCGCCTTGGCGCCAGTCTTGATTCGAGCGAAGGAGGTCAGAGTTTCAGGTAATACCTCGTAACTTTATGAGGATAATCAGATTATTCAAGATACTGCGTCATTCACCGCTCCCAGCTATAGATTAGATCAGCCCCGTAACCATTGGCGCTGCTATTGGATTCGAACATTAGGCCCTTAAACAGCCGGTACTTGATGTTGATTGTGTTCACCGCATCCATTAAACCAACGCCATAACCGACATATAAATCCGGTGTCAGATACTTACCGAGCATCAGTGATGTGTCCTTGCCGTTGGCCCCCGTATCCAGCGCCACATTATCCAATCCGGCCACGCCGCTTAAACTTTTGGCGAGCGCCCCACCTCCGATCCCCATAGCGCTGGCCGCCTTGAACATCATCGCTGATTCGCCATCTTGGGATGCCCGGCCCAGCACCAGGTAGGACAGAATGTCACTTTGAGGCATTGACGGATTGGAAAACAGGGTCAATTGCGGTTTCTTGAGCGTGCCTTGAACCTGGGCGCCAACAGTGGTGTTATCGCTGAGGTCGCTGCTAAATTCCCGCGTCACCCGCATATCCAGACCGGGATTGTCCAATAGACTGTTACTGAACAGCACCCGTCCCCGCTGGATGTCGATTTCCGTGCCATAGATATTGTATTTTCCAGCAACGACTTCGGCGCTGCCACTGGCGCGCGGAGCCAGTTCCGGAGTCTGCACGACCAGCACATTCCCCTTGAGCTTGCCCTGGAAGGCCGAGGTATCTACTTGCACATCATCACCCAGGATTACCCGCACTTGGGCAAAGATCGCCGGTCTCTTAGAAGGAGGCTTAGCTTGGCCATTGGCATCTTTGACAATTACTAGATCTTCGGAAGAATTTACTGCGCTGGGTCCGCCCATATCACCGCCTGGACTCAAATAAGCCCGTGGGATCGTGATCTGTCCATCGATGCGCACTTGTTTCTGGCTGATATCCAGCTTCAAGTCCGGGCTGATTTGCATACGAATATTCGAGGTGTCAACCGCTTGAAAATCCTGTCCCTGGATGTTCAGTATCAGTTGCGGCTTTAGTGGGTCCACCGTGCCGCTCAGTTGCAACTGACCTGGTTTGGATTGGACCGCGCCGGTCAGTTGCAAGGGCCCTTGGCCATCGCTGGTAGCGGCGAACTGCAAATTCTGGAGAATGAGACCGGCGTCAGGGATCGTGGCCCCTGCATTTTCCAGGCGGATCGCGCCGTGCAACACGGGCTTGGGGAGTGTGCCGCTTACATTCACATTTGCCAGCAACTGACCTTTGACATCCTGCACCGGAGGCGCAAACACCGAGACTAGGCCAAGATCGGTGATGGCAGCGTTGATCTTGCCGCTCAGGCGGGCGGCCCCCAACGGGTCTTGAATTTGCGCATCGGCTTGCAGTTGGCCGGCTTTCCCTAAATCCAGTTTGACTTGGCTGGTTGCGGTGCGTCCGTCGGTTTGGGCGCGCAGGCTGCCGCCGTTGAGGATGAAGCGCAAGGTGTGACCATCGGTGACCATGCTGAGATTGCCAGGGGCGATATCCAGAGTGGCCTTGCCTTGGAGTACGCCGTCCGGTTTACCGTGGATGTTAGCGTCCGCATTGATGCGGGTCGTCAGATTCATCCCTGGAGGAAAGAACGGCTTGAAACGTTCCGGGCGCAGATCCTGAAGTTGTGCGCGGCCATCGAAGCCACTGGCGCTATTCCACTGGCCTTGTACACACAGCCGAGTCGGCGCGCTGACGAGGCAGGCATTGTCCAGGCTGGCTTTTTGCGCCGAAGCCTGCACAGCAACCGCCTGAGCCAAATTCCAGGCACCCATGACGGTTTCCTTGGCCGTCAGTTGAGTGATGCGCCCCTGCCAGATCAGTTCAGGTAATTGCAGTTTGCCGGCCAGTGCCAGTTCGAAGCGGCCTGGATCGCCCACCAGTCCTGCTTTGAGTTCGTGTGCGTTCGGGGTGCCGCCGCCATCCAAGGTTATACTCTTCCAACGCTGGCCGCCTAGCACCAATCCTTGGCCTGTCAGTTTGACTTGTGAACGGCTGGCGCCGCCGGTATCGATCTGGGTTTCGCCTTTCAGTTGCTGGATTTGCGTGTCGCCCTGCCGTAAGTTCTGCACCGTGAAATTGGCTGCTACTTGCGGGCGGTCACGCGACCCGCTGAGCTGGCCGGTGCTAGCCACGTTGCCACTCAGGCTGGGAACCAGTGATTTAAGCTGCGGGGCATTTAATTTCCAGCGTAAATCCCAACGTTGATTGAGTGCGCCTTCTGCTTCCAGTTGTGCTGCGCCCGCGTTCAGCCGCAGTGCTTTAATTGTTAAGTCTTGATCCAGCACGCTGATATTGGCGTTGCCACGCACGGTTTGGCCGCTGAATGTCCCTGTCAATTCTTCAAGCAGAATAGTGGTGCGCAGTTTGCCGTTGAGTTCGCCATCACTTTTAAGCCGCAGGTTCAGCTTGCCTGGGGCTTCTTTCCACTGTACACCGGGATTCAAACCGGTACCGGCCAGTATTGCCTGCCAGCTGACCTTCGGCGCCCATGTGGCATCGACCGTTCCCTCAATCGTTCCTTCCAGGGTTTGACCCGCTAGTTTGATCCCTCGCACCGCTTGATCGGAGCCTTGGCCGGTGAGTTGCCAGCGGCCTTTGGGGATATCCGGCCCTTGTAGATCGGCGGCAAGGTGAAACTGATAATCCTTAGGTGTTCCTTTGGCAGTGAATTCGCCTTTAGCGCTTTCTACTTGAGCCGGGCCGGTCAAGGGCCAAACCAGAGATTGCCACCGGCCACTGGCGTTAAAACGTAATTCAGTGAATTGAAAATCGCCCTTGGCGTCCAACACCAGGGGGTGGTTAGCAGCACTCAACTGCAGCGTATCCAGCCGTACTGCCTTTTCATCGCCGGCAGCGGTAAAGCGTAGCGTGGCCGGACCGATCTCTGGCGCTGTGGCTTTGATTTTGCCCTGGCCTTCGAAGCGGGCCATCACGCCTTTTGCATTAAGCTGAACGCTCAAGGGTTTGCTGGCGAGGTCCGGGACAAATGGTTTCAGATCCGCCACGTCCAACGTGACCTGGGCTGACCAGGCCGGTTCAACCAATGCCTGACGAACCTCGCCGGTCAACGCTAACACTGCCGCACCAGTGACTTTCTGCGTCAGTTTCAATTCGTCACGCAGGGTACCGCTGAGTTCACCATTGCCATTAAACGTTCCATAATCCGGTGTGATTGCTTTCCAGGCAAGTTGTAATTGTAGAGGATAGGCACCGGTGGGATTCACTTGGCCGCTGAGCCGAACCTCGCCCAGAGGAGAACGGGCTTCCAGCGCTTCGATCTGCACACCGTCCTCCTGGGTGCGGACCTTAAGATTGATGGTGTTCACCACGATGGGATCAGCGCCTGCCGGTTGGATGCGGATCGTATCGCCTTGCAAGCTGGCGACAGTGATTGCTAGCGGTAATTGGATGTTAGGGAGAACGAATGGCTCATTGGACGGTGGTGTTTTTTCACCAGGCGGCAGGGCCAGATCCAGCCCATCGAAATGCAGATGGGTCACAGTCAGAGCAGGGTCGAACAAGTCAGCGGGTTGCCAATCGAGCTCACCGCTGGCGAGCGTGACGTGCAACGGGCCATCTGCATAACGGAAGTGCTCAATGCGCAGCGGGCCAATCAACCGGCCGCTCACGTTGCCGTAGCTCAATTGGCCGGGTAATACGCGTTGCGCTAGCGACAGCAGGCCATTGAGACCGGTTTCTGTGGAAATGGCAAAGCCAGCGATGGACAGCACCAATAGCAGCAGGAACAGAGGGAGCGCCGTCAGCCAGAACAGGATGCGGCGTAGCATACGGAGGCGGTTCACAGGTCGGGTCCAATACTGAAGGAGAAACGGAAAGCATCACCGGGCGGGCGATCCAGGCCGGTGGCAAAGTCCAGGCGCATGGGTCCCACCGGTGAGCGCCAGCGCACCCCAACCCCGACCCCGGTTTTCAGGTCGGGAGACGCACCATCGAAGGCGTCGCCGGTATCGACGAAGGTGGCTACGCCCCAGTCTTTCCAGACCCGGCGCTCGTATTCCAGGCTGGCCACAATCAAGTTCTTACCGCCGACCACCGCGCCATCCGGGTCGGTGGGGCCGATGCTTTCGTAGGAGTAACCGCGTACCGTGGTGTCGCCACCGGTGAAGAAGCGCAGCGAGGTCGGCAATTTTTCAAAATCATCAACGACAGTCGCTCCCAAACTGCCGCGCGCTAGCAATCGATTGTCATCGTTCAGGGAATGAATCCAGCGTAGCCGCACGGTGCCTTGTAAAAAATTGGTATCCGACAGCAGTGCTGTTGTGGCGCCTTGAAGGGCGAAGCCGGCCAGCAGACCGCGGCTGGGGTAGGTGCGGTCATCGGCGTCGACCCAGGTCCAATTCAGACCGGGAATCAGCAACAAGGATTCTTCTTGCAAGGGCCGGTTACCGATGGTGTACTCTTCGTATTGCAGACCAAGGCTGTAGTTTTTTAACCAGTTGCCATCCTGCTTTTGCAAGCTGCCACCGATTTTGTAGGTTTGGTAATCCTTGTCATTATCGTCTTGTTGGACATAGCCGGCGAAGACCGCATACTCATCAGTCACTGGGTTCTTTCCGGGAATCATGTACTTGAATCCAACAAGTGATTTGATCTGGGAATAACCCAGTTCGGCTTCATAATGGTGGCCCCGGCGATTGATCCACTGTTGCTCGGTGCGTAACTTGCCACGGAAGCCGGTGTCGGTGCCATAACCCACGCCAATGCTGTACTTGCGTTGCTTACCGGGTTCCAGTTCCACATTGACCGGTATGCTATCCGTCCTATCAGCCGGCGGTGCGCTGACTTCGACCCGGCTGAAGTAGGGGCTGTTATTTAGATCGGTCTGCAATTTTAATAGCTTATTGACATTGTAGGGATCATCTGGCTTGAAACTGGGATAGCGTGCCAGCAGGCCGGGGGACAGAAAATCCTGTTTGAAGGTGATGTTGCCAAAACGGTAGCGCTGACCTGTGTCATAGTGCAGGCGGATGGTTGCCGTGTAGGTTTGCAAGTCCACATGAATGGTGCGCTCGGTGAAGTGAGCGTTAAAATAACCACGCTCGGTGGCCAGCGATTCCATGACGTTCTTAATCTGTTCGTACTTGGGCTGATCAAGCACTTGGCCTTGCGCGAGCGGCAGATTGGCCAGCAAATTTTGAAATGGCGGATCCTGAGCCCCTTCGCCAAGCACTTTTATGTCCAATTCCGTGATACGCAAGGGCCGGCCCGGTTGAATTTGATAACGCGCTTCCCAGTTGCCACTGCCGGTACGAGTCAGCGAAGCATCGATGGCCGGTTCAAAATAGCCGAAAGGTTGCAATGCTTGGCGTATTTCGTTATCCGCTTGCTTATGCAGCCAGTTGAGCCGGATTTCCTGGGGTGCAGGCTTATTCGCAAAGCGATTGATATCCAGATAGGCTCGCACGTTGTCGCGCAATGGGTCGTCCAGTCCCTCAATGATCACCGTCAACGTGCCACTTTGGGTGACGGGGGACTCGCCGGCCGCTGCCGCAGCGGTTCCTGGGCCGCTTGAAGATTCAGGTGTGGTCTCTTGTGCAGATAATGTTCCAGTCAACAGAATCAGACAGAGGCTAATGAGCGATAACCCAAGAGGGAACAGCCGGCTTGAATGGTGCGTGAAGCGAGTAATGATTGAGATCACGTAGCGGTCATCGAATAAGTTGAGTGTTTTATAATTTGTTTACGATAGTTGGCGGGGCGGAAAAACGCCAGTGTCACAATTTTCCATACGGGAATTCCATAGACTATGCCGAATCTTGTTGATCCTACCCTTGAATCTTTCGTCGGCAATACGCCGCTGGTGCGTTTGCAACGGTTGCCGGGGCGCACTACCAACCGGATTTTCGGTAAGTTAGAGGGTAATAACCCGGCTGGTTCGGTAAAGGATCGGCCTGCGTTGAGTATGATTCGTCAAGCTGAGGCGCGGGGCGAACTCCAGCCTGGCGAGACCTTGATTGAAGCCACCAGTGGAAATACAGGCATTGCTCTGGCAATGATTGCGGCGATAAAAGGTTACCGGATGGTATTGATCATGCCGGAAAACCAGAGCGCCGAGCGCCGGGCAGCGATGAAGGCTTATGGTGCTGAATTAATTTTGGTCAGCAAGGAAGAGGGCATGGAAGGCGCCCGCGATCTGGCGATGCAGATGGAACAAGAAGGGAAAGGCCGGGTGTTGGATCAATTCGGCAATCTTGACAATCCGCTGGCGCATTACCAGACGACCGGCCCCGAGATCTGGTGCGATACCCAGGGTCAAGTGACGCACTTTGTCAGCGCTATGGGCACAACAGGCACCATCATGGGGGTGTCACGCTATCTCAAGGAACAGAATCCCGCTGTGCAAATCATTGGCGTCCAACCGACTGAAGGTTCCTCCATCGCCGGTATCCGGCGCTGGCCGCTGGAATACCTGCCGAAGATTTTTGATCCGGCGCGTGTGGATCGTGTTATGGACGTCAGTCAGATCGAGGCTGAGGAGGTAACCCGCCGGCTGGCCCGGGAAGAAGGTATTTGCTGCGGGGTGTCGGCGGGTGGGGCGATGGCGGCAGCTTTGCGTTTGTCGGCGGACGTAGAGAACGCGATGATTGTGACTGTCATCTGCGATCGGGGCGACCGTTATTTATCAACAGGGTTGTTTGTGGATTGAAGGCTAGTTTAATGCCGATTTGTATCGATCAAGATTGATCAGGGGTTCTGGCGGTCTCCAGGGAGAAGTAAGGTGCAGTTGGCGCAGTCTTTTCGCCAGTCCCATCCAAAGGCTTTAGGCTTGATACTCCTGAAAGATCAAGAGGCCTATCATCACCGCGATGATTGCTACAACTATCGCTATTGCGATACGAATCCATTTCATCCGGCGGTAATACGTTTTTCCATCGACCAGCTTTCCTATCAACACCTTGTCATTATGCAAGGCAGCCAGCCGGCGATTCGGCTTCAAATCCGGACAGTGCAATTGGATGGTTATTGCCTGGCCCAGTGGCCGATCCCAGCCAAAGGCCGGTTCGATCAAGGCATGGAGCGGTACTGGCGCTGTTCTCTGATCGAGAAGCTGCAACGTCATTAACATTCCAAACTTACTATTCAAACCGGCTGGCGTCAGCCGGGCGCTGACTGGAGGGGTTGCCCGCAACAATTGGTTAGCCTCGCTGATGCGTCGCGTCATCGAGTGCTCCAGATACCACAATAACCCCCACATTAATGCAATCATTGGTAGCACGACCAAACCTCCCACGGCGAAAATCAATAGATTTTCCATACTGCGATTGGAGAGGGCGTTGATCATCATAAAGATCAGGGCACTGGCCATGACTAAAAAGAACAGCAGGCTCAATAAACGGCTCAAGCGACGATGCGCAGCGCTTAATCTTTGCAGACTGGGATGGAGAGGAATATCGGAAATATCGGTCATCGAATCATCCTGATGACCCTTCCCCTTGAGGGAGATAGGGCTGTTGTATTCTCCCTAAAATTCCATCCCCCCGTGCGGAGGGAGGGTTAGGGCAGGCGGTGAAATTACCGAGGGGAAGGTGCTTTTCAGCGGCGTGGGGCATCACTGGCACGGGCGGAAATCGAGAAGATACCAGTATCTAACCAGTAACCGTATTCGTCCTTGAGCGTTTGCAATTTCAGCAGTACCACTCCACCCGGTTGCTGATTGCCGTCAGCATCAGCTATGGCAATCACCTTGAAATCCAAATCGACATTTTCATCAATGGAGCGTTCCAGCGTTATTTTAAGTGGTAATGCCTTGGAGCGGGCATCCTGCGGATGGGCAAAGGTCACCCGGTATAGCGGGGAAGCTGGCCAGCGTTCGACATTCAATTGCCGGAAACCCAAAAACACGGGGGCGTAGAAGTCGAAAGTTGCCTCCGGTAGCCGGGTCTTGCGGTCCTCCAGTTCCAGATTGGCAAACAGTACGTTCTCCGGCTTCAATCGTCCGGTCTGTTCCAGTACCCCGATGAAACGGGCCGTGGATTTCATACCTAATTCGCGGCTACGTAGATTGAATTTGTACAATTGCCCTTCGGAAAGCGCGCAAACCATGGCCCCGACTGCTGCTGTAGTCTTAGGATCGGTCAGCCGGCCACTGACCGAACGGAATGGGTACCAGTCGCCAACCCGGTACGCATGCAGGCTGATAATACGATCGGGCGGCGCGGGCAGCTTGGCCAGGATTGCTCCCCGCACGGCCGGGAACCGGCAGGGCCGTCCGGAAATCAACAGGTAGTCGCAGTCATAGAGATGCACGACCTCACACAGGTCGCTGAGCACTTGGCCCAGGATGCGGCGCACGGTCGTGTCCACCGCCAGCATGGTCGTGGAAAATACGACTTCGGCCAGTTGAAAGCCTTGACCACCGGCGGCATGAACCGCCTCTTCCAAAAAAGCGGTGATTTGCTCATGGGGTCCAGTTCCTGCGGGATAGACATCGGCCAATTTGAAAGTGACTGCTTCATTGCTCGTGGTCAGGTCGGTACTCTCGTAGCGTTGCAGCAGCGCCAGTGCCAGCGGCAATGCGACCTGGCTGGCGAATTGCCGGCGCAGGGTGCGCTCGCGTTCGGCCTGATCGCCTCGATTGGCGCCCAATCGCCGTGCCAGCAATTCCTCGGGATTCGCTGCGCCGCTAGCGCGAATCGCTTCCAGCAACGCCGGCAGCACATTGCGTTCGATCAAGCCGCATAGCACATCATCGCCAGCGATGTTGAAGCCCTCACGAAATTCCTGGGTGGGGCGCAGCGCCGTGCCGCCTTCCAATTGATAGGTGGTGATGATGAGATCGGTGGTGCCGCCGCCGATGTCGATGCTGGCCAGCCGCAGGCAGGGGGTCTCGCCATACCCTTCCCGTACCCGGCCGAACACCTCGAAGAACAGTGCGGCATCGCCCTGGAAGTTATGTTTGACCTCGTTGTAAAGAAACACGATCTGGGTGCCGGTTGCCTCATCCCATTGCAGGAAGGGTTCTGGGGCTTGGCTCTCATCCAATCCCAGCGCCCGCCAAGTGAGGCGGATCGCCGTATTCACCCGGCGGGTGAAAAGCTTGCGCTCGGCCAGTGGCATGGCGGTGGGCATGGTCAGAATGACCCGCCGCAGCCGGCGCGGCGCTTCAGAATAAACCCGCTCGGAGCGGCGAGCGGGTGAATTGGCCTGAACGAAAGCTTGCAGCAGCACCTCAGCGACGAAAAAGCTCATCAGCGATCCGCGCGAAAACAACGCAGTGACCGCCGGCGGCTCACCGGGCGCTAGTTCTTCACCGTCTTCGCGCAGGTGTCCGACAAATGGCCCCGTGGTCACTGGCCCGCTGTCGCTGCTACCGGCTGTCAGCCCAGCGTTGAACCGCCAGGCATGGTGCCGTGGGCCGGTATCCCATAAATAGCGCTTGGGGCTAGACAGGCCAGTGCTACCTTCGGTGCTATGGCTGAAATAGGACAATGCTTGGGCTTCAAAACCGACGCGAGTCACTGCCGGCCACAAAAAAGCGCTGCTCCGGCCACTGCGGCGGGACAATTTTTCATCGCCAAACGCACTGCGTACGAACTCGATCCGGCTCGGGAATGGCTCGTCATAGACACGCTCTGGGTGGCTGAGATCGCGCAAGACCAGACGGTAGCTGTCATTCATGTCCACCGGCGCATCGCCGCTGGTTTCCATCAGTATGCCGCAGGTACGGGAATTGCCGATGTCCAATACCAAATCTACATCCACCGGCCGGTTGAGCCGGGCCGCCGGTCCATCATCAACAAAGGTAAAGCGCAATCGCGGTGGTTGCACCGCCTTTTTGAGCAGGGTTAGCACGGTTAACCAGGCTGCTTGGGCATCAGGACTGGCGCGAATTTCGGATTCGTCAACCCGGCGTGGCGCCCGGCGGTGTAATTCATAGGTGTGAAAATGCTGATACACCCATTCCTGCACCCACGCTTGCTCTAGAAACCAGCTTGTATCATCCTCAGCATCGCTCAGAGCAAACTCCTCACCGGACTGCATATCCAGCGGACTGGGGGCGAGATAAGGCCGGCCTTCGCGGGCTGGCAATAATTGAGTGTCGAACGCGAGCGTCACCCGGTGAGTATGGCCCTCGATGTCCGGCGCTGGCAATTCCACGAAGCGGGCACGGGCCCAATTGATGGGTCCATTGTCAAATAGATGATAGTTATCCGATCGGCGCTCACGGATGCGCAGGAAAGGAATCGGTAGCCAGACCTTGTCAAGAATCACCGCCGCCTTGGCAACATTCAGCGAATAAGCGTGCTCTGGCTTGATGGTGCGCCCATCACGTGTCGTGAACTGGCCACTAGTATCATCAGTGTACAAAGGTGTCAACAACGGACGCCCATCCGTGCCATTTTCCGTCAGGAACGCTCGCGACAATCGGATTTCATTAAGGTTAAAACCGAAATCCAGAAATTGGATGGCAGTGTTGGGAATCAGGTTGATGAGCGGACCGAGTCGCCTGAGTTTTGCCAGCATAACGCTTGCCTTTTCCTTATTCATTTGCCATTCTTGATGCAATTGTTAACTAAATAACAATATTGGCAAATATTGTATACATAGTGCAAACTGTGACTAGGAAGTTATTTCATGAAAATCTGCCCTGTAATCACAAGCTTACTATCTATTGTTTTGTTAGCGCCCGCACTTTCGGATGCAGCAAAGCCTCAGGTGCGAACCCATGGAGTCTACTCTGACTTTAATACAGAATCCTCTATTGCTTCCAGATCAGTGGTGGCTTCTTGCGAGAGCAATGAAGCAGCCACTGGCGGGGGATGTAACTGTTTTGGGTTAAACACTAACTTTGATAACACGAATATAGGCTATCAAATAAGCTGTGCCCCCACCGGCGATGGTAAATCCTTTATCGGTTTTTGTGCAGCGGTTCCAGGATCTTATGATACAAAACTAAAAGGCCCTGGTATTACTGTCTATGTACATTGCTTGGTTAGAGGAACAGCCGTGAAGTCTGCTACTGAAACGGATCTCACAGAAACAACTGATCTAGTCGAGACGCCGGCCGATCAGGTCAACGAGAGCGGCTTGTCTCTTAAAGCGTTGCAAATGAAACGAGTGCTGGAAAGACAGGCACAGATACTATCCGAGAAAATGATGCAGCAAAATAATGGGGAAATGTCCCAATAAGCATTAGCAGTTGCTGCATGAATTAGAATTAAACGGTTCGCTCGCGTTGTACCCGCAGCAGCCGTTCCATCAGCTGCTCGATTTCCGCTTCCAATGCACTGCGCTCTTGTTCAGATTGATGATCGCGCGCTGTTAGTTTTTCATTAAGAATCTGATATTCCTGTTGAACCTCTAATAATTGCTGGCGCAGCTTCTTTACTTCCTGCTCAGCAGCAGTTGAACCTGTGCTTTCCTTCGCGTCACCTGCCTCCATGATCTGGGTTCGCAGTGATCGCCGTTCGGCTTGCAATCGCTCAAGTTGTTCCTGAGAATGCTGGCGCTCTTCCTCCCAGGCAGTGCGCTGCTTTTTGAGATCCGCTAGTTCGGCTTGTAGTTGCTCCACCTGAAAGGCTCTGTCTGGCGGCAAATTCTGGTCAGCGCGCGCTTTCTGCAGCGTCAGGTTGTCTTCCAAGGTGTTCACCTGAATTTGCAAGTCCAACCGTTCGCGTTCCCAAATCTCCTGTTGTTGATCCAGACGGCTGCTTAGCTGGGTCTTTTCCCGATGCAATCCTTGCAATTGATCCTCAAGCTGGCCATTCAGCAAGAGTAGACTGTGCCGTTGTTCATCCCATTCAGCGCTTTTTTGAGCGAAACGGTCTTGTAACGCTGCCTGGTCCTTTTCCATTTGGGCTATGATCTCATGCAGCTTTTCAATTTCCTGCTGTTGCGCCTGCAATTGTTGTCCGCCCTGTTCCTTGAATTCAGCATATTGTCTCTCCAGTTCAGCCTGACGCTCGCTTGCTTCAGCTAGGTCGTGCTCAAGCCGCTTTTGCCGTCCCAGTAAGGTCTGGCGGCCCTGATAGCCTTTGGACTGTTCTTCAAGCAGGTTCGCGTGCAAGGTGCTATTGCTGGACCGGGCTTCCTCCAGTTCAGCTTGTGTTTGAGCGAGGGTGCCGCGCAGGGTTTGGTAAGGCAACAGATAAATCACAACACCACCCACCACCAGCCCGGCAACCATTCCAATTATTAAATAGACGATGTCTGCCATGATTCTTCAGTCCACTTAATGACTTATCAATTTCCATCCTGATCATTCAGCGTCTGGATGATCGGCTCGTTTTCAACGCAAACCGTACACTATCACGGCGGCTCCAATACCAACTGCCGCTGCGCAAATCGCTGCCCAGTAAATACGCCTTCCCAAGTCGCGTCGTGCATCCATCCACAATTGACGGGCTGCACGTTCAGCCACTGTGGTGACATCTTCTGTTTCAGGATGAGTGATAGCGGTTTCTTTTTCCGGCATCCTTAACAGCATTTCCGAGGTAGCTGTTTCCCGGGCTGCCTCGACCGCTGCTTCCCGGGCTGTCAACGTGGCTTTCTGCACGGCTTCAGTAAACCGGTTACTCAGCTGCCGCACCAAACGTTCAGATAATTCATGCAATTGGTTTTTACAAGTATCTACCGCCACATTACGCACGAGCTCTTCAAGCTTCGCTTGCTCTTGACTTCGAAAGATCGCCATGCGTTCGTCCAGTAAAGGAGATATCTGTGCTCTAATCGTGTCTTCGGTTAACGGTGGATGGGCAGATTCATAGGGCGGCGGTTGCCAAGCTGCAAGCTGTTCCTGGCAAATCCGCTCGGCAACCTGGCTGCAGGTCTTTACTTTGGCATCCATTTCCTGTCGCAGCTTAGCAATTACATCGTTGAGCAGCGGCAGGATTTGAGACTCAATGGCGTCATAAATGACTGATTCTGCCTTCTCAGCAACGGCTTTCTCGACCCACGCAACCGGCACGCTCCCGCTATCCTCAGGCACCGGCGCACTAATAGGCGCCTGAGCGGCATCGAGCGCTTGATGCATCCGTTCGAGAAGCACGCCTAAAATTTCCGGCATGGCCGGTTTCGTCAGCACGTCAATAGCGCCCGCTGCTTGGGCTTCTTGCAGATAGGCGGGTTCATCCCGGGAGGTGTACATTGCGACTGGAATCGCGGCAATGGTTGGATTATCCTTAATTTGCCGCACAGCCGTTAAACCATCCATGCCGGGCATGGTGTGATCCATGAAAATAGCGTCCGGTTGCCGGTCGCGCAGATAATTCAGTGCTTCCTCAGCGGATTCTGCGGTATCCACAGTCATGCCAAAGCCTTGCAACATTTTGCGCAGCATTAATCGTGCGGACTTGGAATCATCTACCACAAGAACATGTCGGACTGGCATGGATCCTCCAGGCTTTCCGGGCCGGATTTTATTTTAAACAGATTAGCAGGATTCATGGACGGAAAGAACGCTTGTCACAGATAGTAGTCCATGACGACCGCGTAATATGCTGCGAATGCAGTGAACGGCGGTACGATTCGCCCAATTCTTTTGGTCACTCCAAGTAGCTCAACGTAAACGGCACCATTTCACTGAGCACTTTATGCACCGCTGCGTTGGCAGCCTGCACTCCGCCATAGGCATTCCCGCTAGGCGCGGGTTCTACGGCCTCAAATAGCTGCGTACCTAACACTTGCCTACTCTTCATATCCACTACCTTCAGGCGAACAGTCAGGCGCACCCGGCTAGGCAGCGCCATAAATTCCTGTTGCAGGCGGATCAAATCCATATCCACCCGCACGTCAGCCAGCACCGGTGATGGCGGCGTCACCACAGCCTTGAACGCGCCTGTGGTTTCGAATGCCCGGACGAGAATGGGCAATAACATTTTCGCGGGCGTGTCGCTCCAAATGCTGTCGTTGTAATAATCCAGTTTGAGTGGTTCGCGGGTATAGGCGATGCTCGGTGAATCGAAGCCTGGCGCTCCTTTAGAGACGGTCACCAACAGGATCTTGCCACTGAACCGTCGCGCCGGCGCTGGGGTAAACGCTCTCCCATCCCCCAGCAAATAGGCCTGCGGCGGCGGCGAGTTATCCTGCGGTAGCGTACAACCAGTCAATACCGCCAGCATGACCAGCAATAGCACGCTGCACCGCTCCGTCACTACGCCGCCTCTGATACTACAAAACACGTCCTTTTCTCCTCAAATCAATCTGATATCAGGGTATCAGGTCTTTCATCTGGCGTCTGGAGCCTGAAATTTGGGGTCTGAAACCTGATGACCTTCTCCTGGCCCAGGCCGGCCCTGCGGCTGGCCTAGCAGCAGCGCCCGGGGATTCTCCCCCAGCATTTCAGCCAATCGTTGCAGCGCGATCATCAACTCGTTAGCTTGCACCAGCAGCGTATCAAGCTCTGGCACGGTATTCTGACCTAGGCGCCGTAGCGTTTGGCGGCCATCCCCGGCGAGTTCAGTAAAAGCTTGACTGGTCTGGGTGATATTATCGGCTGCAGTGCGTACAGCCTGGGCACCGGCCTGAACATCGCGCAGGGTAGCCTGAAATTGCGTACTCAGCTCATCTGTGCCTTCCAGAGCCGTTGCCAGTTGATCCAGCGCCCGGCCCATGCGCTCAGAACGCTGGGCCAGGACACCCGTGAAGGTTGCGATATTCTTCAGCGTCTGGCGCAGGCTATCAGAACGGTCGGCCACTGCGCCGCTGATGGTGCTCAAATGCTGTAAGGTTTCGGTCAGCGCGGTCTGATTTTCATCGTTCAGCAACCGCTCCAGCCGCTTCGATAGGTTATCGACATTGGTCAAGAAATTATTAAATCCATCATCCAGGCGTGTCACTAGGGATGCCCCAGCTTGAATGACCGGCAAATCCTGGTTTCGCTCCTTTTCCAGCGGCAGCGATTGGCCGCCGCCGCTGAGTTCCACCGAGGCCACGCCGGTCAAACCCCGGGTGGACAGAGTTGCAATAGTGTCGCGGCGAATCGGCGTGCCCCGTTCGATATCCAATACGACATCGACCCGATCGGGGTTGTTGGGGTCCAAGCGAATTGATTCCACTTGCCCGACATCGACACCGCGATAACGCACGGTTGCCTTTAAATTCAGACCAGCGACCGATTCATGGAAATAAACCCGATAACGATCATAGATTTTGTTCTCATCACCCAGAGTCAGCCAGAACACCACGCTCAACAGCGTTGAGCCTAAGATAATGACGAACAACCCGACCAGCGCGTAATTTACGTTACTTTGCACCTGCTTGCTCCCGCGCCGCGCGGCCACGCGGCCCTTCAAAGTAAGCCCGGATCAGCGGATGCTCCGCTGCCGTTAACTCCCGCATCGGCGCATAGCCAATCACTCGCTTTTCACCTAAAAATGCCACCCGGTCAGTCGCTTGCCAGAGTGTGTCTAGGTCATGGGTTACCATGACAACTGTTAAGCCCAGCGATTCCTTAAGTTGCACCACCAGCTGGTCGAAGGCACCAGCGCTGACCGGGTCCAGACCGGCCGTCGGTTCGTCCAAAAACAGCAGTGCCGGATCGAGCGCCAACGCCCGCGCCAGCGCTGCCCGTTTCAGCATTCCCCCGCTCAGCTCACGCGGCAGTTTGCTGCCGGTGTCAGCAGGCAATCCGGCCAGTACGATCTTGAGATCGGCAATTTCCGTGATCAGTTGGGCTGGCAGCCGGGTATGCTCACGCAATGCCACGGCGACATTTTCCCGCACTGTCAGCGAACTGAACAGAGCACCCTGCTGGAACAGCATCCCAAACCGTCGGCGCAACCGGAACGCCGCACTGTCGCTGATACCGATGATTTCCTGGCCCAATAACTTAATGGAACCGGCGGCCGGCTTTAGCAACATGATGATTGCTCGTAACAAGGTGGTTTTCCCAGAGCCGCTGCCGCCGACCAAGGCGACAATTTCACCCCGGTGGACGTCAAAATCGAGAGCGTCATGAATGACTTCAGCGCCGAACTGGGTACGCAGGCCACGCACCATAATCACCGGGGGGTCTGGAGTAACGGTTGTATTCACAGTCCCACTCCGCCTAGCAGTATTGAGAATAGCGCATCGGCGGCGATCACCAGAAAAATCGACTCCACCACACTGACTGTGGTCTGCCGGCCCACGCTATCAGCGCCGCCGCGTACCTGAAAGCCCTGGTAGCAACCGACCAGCGCAATGATTGCGGCAAACACCGGCGCTTTACCTACGCCCAGCAAAAATGAAGTCAGAGTAACCACCTGCGGAAACCGGTCCAGAAAGTCCTGGAAATTCACATCCAGCAGGGTTTGAGCGATGACCATGCCGCCAAATATGCTCAGCACATCAGCGAACACCGTCAACAGCGGCAGCGCGATGGTCAACGCCAGTAGTTTGGGCAGAACCAGCAAATCCATCGGTGGTATACCGATAGTACGCAGCGCATCTACTTCCTCGGTCACCTGCATGGTGCCAATCTGAGCGGTGTAGGACGATCCGGTACGTCCAGCGACGATGATCGCGGTGATCAATGGCGCCAGTTCACGCAACATGGTCAGCGATACCAATTCGACGATAAAGATATTGGCGCCGTAAAATTTCAGTTGCTGGCCGCCCTGGTAAGCGATGACGATGCCAATCATAAACGAGAGCAAAGCGATGATTGGCAAGGCATGGACCCCAGCGGTTTCGAGATTGGCGAACAACGCCTGCCAGCGGAACCGGCTCGGATGCAATATCAACCGCCCCAGTGTAGTCGCCGCTTCGCCGACAAAGACCAGAAAGGTAAAACTACCGTACAGGTGATGTATCGTCTCCCGGCCCATCCGCTCCAGGAAATTTGCTGGTTTGGATGGCGGCGGTGCTGCGCCACTGCCGCGGCGCTGCTGTACTAAATCCAACAGCGCTTGGTGTTCCTCACGTAAACCGGTCAGGTGGACAGTGTGGCCTGCCTGTTCCAGGCTGGCAATCACGTTGAGCAGTTGCAGTGCGCCAATAGTATCGAGTGCCCGAATAGTGGAACCATCCAGTTGCAACGCGCCAGATGGCCACTGAACGTCCAGCAATCGCTGCTCCAAATCGAGAATACCATCCAGAGTCCAGACACCCTCGCAACGCCCCCCCTCTGGACTAGCGCGAACTGTGGCGAAATCAGAAACAGGCGGAGGCGGCACAAGAGTCACGGTCTTGAACTATCTTTCTTAGCGCGGATTCAATCGCCGCCAAGCCGCCGGGTCCTGCTGGCTACCGGGCTTTTCCCAGATACCCCGCCGCGCCTGTTTTGCCTCGGTCTGGGCTTGCCGGTAGGCCGGTGAGTCGTTGTATTGCTCATACATCACTGCCTGTCCTTGCCGAACCAGTTCCAAACCCGCATCGCTCTCGCCAGCGAATACCTGGGCAACGGTCCGGCCATAGCGGTCCTGGTCCATGACTCGCAACCGCACCGAAGCCTGGCCTGCTAACAGATGATTCATTGTCTGTTTCGAGTGATCACCCCACGGTTTTTGACCCATTTCCGGGGCGTCAATGCCGAATATTCGCACCTTGACCTGACCAGATGGACAACTCGCCGTCAAAGTATCGCCGTCGTAGACGGTTTTAACACTGCAGGTCAATTCTGCTCCTTTGGAAAGCGCCGAGGGTGGCGCCTTGGGTTCATGCAGAATATAACTGATCACCGTGATGACGATAACCAATCCACCGGCCAGCCAAGGTGAACGGTTTTTCCGGCGGCGGGTGCGGCTCAGTTCACTGCGTAACTGGCTTCGTAATAATTTTAAAAGCTCTTGTTTCACTGTTTGTTCGTTTTTTTAACCAGGCGGTGAGGCGTGTAACCTCAGCCGGGTTCGATGCGATGATTAAGCGGCCCGTAACGGCTTAGCATGCCAAGCCAGATGTTCACCGATGAAAGTGCTAATGAAATGGTAGCTGTGATCGTAGCCATCCTGCATCCGTAGTGTCAGCGGAAAGTTCCGGGCGGTGCAGACTCGTTCGAGCGACATCGGATGCAGCTGCTCGGCCAGAAATTCATCGGCCGTGCCTTGGTCGATCAGCAGGGGAATAGCGGGTGCTCCAGCTTCGATCAGACGGACTGTATCATAGGCAGCCCACGCCTCACGGTTGTTACCCAGATAGGCTTTAAAGCAGCCTTGTCCCCAGCCACTCGCCATCGGATGGCAGATTGGCGCGAAGGCGGAGACTGACTGATAAGCACCTGGTTCCTTCAGGGCGCAAATCAGCGCGCCATGTCCGCCCATCGAATGTCCGGTGATCGAGCGCAGGTTTGGTATCAGCGGCAACTCCGCTTCGATCAAGGCGGGTAGTTCTCGGGTTACGTAATCATACATTTGGTAATGCTGCGACCATGGTGCCTGGATGGCGTTGACGTAGAAGCCGGCGCCCTGACCCAGATCGTAGCGCTCCGGTACATCCGGCACATCCTCACCTCGGGGGCTGGTGTCGGGCATGACCAGCGCCAACCCTAGTTCCGCTGCATAACGCTGTGCACCGGCTTTTACCCGGACGTTGTCATCCGTGCAGGTCAGGCCGGACAGCCAGTAGATTGCGGGAACTTTCGCGCTTTGTGCCTGGGGCGGTAAATAAATGGAGAAGGTCATTGGGCAATGACACGTCGCCGAGTTATGCCGGTAACGGTTTAGCCAGCCGCCAAATTCTTTAATAGATTCGATGAGTTCCATGCAATGGCCTCCTGGGGTTCTGCGGTAGGTTAGGTTGACGGTGTCAATCTACACTTCAGAACGGATCTGCGCTATCCACGACTGAGAGTTATTTTTATTTATTTATCAAATAATTATATTTGTTCTTTCAGAACAAAATCACTGAGCGGATGCTTTTGCCTTCATGCATCAGATCGAAGGCTGTATTGATCTGCTCCAGCGGCAAGGTATGGGTAACCATGCGGTCCAGTTCAATTTTACCTTGGAGATAATTCTCCACATAACCGGGCAATTGCGTGCGTCCCTTGACCCCACCGAAGGCAGTCCCCTTCCATGTGCGTCCGGTGACCAGTTGGAACGGCCGGGTATGGATTTCCTGACCTGCGCCAGCGACGCCGATGATCGTGGAAACACCCCAGCCCATGTGGCAACATTCCAACGCCTGGCGCATCACGTCGACGTTGCCAATGCATTCGAACGAGTAGTCGGCTCCACCGTTTGTCATCTCCTTGATCGCTTCAACTGTGCCAGCGCTGAGATCAGCTGGGTTGAGGGTGTCAGTCGCGCCTAGCGCCGTGGCCATGGCGAATTTTTCGGGGTTGGTATCAATAGCGATGATTCGTCCCGCTTGTGCCATGACTGCGCCTTGAATCACCGACAGGCCGATGCCCCCCAGGCCGAAGACGGCAACTGTGGAACCCGGTTCAACTTTGGCGGTATTCAGCACCGCGCCGATGCCCGTTGTCACGCCACAACCAAGTAGACAGACCTTATCCAAGGGCGCTGCCGGATTAATTTTGGCCAAGGCAATTTCCGGAACCACCGTGTATTCGGCGAAGGTCGAGCAGCCCATGTAATGAAACAGCGGTGTTCCCCGATATGAGAAGCGGCGGGTGTGATCGGGCATATAGCCGGTCCACACGGTGGCGGCAATCGACTGACACAGATTAGTCTTGGCGGAGCGGCAATACGCGCATTCGCCGCATTCGGGGATATAAAGTGGAATAACGTGATCACCTGGCTTCAGACTCTGTACGCCAGAGCCGCATTCCACGACCTCACAGCCACCTTCATGGCCTAGGATGCAGGGGAACGCGCCTTCCGGGTCGTCGCCGGACAGAGTGAAGGCATCGGTATGGCAGACGCCTGTAGCGACGACTTTCAATAGAACTTCGCCTTCCTTTGGTCCCTCGACATCAATTTCTTCAATGACCAGCGGTTTTTGCGGTTCCCAGGCGATAGCGGCGCGTGCTTTCATATCAGGGCCTCTTTGAATGATTGGATGATTGCAGAATAGTGGTTTTTTCCGACTATCGTAGTCGTTCTAAATTGTTTAGCCAGCTCGAACCAGCACAGCCATGGATTCTACATGGGCTGTGTGCGGAAACATGTCGAGCACCCCTGCGCTTTCCAATTGGTAGTTGAAACGATGTACCAGTTCACCGGCATCGCGTGCCAGAGTAGCTGGATGGCAGGATACATATACAATGCGCCGCGCACCCAGTGCGGCGATATGCGGTATCATCTCAAACGCTCCAGAGCGGGGCGGATCCAGTAAAACCCGGTCATAGCCACCCTGCGCCCATGGCTGACCTGCCAAATCACCGGTTAGATCGGCAACATGGAATTCGACGTTCGCCAACCTGTTGCGCATCGCATTACGCTGCGCCCAATCGACTAGGCTGGCGTCGCCTTCCACGCCGATTACTTGCCGCGCATGCCGGGCCAGCGCCAGGGTAAAATTGCCTAATCCGCAGAACAGATCTAGCACCCGGCTTTCCGGCTCCAGTTTTAGCAATTCACAGGTTTTTGCGACCAGTTGCCGGTTGAGAATTGCATTGACCTGAATGAAATGCCAGGGTTGGAATGCTAGGTCGAGAGCGAAATCAGGCAAACAATAGCTAAGTTCTGGCTGTTCCGGCCACAAAGGTTGCACGCTGTCCGGCCCACGAGGTTGCAGATAAAGCGTCAATCGATGCTGTTCCCCAAACTTGCGGAGTTGTTCCAGATCTGCCTCGTTCGGCGGCGTCAGCACCCGGAAATTCAGGCCCATGACCGTATCCCCGCCCGCGACTTCAATTTGTGGCAACCGGTCGCGGATGGACAATCCATCAATCAGCGTTGCCAGCTCCTCCAGTAGACTGCCGACCCGCTCATCCAGCACCTCACAGCGCTGTAGATAGGCTACATAGGGGCTACGCCGTTCGCGGAAACCGACCAATACCCGGCCTTTTTTCGCCACGTATTTGACCCCAAGCCGCGCCCGCCGCCGGTAACCCCAAAAAGGTCCGGTCATTGGCTCCAGGATTTGTGTTGGTTCAACCTTGCCGATATGTGTCAGGCTATCCAACAACCAGCGCTGCTTAATTTCTAATTGACTCGTTGGTTGCAAATGTTGCAGGGTGCAGCCACCGCAGATACGGTAATGAGCACATCGCGGTTCAACCCGTTCCGGCGCGGCCTGCAGTACCTCGACAGTGCGCGCCTCGTCCCGGCGGCTGCGGCGGCTGGTATAGATGCAGCGGACTTCCTCGCCTGGCAGCGCTCCTTCGACAAAGACGGTTTTGCCATCGCGCCGTGCAACTCCGTTGCCTTCGTGGGTCAAGTCCTCGATGTAGGCGGTGAAGGGTTCCGTAGGTACTTTGGATTTTTTGGTCATAAGCGGTAACTCTTATAAAATGCTTCCGCTGCAAACTTCATAAATACCCCGGTTCGTTTCTGATGGCGGCGGATCACCTGCCACGCTTTCAGCCAGGTCACTTTGACTTGCAGGCAGGTGAGTTCCAGTAATGGAGATTGAAGAGTTTTTTCTGATAGTTATTTAGCGATTGCCAGACGGAGAACACCACAGCGCCCTCAGAGCAGTCATCGTGGATCATCTGCTCCAGAAGCAGATTGTTTTGATTGAGATAGTTGTGGGCTTTGTTAGTGACCAGGATGGCGCGGACTGTGTATCGGCCTTCTTCCACCGGGCTGTCTAGCAGGATGGTCATTTCCTTGTAAAGCCACGCAATCACCAAATAGCCGCCAGCTCTTTGAGCACAGGCATAGTGCCGTCGGTCCGCAAGGTGCGGATCACCAGGCGCTTCAGCAGCACGGAGAAATCGCCGTGTTTCTGGAATAGGTTTGAGTCCAATGGATTTTATACTTAATCTACAATTGGTTCGAAGTTAGATACATTGCCTGTCCCAGTCAAATTTCTATTTGCCTTTGAAAATTTATTTGCAAACCTCTTGGTAAACCTATTGCGATAGGTCCCTCAGGTTCAGATTTTTCATATTCCACCTTTTTCTCAAAAAAACTTAATTCAGCAAGGTTCAATTGTTTTCTGGCAGCTTCACAATACTCGGAAACAACATCAATACCTATCGAATTTCGCTTCATACGATTCGCAACAACTAGTGTTGTTCCTGATCCCATAAAAGGATCAAGAACGGTGTCGCTTTCCTTTGTAAATAACTTAATAAACCATTCCGGTAATCCTTCAGGGAAAGCTGCGCTATGATTTTTATTGTTGCATTCGGTAGCTAGATGCAAGACATTTGTTGGATAGGCTTTATTTCTGTTAGTCCAGTTTGAAATATTTTTACCAAAGCCACTCCCTGCTTTTGAAGCAGCACGGGTTTTATCCGTTGCAGAAAGATTTTTTAGTCTTGAATTTGCCCAATTACCCATTGGAACCATTACTTCTTCTTGATACATTTTGAATTTTTTTTCTTTATTAAATTGAAGAAGTCTTTCCCATGCATCACGAAAACGGTTGGGCCACTTGCCCGGATAACAGTTCTTCTTATGCCAAATGAATTCTTCCGTCCACAACCAGCCTTGCTTACGCATTTCTATAATGAGTTCCATAACATAAATACTGCGTTCACCATTAACCACTTTTTCCTTAATATTTAAGATAAAGGTTCCTGTCGGTTTAAGTACACGCAAAAGCTGTTCTGAAATAGGTAAAAACCAGTTCACGTATTTATCAGGATGAATACCTCCATAAGTGTTCTTTCGCTGGTCCGCATAGGGGGGTGATGTTACAATAAGATCAATGGAGTTGTCTGAAAGTAGCTTTAATTGATCCTTACTATCTCCATAATATATATTTGTAGTTATTTGCATTTCGTGCTCTCTGCATTCAACGTTTTTATTTTAGATCATTGTTATCGTACTGCCTAGCTTGATGCTGTTTTCTATTCATGCTTTTCCTTGAGTAGATAATCCAGTTGAATACATTGTTCCATCCGGTCCATTATTTGATACTCAAGGGGGAGGGCCAAGCAGTTCTGGTTCTTTAACGGCTTGAGTTGGCGTGTGGATCAGGGTGGCACCGGATGAGATTAGTACGTAGATGAAGCAATTACGGCCCCGGATTTCCGGAAGATGCGGGATAGTGCGTATTGAGGATGTTTTTCAGGATAGAGTGCCTACCTGAACAGCAATCCTTGAATTGGAAGTTATAAACAGTGGACAACAGGGGTTGCATACCTGAAAGCAACCAGGGGAAATCCTTACTTGCTGCTGCGTGTGAAATAAACTATGCGCCGCCGATCCTGCTTGGTGGGGCGACCCTCAGAGCGGGGGAAGATCATAGCTTGCAAACGATGCTGTCCGGCGCGTATTTCGCGTTGCTCGCGGCTTTCAGCCGTTTCTTCATACAGCAGGGCTGCTTCCTTAGCGGGTCCGCGCCGGTCGCTAAGCGCCCGGACAATCACAATATATTCATTGGAGTCGCGTTGAATGCTCAAGGTCTCGCCAGGGTGAATCGACCGGGAGGGTTTGGCGTGCTGACCGCCGACATGCACCCGGCCACCGGTTACAGCTTTAGTTGCTAACGCACGGGTCTTGAAGAATCGCGCTGCCCATAACCATTTATCGAGCCGAACCCGCTCTTCTTCTGCGGAATTGACTGCTTGTTGACCCTCTCGTGCATCGCTCATCAGATCGCTACACTCCAGCATCGTTCGGACGCTGCTGAACCACGCGTTGTTCTTCTTCCGGCAGAGTGATGTTCAGCTCAAGAATTTCACAGCCATCCTCACGATCCAGATGTACTTTGATTTGACTTTGATCGATTGGCACATACTTACGCACGACCTCTAGCAGTTCCTTTTTGAGTGCCGGCAAATAGTCGGGACTGTTACGCCGATTACCCCGCTCATGGGTTACAATAATCTGCAACCGCTCCTTTGCGAGCGCAGCAGATTTACTGGGAGGCGTGCGGAATATGGAGTCTAGCAGCCCCATGGCTCAGCTCCCGCCAAACAAACGCTGGAGAAAACCCTTTTTCTGGGATGAAGTAAACCGATGTGGCAGATTCTTCCCGAGAAAGCGATCGACTAGATCGCCATAAGCAGCGCCTGCCTCACTGCTGTCTTCCAGAATGACCGGGACACCAGCGTTTGACGACTGCAATACCGATTGGGATTCGGGGATGACGCCCAATAGGGGAATCCCCAGAATTTCCAGCACGTCATCAACACTCAACATGTCGCCCCGATCTGCACGTTCTGGTGCATAGCGAGCCAACACTAGATGCTCCTTGACAGGTTCATCACCCTGCTCGGCGCGCAGCGACCGGCTGGCTAGAATGCCGAGAATTCGATCGGAATCGCGTACTGACGAGACTTCTGGATTGGTCACCACAAGCGCCTGGTCAGCAAAGTACAGCGCCATCAGCGCGCCTCGCTCAATGCCAGCCGGCGAGTCACACACGATGTAATCGAAACCCACCCTGAGTTCGTTCAGCACCCGCTCCACGCCTTCCTTGGTCAAGGCTTCTTTATCACGGGTCTGCGAAGCCGGCAGGATATACAGATTTTCCACGCGCTTGTCACGGATCAGTGCCTGATTGAGGTTAGCCTCGTTGTTAATGACATTAACGAAGTCATACACAACCCGGCGTTCGCAACCCATGATTAAATCAAGGTTGCGCAGCCCCACATCAAAATCGATGACTACGGTCCGGTAGCCGCGCTGGGCCAGGCCGGTGGCGAAACTTGCGCTTGTCGTTGTTTTACCTACGCCTCCCTTGCCGGAGGTCACCACGATAACAGTTGCCAAGCGATTATCCTAGGTTAAAGTTGTATACCAATAATCGAGCCGTTGGATTATTTAACCCGATTTCACAATGTCGTGACGGATTAGCGATTCAAATGTTCAATAACTAACCGGTCTTCAACGAGATGAATCTGTGCGGCTTTACCCCGTTCAGAAGGTTCAATTTGTTCGCTGATCCGGTAGCGGCCAGCGATCGAAACCAGTTCCGCTTCTAGACTCTGGCAGAAGATCCGGGTCTCGGCATCGCCTCTGACTCCAGCCAGAGCGCGTCCGCGCAGCACCCCGTAGATGTGGATGTTGCCATCAGCGATCACCTCTGCGCCAGCGCTGACTGCGCCTAATACGATTAAATCACCATCCGGGGCGTAAATTTGCTGACCGGAACGGATCGGATGATTGACAATCCGGCTATGCACCGGCACGGATTCAGTACGTTCGGGTTTTTTGCCATTATTGGTGGCGCGGCTCTCAGGTAACACCGGCAATCCTGCGAGCCGGGCAGCAGCCTGCTGCATCGGCGTTCCATTGCGAATCCCTACTGGTACCATGCCATGCGCACGCAATAATTCATAGAGGCCGTTGAAATCAAAACTATCCGGCGAGTCAGCCATGCCTTCCAGATCGATTACAACGGGGGTGTTGTTGAAGAAACTGGGGGCTTGCTTGATCTTCTCCGCTAACTGCCGCTCGATAGCCGCCCGATCCAGTTGGAAAAGATGAAGAACCGTCAGCGTAAACAGGCTCCCTTTGAGCTCAAAGGGTGGGGCTTCCTCGCCGGCGAAATGCAGTGATCGCAGCGACATGATGGTGCTAGATACCTCGAACTGAGCGCTTAATTTGTTAAGTTTATTCTACACGTCCACCTGCGCAAGGGAACAGCCCCTCACGCATTTGGATTATGTGAGCAACTAATGATCATGGCCATGTGCATGCACATGGCCATGGGCTAACTCCTGATCAGTCGCCTCCCGGACTTCCAGCACTTCGACTTCGAAATTCAGTGTCTTTCCAGCCAGCGGGTGGTTGGCATCCAGTACAACACCCTGATCGTTTGCGCTCAAGACTGTGAAATTCACAATTCCCTGTGGCCCCTCGGCTTGAACGCGCATGCCTGCTTGAATCTCTTCGCTTGGCGGGAACTGATCACGCGGTGCTTCGAATACGCCTTGGGGATCGTATTCGCCATAGGCATCTATTGGCAGTACCTGTACTGATCCATTGAAACCAGCTTCGCAACCTTCAAGCGCAGATTCTAAACCCTGAATGATGTGGCCGTGACCATGCAGATACGCCAATGGATCGCGCCCTCGACTGGAGTCGAGTAACAGCCCGTGGTCATCGGTGAGGGTGTAATGCAAGGATACGACTCTGTCTTGGGTTGCCTTCATTCGTTTCTCCTGGAGTGGCTGGCGAAAGAGTGTACTGGATAGATATTGGAATCCTAACTATAGAATATCTTGATGGTGTCTGCGTTATAAAGTGTCAGCATGCTTCCGGGAATATCTGGTTTGGTTTCTAGCGGGACGTGAATTGCCTTCCTATAATAGAGGAGCAATAAGCATAGTTACTATAAGCCTATACTGAACTATCCTTACAATCTATCAGGAATCTCTGCATGCCTATACTGCCACCTGCTAACCGCTTTAATGCTGTTTTATTGTTACTCGCTGGCCTGTCCTGGCTTGGCGGATGCGCAACTCCACCGGTCTCCACGCATGATCCTGATGGTGCGGTACGCCAACGCATTCTTGCCGCGGCTGACCGGCTGATCGGTACACCCTACGTCCTCGGTGGAGAATCGCCAGCCGGGGTGGATTGCAGTGGCCTCGTGCAATACGCTTACCTCCAGGCCGGTATCCGGTTGCCGCGTACGTCGGTCGAGCAATTTGAGGCGGCGCAACCACAACGCCGGGTGCTTCCGGGCGATCTACTGTTCTTTCGCACGGGACGCAGTGGCCAAGTCTCGCATGTCGGTATCTATGCGGGCAATGGCCAGATGATTCATGCTTCTTCAGGTAGCAGAAAAGTTCGTAAAGTTAAGTTAAATCAACGTTATTGGCGGCAACATATGATAGGCGGGGCGACCTTCCTCGGTGCTGGTGGCGTTCCTGTTGCGCGTCGTGGGGCCGTCAGCGGCAAGCCAAGCAGTAGTTAGATGATTTGGCATATTAGCTGCCGAATGCCGCTACCGGCTGGCCGGCGCCAAAAATCGCCAAGGTGCCTGGCGGCATGACCGTCCACGACTCGTTATCGGTCAATGGCCGGGTTGCTACCACGGTCACTACATCATCAGGAGCCGTTTCCTGTTGAAAATCTACACTCATATCGGCGTCGCTTAAACGCGCTTTACCAAACGGTGCCTGGCGGGTGAGCCAAGATAGTTGTGTGCCGCAGTGGGCATAGAGATAACGGGCATCGCTGAGTAAGAAATTGAATACGCCGCGTTCATTTATCTCCTGGCTTAGGGCGCGAATAGTGCGCCATAGCGTCGCGGGCCGGCGTGGTGGCTCCGGAAAGGTTTGCCGGATGCGGCCTAGCATCCAGCAAAAAGCATATTCGCTGTCGGTTGTGCCAATCGGTTGGTAGAGACCAAGCGGTAGCCGTTTGATACCCTGTAACTGACCATTATGGGCAAATACCCAGTGCCGGCCCCATAATTCGCGACTGAAGGGATGCGTATTTTCTAGGCAGACCCGTCCCCGGTTGGCGCGGCGAATGTGGCTGACTACAATTAGGCTCTTAATAGCATAGCGTTGTACCAGCCGGGCGATTTCTGACTCAGCACTGGGGTTGGGATCATGGAAGGTTCGACAACCTCGCCCTTCATAGAAGGCGATCCCCCAACCATCCCGGTGGGGTCCGGTTCGGCCCCCGCGCTGCATCAGACCCGTGAAGCTGAAACAGATATCGGTGGGGACGTTGGCGCTCATCCCCAGCAACTCGCACATGGTAGCCTCCTGATCAGCTCCAGCGCGATCCTAGCGACAGGGACCAGTCCGACGGCGGCTCGACTCCTCGCTCGCGGCGAAGGTAGTCCAGATAGGGGTTGGTCTTCAATTCCTGCTCCAGCGTGGTTACCGGACCGTGCCCGCTGCATACCATCAGATGGCCCGGCAATTCCAGCAGCCGGCGCAAGCTTTGCCACATTAGTTCCGGATCACTCAAGGGGAAGTCAGTGCGGCCTATGCTACCGGCGAACAGAGTATCACCGGCAAAGATGTAAGTATCGTCGTAGTAGCAACCTTGGCCTGGAGTGTGACCTGGGGTGGAGAGGAATTGGAAGCGCAGATCACCCACTTCGACAGTTTCTCCATCATGCACTTCCCGGTCGATGCGTCCGCAGGGCCGGTCAAAATCTGGCATCCCGAATAACAGCGAACCTTGCTGAGGTAAGGCGTCAAACATAGATCTTTCCAATGCGGGTAACCAGGTGACTGCCTCAGGGAATTCTTGTTGCAGGTCCGTCAGCCCTCCCGCATGGTCAAAATGGGCGTGAGTTAACAGGATCGCCTGGAGATTCGGGCGTGGATTCAAGTTTGCCAGGGCATTCGCTAATTGCGGTCCCTCACCGGTGTCCACTACAGCGCAAATTCCAGTCGTAGGGTCTTCGAGCAGATAGGCGTTGACCTGAAATGAACCCAGGGTCAGACAGCGGACTTTCATCACAGGCTCTCCAGGATATGATCTTCCAAACGGCGGACCCGTCCTTCCGGCGCCGCCCAGCCGACGATGCTCATACCCGCTCGTTGAGTGGAACGCGGATCACCGGTTCGCAATGGATGCCAGTCTGGCAAGGGCTGACTCTCCGCTCGCAGGCGGTAGGCACAGGTTGCAGGCAACCAGCGGATTTGCCGCACTTCAGCGGGTGTGAGTTGCACACAGTCTGGTACCCATCGGAGCCGTTCGGTATAGCGGGTACAACGGCCGCTGTGTAAATCCAGCAACCGGCAGGCGACATTGGTATGGAATAATTGGCCAGTTTCCTCATCTTCCAGTTTGTGCAGGCAGCACTTACCACAACCGTCACACAGCGCTTCCCATTCAACGTTAGTCAGATCGGCAAGAGTTTTAGCTTCCCAAAAAAGTTCTTCCTTGTCTGCCGTTGTTGCAAACTGGGGCGGGGAGCGCGTGGTCATGCTTATCATTTTCTGGAATCAGTCCGTTCAGGTCGTGATGTATTCACGGAGGGCTTGTGCTTCCTGGGCGGTTGCCTCCAGCTTGGCTTTGACCAAGTCTCCGATGGAGACTACGCCAATCAGTTTGCCATCTTCCACGACGGGCAGATGGCGGAAGCGCTTGGCCGTCATGACCGTCAGCGCTTCACTGATCGTATCTTCTGGTTGACTGGTCGTGATGTCGCAGGTCATGCAAGGTCGAATCGACATTCGAGCGAAATCGGTCCGGCGTTCGGCACAAAGGTTTAATACGTCACGCTCGGTGAAGATACCGGCTGGCGCACCGCTGGCCTCCAATACCATCACTGAACCGACTTTGCGATCACTCATGGCTTGGATAGCATCAGCGACGGTGGCAGTGGTGGGTACAGTAACCGGCTGGTCACCTTTTCTTTTCAGGATTTCCTTCAACTTCATCATGTCTGGGCTTCCCTCTTGGGTTGATTAATTGAAATCAGGTAGCGATAGTCGATAATAATTTAGCAAAACTATTAATTTTAACCCACCTGTCTGATGAAAAAGACCAGGCTAGCCAATTCGTGGCAACCTAGGATGGGTTCCAGAATGCTAAGTTTTATGGCGGTCAACGGTCTGCAATGCTTGGAGCAACTGTTCATGAATTCCGCCAAAGCTGCCGTTACTCATGATCAAGACATGAGTTCCTGGCTTGGCTTGAGCCTGGATCGCAGCCAGGGTTTCGTCCAGGGAGTAGCTAACCTGGCTGCGTGATCCGAGCATTGCCCCTATTTCGGCGAGACTCCATCCAAGATCGGGTGCCTGGTATAGCACTACGGTATCAGCGCCCGTTAGCGCTGAGGCAAGACTGTCTTTGAATACACCTAATTTCATCGTGTTGGAGCGTGGCTCTAGAACAGCGATAATCGGTTGCGTACCGACCCGGGCGCGCAATCCAGACAGTGTCGTAGCGATTGCCGTTGGGTGATGAGCAAAATCATCGTAAACCGTTACCTCGTTGATCGTACCGCGCACTTCCAGTCGGCGCTTTGCCCCCTGAAAATCCCGCAATGCCTCGATGGCGGTTGCAGGGGAGACGCCAACATGACAGGCTGCAGAGATAGCCGCCAGTCCGTTGTGCATACTGTGCATTCCCAGTTGAGTCCATTCTACCCGGCCTTGCCGGTTGCCTTGAAAAACCACCTCAAAAGCGCTGCCGTCGGGAGCGATATCGTGCGCTTCCCATTCGCCAGTTCCAAACCGCTGTACCGGAGTCCAGCAACCCATGGCTAGTACTTCATCCAGGCGGGGGTCTTGGCCATTGGTAACGATTAACCCGGAGCTAGGTACGGTACGTAACAAATGGTGAAACTGCCGCTGAATTGCAGTCAGATCAGGGAAAATATCAGCATGATCGAACTCTAGGTTATTAAGAATTAGAGTGCGTGGCCGGTAATGAACAAACTTGGAGCGTTTATCGAAGAATGCTGTATCGTACTCATCTGCTTCGACTACAAAGAATGGCGTTCGACCTAATCGCGCCGAGACGCCAAAATTGGCAGGAATCCCGCCAATCAAAAACCCCGGCTCCAGCCCGGCATACTCCAGTATCCAGGCCAGTAGGCTACTGGTCGTAGTCTTGCCGTGTGTGCCAGCGACCGCCAGCACATGTCGCCCTTGCAAGATATGATCAGCGAGCCAGCCTGGCCCCGACGTATACGGCCATTCACGGTTCAGTAGCTCCTCGATAATCGGCCGTCCACGGCTCATTACATTGCCGATAACAACTTTATCAGGTTTAAAATCATCCAGTTGCTTTGGGTCATAGCCCTCGCGCAATGCGATGCCAGCTTCAGCTAACTGGGCGCTCATGGGTGGGTAAACTCCAGCATCACAACCAGAGACACGGTGTCCAGTGGCGCGGGCCAGCAAGGCGATCCCAGCCATAAAGGTGCCGCAAATGCCCAAAATATGAATGTGCATGAGAAAGTCTCGTATCCAGTTGGATGACTTTGAAATGGGTTGTTCAGCTAATTTCTGGGCCGATCCAGCCAGTCAAGGTCCAGGACAGGAAGGTGTAACCTAAAGAATACAGTGCTCCAACAAAAACAGACGCCTCGAAAGCTTGCCGCAGAATGTGGGCCATAATAGCGATGCTCCAAATCATGAGCACTAGCAACAATAATGAAGGTAGTTGCGTATCACCATCCGGTTGCTGATGGACAATCCAGCTCATCAGTGGCAACGCGAACAGCCCGATTAGAGTACCAGTGCCAGTCAGAGCGCTGAGCGTTTGCTCAAAGCGCTGAGGGTGCCGATACAGGATCAGCGCCAGATATACCAATCCACTCAGCAGTACTAGATCCAGCAGGATTTGCAGGATAGCGACCGGTGGGGGAGTGCTAAGGATTAGAACCAGCAAGCCGGACAAACTGTAGGCCAGTAGGCATATTTTCAGTAGTGCTACTGATGATGGCACATGTTGTGGGCCTTTACGGAACAAGCAGATATCCAGAAATAGATTGAAGAGAGCTTGCATAGGGAGTTAGTGATGGATGGCAAATAACATGAAATTACCTGCTAGCTGCAATTTTAACAAGGCATGACAGGAAGTGGCAGCCATTATATCGGCCACTGCGTTTTTTCAGATTGTCGCATATCCGGAAAAATCCGGGGTTGTAAAACGTCTGGGTTGTGTCATCTGTGACTCAACAACCACCGGCTGAAAG
>DDST01000079.1 GCA_002343485.1 Proteobacteria bacterium UBA2383
CTTATCATATATATCTATGAACGCTACTTGGTATCAGAACTGTTCTGCCGGCAGCGCCAGGGCACTTGAGCCGCCGCTGCGCACGATCTTGAGCAAAGCCTCCGCCTGAGGCAGGATCTGCTCCGCATAGAAACGCACGGTAGCCAGCTTAGCGCCGTAGAATCCAGGATCTTCGCCAGCGTCAAGTTTCGCCTTGGCCGCCAGCGCGGCCCGGGCCATCTGCCAGCCGCCGCAGACATAGCCCGTCAGCATTAAATAATTCCCCGAAGCTGCTGCGGCAGCATTGGGGTCCTGATGGAGGGTCTGCAATGCCCATTGGGTCGCCTGCTCCAGCGCCTGGATACCTGCCGTCAGGGATTCACCGATCACCATCAATTCGGCGCTACCGGCGCGAGTGAGTCCGGCCTGGACATCGCGCATCTCCTGAATCAATTCCGCCATCGCCGCGCCCTGATCCATGGCGAGTTTCCGGCCGACCAGATCAGCGGCTTGGATGCCCGTGGTCCCCTCATAGATCGGAGCAACCCGCGCATCACGCAGGTATTGGCAGGCGCCCGTCTCTTCGATGTAGCCCATGCCGCCGTGGACTTGGACCCCGATGGAAGTGATTTCCACGCCCAATTCGGTGCACCAGCCCTTGAGCACCGGGATCAATAAATCCACCCGTGCTTGGCGGCGCTGGCGCTCGGTGGCGTCCGGGTGTTTGTGGGCGAGATCCATATCGGCGGCCATCACATAGGCAAAAGCGCGCATGGCTTCGACTTGGGATTTCATGGTCATCAGCATGCGCCGCACGTCCGGGTGCTGAATGATGGCGACGCGATCACCGGATTTCTGATCCAAGGGGCGGCCCTGGACCCGGTCCTTGGCATAGTCGCGCGCCTGCTGGTAAGCGCGATCGGCGATCCCCAGACCTTGGATGCCGACCTTCTGGCGGGCCTCGTTCATCATGGTGAACATATGGGCCAGTCCTTTGTTTTCCCGGCCAACCAGGTAACCGATAGCGCCATCCTGATCACCAAAACTCATCACGCAGGTGGGGCTGGCGTGAATGCCCAGCTTGTGTTCGAGGGACACACAGTGGACGTCGTTTCGTTCGCCGGGTGAGCCATCGGCGTTGACCAGAAACTTAGGAACCAGGAACAGCGAGATGCCCTTAACACCTTCGGGGGCATCCGGGGTACGCGCCAGCACCAGATGGATCACGTTATCGGCCAGGTCGTGATCGCCCCAGGTAATAAATATTTTCTGGCCATAAATCCGGTAGTGACCGGCCTCGGGTATCGCTTTGGCGCGTACCGCCGAGAGGTCGGAGCCGGCTTGCGGCTCGGTCAGATTCATGGTGCCGGTCCACGCGCCGGTAACCATATTCGGCAGATACTGTGCCTTCAGCGCGTCCGAGCCGTGCTGTTTGAGCGCTTCGGTCGCGCCGGCGTTCAGCAGGGGACACAGGGCAAAGGACATATTCGCCGCGTTCCATATTTCCACGGTTGCTGCCAGCACCAGCTCCGGCAGACCTTGGCCGCCATAATCGGGAGCGCCACTGATGCCGTTCCAGCCGCCTTCCACGAATTGTTGATAGGCTTCTTTGAAGCCATCGGCGGCGAACACGCTGCCAGCCTCTAGGCGCACGCCTTGTGTGTCGCCGGTTTTATTGAGCGGGGCCAGTACCTCGCTGGCGAGCTTAGCCGCTTCGTCCAGAATTGCCTCGACCAAATCCGGCGTCGCATCCTCATAGCCTGGCAGGCCGGTCAGCCGGTCCAGACCGGCCAGTTCCTCGATCACAAACCGCATGTCGCGCGTCGGTGCAAGATAAGTTGTCATGAATGGTTTCCTCAGGCGGGCGGGAGTTTGTCCAGCTCGGCGAACAGCTCGGGTAGCACTTTGAATAGGTCGCCGGCGATGCCGTAATCGGCGATCTGAAAGATTGGCGCTTCTTCGTCCTTGTTGATAGCAACGATGATTTTGCTGTCCTTCATTCCGGCCAAGTGCTGGATAGCGCCGGAAATACCCACGGCGATATAGAGTTCGGGCGCGATGATCTTGCCGGTCTGGCCGATCTGGTAATCGTTGGGCGCAAAACCGGCGTCCACTGCCGCGCGCGAGGCGCCCACCGCCGCGCCGAGCTGGTCGGCGATGTCTTCCAGAAGCTTGAAGTCTTCCCCCGAGCCCATGCCGCGGCCACCGGAAATGACGATCCGGGCGGCGGTTAGCTCGGGGCGCTCGGATTGGGTCAATTCCTGGCCGGCAAAGCGGGCCACGTCCAAAGGGGCCGCTGCCGGCACCGTTTCGATCAGTGCAGTACCGCCCTCGCTGGCGGCGGCGGCGAACGCGGTGCTGCGCACTGTAATCACTTTGACCGGGGCGCTGCACTGTACCGTGGCCAACAGGCTGCCGGCGTAGATCGGACGGACGAAGGTATCGGCGCTCTCCACGCCGACAATGTCGGATAGCTGGGTGACATCGAGCAGCGCGGCCACCCGCGGCATCAGGTTCTTGCCGAAGGTGGTGGCCGGTGCCAATACATGGCTGTAATCCTTGGCGAGTCCGGCGATCAGCACCGCGAGGTCCTCGGCGAGGTGATGAGCGTAGTGGCCGGCGTCCACCTGTAGCACCTTGGCGATCCCGGGAATCTTGGCGCTGGCGGCGGCTGCGCCGGCGCAGTGGTTTCCTGCTACCAGCATGTGGATTTCGCCGCCGATGCTCTGCGCAGCGCTGACCGTATTCAGGGTGGCCGTTTTCAGCGTAGCGTGGTCGTGTTCTGCAATGACCAATATGTTTTTCATCTCAGATCACCTTGGCGTCGTTCCGGAGTTTAGCGACGAGTTCCGCCGCATCGGCGACCTTGATGCCGGCCTCACGCTTGGGCGGCTCGGTCACCTTGAGCGTGGTCAGTTGTGTCGCCAGCACGACATCCAGGTCGCCTGGACTCAACGTCGTCAACAGTTTTTTCTTAGCCTTTATGATGTTGGGTAGCTTGACGTAGCGGGGCTCGTTGAGCCGCAAGTCGGCGGTCACTACCGCCGGTAACTTGAGCATTAGGGTCTCCAGCCCGCCGTCGATTTCGCGGGTGACTTCGATTTCCTGCCCGCCTGGTATTGTTAGCTTGGAGGCGAAAGCGCCTTGCCCCCAGCCGAGCAGCGCGGCCAGCATCTGCCCGGTCTGATTGCAGTCATCGTCAATGGCTTGTTTGCCGAGAATCACCAGGTCCGGCTGCTCGCGCTCGACCAAGGCTTTCAGCAACTTGGCAACCATTAACGGTTCGGGTGCAGCGCCGGTTTCGACCAGAATGGCCCGGTCAGCACCCATAGCAAGCGCCGTGCGCAGCACCTCCTGACACGGGCTTACGCCGATAGAAGCTGCGATGATCTCTGTTGCCTTGCCCGATTCTTTCAGCCGCACGGCTTCTTCCACGGCGATTTCATCGAAAGGGTTCATGCTCATCTTGACGTTGGCGATCTCCACGCCGGAGCCATCCGCCTTGGGGTAAACCTTAACGTTGTAGTCGGCTACTCGTTTCACAGTGACGAGAATTTTCATATTAATCCTCTTGTATTCATTTCATTATTTCCCTTGGCAGGCCGTTATCCGGTCGTGTATTGCTCGCGCATCATTTTTTTGTCGAGCTTGCCAATGCTGGTTTTAGGCAGGACGTCTACGAAGATCACGTGCTCCGGCACCCCGTATTTAGAGATAATGCCCTTGGCGGCGAAATCCTGGAGCAGGGTCTTGATATCGGCCTCGCTGGCCTCCTGCCTGGCCTTAAGGACGACTAACGCCAGTGGCCGCTCGCTCCACTTGGGATCGGGTACACCGATCACCGCGGCTTCTTCTACCGCAGGGTGTTTGAGGATGAGGTTTTCCAGTTCCAGCGAGGAGACCCACTCACCACCGGTCTTGATCACATCCTTCAGCCGGTCGGTGATCTTGAGATAGCCCTCCTTGTCGATTACACCGATGTCGCCGGTGTGCAGATAGCCGCCGCGCCACAACGCTTCGGAGTTTCTGGGATCTTTGAGATAACCTTGAGTTAACCAGGGCGCGCGGACCACCACCTCACCGGGGGTCTTGCCGTCGTGCGGCAAATCCTTCATTTCCTCATCCACCACGCGCAGTTCGACCAGTGGCACGGGCAAACCGGTTTTGCAGCGGATGTCCAGTTGCCGTTCTTCGTCCCAGTCCAGCATGTGCGGTTTGAGTTGTGCCAAGGTCAGAATCGGGCACGTTTCCGACATGCCGTAGGCAGTGAACACGTCCACGCCCCGGGCGCGGGCCTGCTGAGCCAAGGTTTGTGTCAACGCTGACCCGCCGATGACCACCTTCCAATGCGATAGGTCGACCTCGTCCACGACCGGACTGGCAAGCAGCATTTGCAGGATGGTCGGCACACAGTGAGAAAAAGTCACTTTTTCCCGTTGGATCAGGCGCAGCAGGTGATCTGGCATGTAGCGGCCTGGATAGATCTGTTTCAGGCCCATCACCGTAGCGATGTACGGAATACCCCAAGCGTGGACGTGAAACATCGGGGTAATCGGCAAATACACATCGTCGCGGCTAATATGGCCTTGTCCGCTCCCTGCCACCGCTGCTAGTACGCCGAAGGTATGCAACACCAGTTGCCGGTGGCTGAAATACACGCCCTTAGGCAGACCGGTAGTGCCGGTGGTGTAGAACGTGGTAGCGCGGGTGTCTTCCGGAAAATCTGGGAATAGGTAGCGGGGATCGCTGGCCGCCAGCAACGCTTCGTACTCGATGTCGATGTTGAGAGAAGTTTCTGGAGGCTGATCGGCATCGTTGAGCAATACGAATTTCTTGACGGGTTCGATCCGGTCGCGGATGGTTTCCAGGATCGGCAGGAATTCCGTGTTGACCAGAATCACGTCGTCCTCGGCGTGATTGATGGTATAGAGAATCTGTTCCGGAGACAGCCGGATGTTCACGGTATGCAGCACCGCGCCCATCATCGGGATAGCAAAGAAACATTCCAGATAGCGATGGCTGTCCCAGTCCATGACCGCGACAGTATCGCCAGGTTTGACGCCCAATCCGGTTAAACCGCTGGCCAGCCGGTGGATGCGTTCGCCCATCTCCCGGTAGGTTTGGCGTTTGAAATCGCCATAAACAACGTCCTGATCGGGAAACTGGCGCAAGGAATTGGCTAGCAGATTTTTGATCAGCAGCGGGTAAGCATAAGCCAATGGGGTTTTGTCTATGATGTTATTCGTCATTGTTGTCCTCTCTCGTTGCACGCTATTGGATGAGAATCAATTATCCTACCTGGGCTATAGAAAGTTTTTCCTTAAGATTTAAGGAGGGGGCACGAAGCGCCGGGGTAGTCTGATGCGGTGGTTCTGCAACTCATCCAGAATCGTTAATAGGGGGCCTGTCCCTTGCAGGTCATTGAATAGGCTCGCTGCTTAGGTTTTTATCCGGAGGCGGTTTTGGACAGGCGGCATGTCCGTTACTTCAAACAGCCGGGCGCTTGCCGGACGAAGCAATTCACTTTGCTTTCCTGGGTCAGCAGATCGAACGGCGGCACTGGTACGTTAGTATTGGTGAAATGAGTGGCGATCTGCATTCTCACCTCAACACCCTTCGGGTCGCCGTCGGCCACGGCGCATTCCAGTTAAGAGGCGATGAGCATCGTCAGCAACTCGGCAACCAAGGCGGGTTTGTCTTCGCCTTTGATGTCAATGGTATTACGGGTCTTGATCAGGACGCGGCCTGGCCCCTTGGTCTCCGCCGTTATCAGCTCTACGCGATTGCGCACCCGGGCGCCGGCCTTGACGGGAGCCATGAAGCGCACCCGGTCGAGTCCGTAGTTGAGCACCTGATCCGTGTCTGGCGGGGCAATGCCAAGCTGGAGATGGGTAGT
>DDST01000050.1 GCA_002343485.1 Proteobacteria bacterium UBA2383
CCGAGGTGATGCCAAATTCAGCGCCAGGCAGGGAGGGAATCTGGGGCCGCCCGCCGGTAGCAATGACAATATGATCAGCAGTACAGCGCGCACCATTGACTTCGAGGGTATGGGCATCGATAAACCGGGCGGAGCCGCGAATCAATTCAACCCCCGCGTTTTGCAGATAACCCAGGTACCACTCGTTGATTTTCCCAACAAAAGAATCACGGGCGTTTTTTAACTTTTTCCAATCAAATCCAAAGTAATCCAGGCGAAAACCATAACCAGGCGCATCGTCGAGCGCCTGAGCGAGATGAGCGGCATACCACATGACTTTTTTAGGCACACAGCCGGCATTAACGCAGGTACCGCCGAGCCGGCCAGACTCGATGAGTGCGCAGTGAGCGCCATAACTAGCGGCTCGCTCGACGACCGACAGGCCACCACTGCCGCCACCAATGGCAAGCAAATCATAATGCTGTTCAGCCATGCATCCCCTCCTTTGATGGGGCTTGATAGTCTTGATAATGGATATGGTATGGAGTCGCCTTGAAATATAAACAGCGAGTTGTGATTAATATAGCGCGTACCCGGCGGTTATGCCTGCCCGGACAATGGGAATTGCTGCAAGCCCTCAAAACCTGGAGATGATGACGATGACGATAAGAATCTGGATGGGATGTATGGCGCTGATACTGTGGCCGCTGTGGGCAAGCGCTGGAAATCTGAACTGGCGGGGCGAGTGGACCCAGGGTGGCTTGATTGTTGGCCAAGCGCCGCCAGGTACTCGATTGGAACTGGACGGGCAGCCGGTGCCGGTCACGCCGGAAGGCGTTTTCGTCTTCGGATTTCACCGTGATGCCCCGCCCCAGGTTCAATTACGCGCGATATTTCCCGATGGCCGTCAAGAAGCGCGGCCATTCGCCATTGCCCAGCGGGAGTATCAAATTCAACGTCTCGACGGCCTGCCGCCGAGTAAGGTCACGCCGCCGCCGGCTGTGCTGGAACGCATTCGCCGGGAAAATGCCCGGGTGGATGCGGTTCGCCAACAGGAAATCCCCACACCGTATTTTCTAAGTGGATTTGCCTGGCCGGCCACCGGGCGCATCAGCGGAGTGTACGGTAGCCAGCGAATTCTCAATGGACAGCCTCGGCAACCGCATTACGGCGTGGATATTGCCGCGCCGGTGGGTACGCCGGTGCGCGCCCCGGCAGATGGGATTGTGACCTTGGCCGAACCTGATTTGTATTACAGTGGCGCCACGTTGATCATCGATCATGGCTACCGGGTGAGCTCTTCCTTCCTGCATTTAAACCAGATATCGGCCCACGTTGGGCAGAAGGTGCGTAAAGGCGAGGTCGTTGCGACGGTAGGTAAGAGTGGCCGGGTGACGGGTCCGCACCTGGATTGGCGAATGAATTGGCGTGAAGCACGCATTGATCCAACGCTGCTTGTACCACCGATGCGGTGATCCGGCATCTGCCGCTACCGGTTTAAATATTCCGGGAGTCGTATGCCCAGTGCAACAGTGCTTGTCTCTGCTTGCGCCGGCAGCCGGAATCACGAGGCTGGCAATTCTTTTCAATCTGCGTGATATGCCGCCGGATGGCTCGCCACCGGCGGATCTGGCGCTCATCATCCGGGCAGCGTCTCCCCAAGAAATAGCGGCAATACCACTGGAACCAACCTCGCGGGTCCTCGGCGTAAATCCAATTCTTCGCACGCCATACGGAAAGCGGCTGCGACGCATTGACACCATAGAAGTTCAGTTTGGGATCATGGCGTTCTGAGCAGAGTTTGGCATTTTTCAACCAATCGGCCGGATACTCCGCAGCGCAATCGGTCATGTATTTGCCGCCGAAAACACCCAAATCAAGCATTTCCTTTGGCGTCAGCTCGGGACGAAAGTCCGGATGGAAATTCTGGCCCATGGGCTCCGTCAGCAGGTAAACATAACCCTGTTGCATCAGATCATTCACTTCAATTGATTGGTGATTACCCTTCATCTCATCGCACATTGTTCATTTAAGTACCGAGCATTTCCAGAAGGAGAAACAGAAGAAACCCTAAAAAGAATATTCATAAATATGTAACAAGAGCAATTCAAAATCGTATTCAAAACAATAAAAATACCCTGGAACGAATCCTCGTCTTTCTTATAAACTCTTCGTGGTCTTCTCTTCTCCCAATCGCGATAAATACAAAGTAAGATGTAAATTTGATTGAATAAAACACTATCACAAGCACCGGTATAATAATGGGTATCAAAGGCATTAAAAAAGCAACCAAAATCCCATGGTTGTAGCGAGTTTCGCTTAAAAACGTCCATGCTATCCATACAATAATCATAATTATTGCGCCAATTAAGTTTTCTGTTAGCTCGATCATATCAGTAGCTTAGCACCCCCTTGCTCACCTTGATACACTGTCTAAAAATCATGTCTGTGTTGTCTATTCTGCGTTTTTGCGCATGTTACGGCAGATCATTGAATCAGCCGCATTAAGCGAGTGAATCGACCTCAAGCGAAGGCTTTGCCATGAAATCATCTACAGCGAAATCGCCGCCACCTGGTCAGAAGATGCAAATCATAGATACCTTTGACCGGCTCGTTAGGCTATTTCCCATATTCTAACGACGCCATCCTTATGCCTGTTGACACAAGAGTCATTCCTGCAGCCCGGTTGATGAGCGTAACAACCCACGACTTCAACTCTTGTTTGGCTATTCTCTCCCCCAACCGGCTAAACAGGCTATAAACCAGAATATCGGCGAGCAGGCAAGACGCGCCCATTAGTGCCATTTGAGAAATTATTGGCGCCGCAGGATCGATGAATTGAGGAAGTAACGCCGAAAAATACATAAGCGCTTTTGGGTTGGCGAGCTGAACCACCAAGCCTTGTGAAAACAGCTTTTTCCGGCTGCACTGTTTTGATTGAACGCCAATCTTGATTACACCAGATTTGCTAAATAGCGCCGAAACACCCAAGTACAATAGATACGCGACACCAAACCACTTGATGATTGAGAACAGCAGGTTAGAAGCAAGGATCAGCGACGCGATGCCTGTAGCCGACAATGCAAAAAAGAACACATCAGCACTAGCGACCCCAAGGATGCCTAAGAACGCCCTCTTCGAACTATGCGTAGCGCCTTGCGCCGCTATTGTGATTGCAGCAGGGCCAGGAACTAAAATAAGCATCACTGTTGTGACGAGAAAGATCGAGTAGAGGCCTATATCCATAATTCGTTACCTTTTAGCTTTCGCGCTCATATCGGCAAATGGATGAA
>DDST01000047.1 GCA_002343485.1 Proteobacteria bacterium UBA2383
GCGGATCGAGCACTTCCGAGGGCAAGGGGTCAATCCATGCCAATGGCTGGCCTTGCTGGACCGTATCGCCTACCTCTGACTCAATTCGACGCAGATAGCCTGTCACGGGCGCCGAGAGAACGTAGCGATCGATGATGCGGGTTTTACCTTCCGCTTCGACCGTCACTTGCAATGGCCGATGCGCAACCAGTGCCGCCTCCACCCACGATGGTTGCGGCCAGAAACCATAGACCAGCGCGGTTGCGATGACCAACGCCAGTAAAATCAGTCCGGAACGTCCGCGTTTGGTCATGGTTCAGTCCCGGGTCTTGAGCACGGCGATCAGATCCAGTCTATCCAATTTGCGCCGGATCAACAGCCCGGATACGAGCGCTGAAACCAGCACCACCGTGGCTGCAAAAGCGTAGGTAGAAGGATGAATAATCAATGGAATACGGTAGAGTTCCGAACGGGCTCCCTGCACGAACAGGGCGCAGATACCCTGACCGATGAGAAAACCGAACGGGATAGCGAGCAACACCAGCAAGCCGAGTTCGCCCAGCAGGATGTAGGCAATCTCCGCACGAGTGAACCCCAGCACCCGCAGGCTGGCCAATTCCCGGCCTTGTTCGGTCAAAGCGATACGCGCGCTATTGTAGATCACACCAAAGGCGATGATGATCGCAAAAATCGTGGCGATGAAGGTGAAAAACAGCATGGTCTGTTCCATGGTCCGGTGAAAGTTACGGATCTCCTGTTCGCGGATCGCGGTACCAGCGATTCGCGGAATTTCTTCCAAGCGACGGTAAAGCGCCGGCCGGACGCGGTCATCAACCGCCAGATAGGCACCGGAGATGGCCGGTCCCTCGCGCAATAACCGATTGAGACCGGCCAGCTCCATGTAACCGGCGACACCGAGATACTCCTTGACCAGGCCGGCAACCGCCACCTCTCGCACTGGCCGGTTGCCTTCTAAGACTTCGATGAGCAGCCGGTCACCGGCACGAACGCCTAGCATCTGGCCCAGATAATCGGTTAGCAGCACACCTTCCGCCGGCAGCGCAAGCGGGCGCAGACCGGCATCCAGCAAGCGCTGCAAATCGCCGCCGGCGGGAATCCCCTTAAGTATCGTGCGATGAGAGCGCTGCTGAAACCGCAACCGGACCGGTACTGTGCGGAAAACTTCGACTCGCTCCACGCCAGGCAATCCCATCAGAGAAGAGATCGCTTGCCAGGCAGTCGCTTCTACAAAGGTGACTGCGAGATCCTCTCGTTGGGAAAGTTTGTAGTGAACGTCCAGCATATGTTCGATGGTCGCTTCCTGGAACCGGCCCACCATCGTGATACCACAGGCCAAGGCAATGCCCAGCATCGTGAGCAAAGATTTGAGCGGACGGCGCTCAATATGACGCAGGATCATCCGGTTGGGCGGCGATAAAAATCGTTGCAAGCCAAGCCGTTCGATCATGGTGGCACGATAGCGAGCCGGTGGCTCAGGGCGCATCGCCTCGGCAGGACGTAGGGCAAAAGCGGCGCGCAGTGCAACGGCGGTACCAATCACAGCGGCACCGGCATTGAACAATGTTGCACCGAGAACGAGTGGCCACGTCAACCGGTAATCCAGGAATGGAAAACGGAAAAACGTCATGTACAACTCAGCCAAGCTCTGGCCAAGCCAGGCACCGGTGAAGATTCCAGCCACCACGCCAGCGAGGACAATCGCCAGCACCAGCTTCAGATAATGCAGAGCAACGGCGACGTTGCCGTAACCGAATGCCTTGAGTGTGCCGATCTGCTCGCGCTGCATGCCCACAAGCCGATTCACAACCACGTTCAATAAGAATACCGCCACACCCAGGAACAGCGCCGGAAACAGCGTCGCTGACAAGGTGATCTGATTGAATTCCTCGGACAGGAACCGGTGCGATGCCTGATCCTCACGATCATAAGCGCCCAATCCGCCATAGGGTGTCAAGAGCCGGTCAAGCGCATCGATGACCTCTGGGACAGCGTGATCACTGGCCAATCCTAGTACCACATCATTGAACGCGCCTTCCATGCCATAGGCGACACCCAACGCCCGGCGCCCCATCCACAGTACGCCATAACGCTGGTAGTCAGGAAATAGCGAGCCGGGACGCATCTGGTTGATGTATTCCGGTGACAAGGCCGTGCCGACGATCGTCAAGGTCTGGCGGCGGCCGTTGATGACAACCCGCAGCCGGGCACCGGGCGTCAGGTGGTGGGCGCCGGCAAACGCCTCGCTGACGATCACTTCATCATCACGATCTGCCGCCACCAGACGTCCTTGCCGCAGGTAGAGGCGATTCAGCCGGGATTCGCGGTTGTCGGGAATGGAAATCAACCGGCCGGTGATTGGCTCCGGGAACCCCGCAACCTCCAGATTGATAGGAGCGACCACCCGGGTTTCGGTCTCGACAACCCCGGGGATGGTTGCAATGCGCGCTCGTAGCGACTCTGGTGCGCGCTTCATTGAAACAAACACATCAGCAAAACGATAATCTTGATAATAACGAGCCTGAGTCTGGCGCAATGCCTCTAGGGTGGCGCCGAACATAATGTGGATAGCGACCCCACACACGATCACCAAGGCGATAGCGATGGCCTGACTCTTCATTTGCCACAATTCACGCCAGAGCTTACGATCCAGGGATCTCATGACGGCGCCAGCCTACCAAACGATCTCGTGGGGTGCTTGCCGCTGGGCGTTGCGATCAATGTGGGCAATTAAGCCGTTGCTGAGATGGATGACTCGATCAGCCATCGCAGCAATAGCGGCGTTATGCGTGATGACCACGGTCGTGGTGCCCAGCTCCCGGTTTACCCGCTCGATCACCGTTAGCACCCGGATGCCGGTCTGCACATCAAGCGCCCCGGTCGGTTCATCGCACAACAACACTTCGGGGCGCTTGGCCACTGCCCGAGCGATGGCTACTCGCTGTTGCTCACCGCCTGAGAGCTGCGCAGGGAAGTGATCCATACGGTCCGCCAATCCGACCAGGTCCAGCGCCTCTTCCGGCGCCAGCGGATTTCGGGCGATTTCTGTAACCAGGGCAACGTTCTCCCGGGCTGTCAAACTGGGAATCAAATTGTAAAACTGAAATACGAAGCCCACATGTTCGCGCCGGTAGCGGGTAAGTTCAGCATCATCGTACACACTCAGATTGCGTCCCCCGTATTGCATGGCACCGCTACTGGGTGAATCCAACCCGCCCAGGATGTTGAGCAGCGTCGACTTGCCGCTTCCCGAGGGGCCCAGCAACACCACAAATTCGCCGGCAAACAACTCCAGATCGACACCGCGCAGCGCCTGTACCTGAATTTCGCCCATCGGGTAGATCTTGGTTAGGCCTTGGGCGAGAAAGACCCGGTCGTGGAAAGCGGTCACAAATGAAAACGATCACTGATAGATGAATAGAATCGAAGGGGACGCCAATACCATGGATTGAATGGATATTCCAGCATGGCGACAGCGGAGTTGGCATACATTCAGAACATCATGATTTTGCCACGGCAGCCGATGGTATGCCCTACACCACGGTATCCTACGCCAGCGGCCTTGGCCATCATGTGCTTGCTGCCAGCGGGCTGGCGACACGGTCTATAACGCGCGTGTCCAAGCTGGTTATATATCGAGCCAATCCATCGAGGCGGCATCGAATATCGGGCGCGGGCGAGATGGAAACCAACGAGTCCATGGCGTGGTTGAAGCACGCCTTGGCGGCTCCTGGCCCTGAGCATCACGCTCATTGAGCGTAACATTCATTACAAGGCCTTGTTTATCATCCACCTTCATCAAACCAAGCGGTATAACCCCTCATGCCATTAAATTGTCACTTGGCTTCCACTGGGCCTGATTGCGGAGGTATGGGAAATAAGATATGCGGCCCATCCGGGGTTTGATCCGGCGGAAGATACGCTGGGGCTGGTTCGCCGGCGGGTCCCAAATATCTTATGAGCTGATAAATGGCCCGCAAATCTTGCTCTTTCATATCATGAAGAGCAAACCAAGGCATCGGTGGGCGGAATTGGGCCGTGCGTGCTATCTTAATCCACTGATCTTCAGTGAGTTTGTGCATGTATAGCCTCAAATTGCTTGGATAGGTGGTCCCCCACGGGCCGCGCCAGCCCAAGCGATCACCGAGCAACCATTCTTTTTCGGGAATTTTTCCGCCTGCCTGCGCATAGCCCGGTGTGTGGCAGTCATTACAGCCTGCAATTTTGACAAGATACCTTCCACGATCAACAAGCTTCGCCACTGGATCTGCCCCTGCATACTGCGTGGACGTGGCAAACACGATGAGTGCAGTTCCTATCATCGAAGTAAGACGTATTGACATGGTTTCTCCTTGGAGACTGGTAAGGTTTTTAAGTTTTATTTAAAATATCAAAAAGTTATATCTGTTTTCGCGTCAGCTGCCCCGTCTTATGCTGATTTAGCATCCTCAAGAGCAGCGCGGACAAGGGCCCGCACCGCCCAGCTTTTAACCGTGCGTGCTGTTCCAGCGTCAAAACCCAGGACATCACGAAAGACCACCATCGATTCCGGCCCGAAAATCAGCGCCAGCGCCGCGCAAAGCCGTTGGTAATCGTCCTCGCGAAACCGGTGACGCGCAGTCGCTAGCGCCGCTTCAATTAACGGCAGCCGGCGATTTTGCCGGGCGGGCAATGGATCATCCGTCATATCCCGCCCGATCGAATTCGCCAGCATAATCCGTAGCTGCGCCTCATTCTGGTAGACCACCTCGTGCAGGGATGCCTCGGCACGATCGACGCGCGCCTCAGCATCGTCTGATGGATCATTTGCGAAGAGTCCAACCGGGTCTGCGACCGCCGCGTCAATCGGCGCTTCCACCAACAGCGCGTCCAAACGGGGAAAGTGCCGGTACGCCGTGGCGCGTGAGACCATGGCCTCTGCTGCCACCTCGTCCATAGTGGGTTTGCAACCCTTTTTCATCAGCCGGCCGGCAGCCCGCAGCAAGTCCTTGCGTGTACGTAACTCCTGGTTACTCGGCTTACGCTCAGTCATTGAGTTTGGGGAAGCTGTTGGATGATCGCCGCCAGATCAATCCAGACTTGCTCCCTTTGAATCTGGCCGGTGGCTGTAAACTCCATCACATGGAGAAGGCGAAAATCTAAGGATCGTCCATGACCTTCCAAGCCAAAAGGCCGTCCGGGTGCCTGGCCTTGCCACAAGGATTCATCGATTAGAAAACCGTCACCGTAGAGCCGCCGAATGGGGACGACCTGGTTCCCGGATAAATCCGCAAACAGGGTTTCATAGAAATTCCGAGCCGCTTCCCGGCCATGACTGGGGCCGTGGGGCCAGCCGACGATGTCATGCGTGGCATCCGGAGCCAATGTAGCCAGGACGCCTTCGATATCGTCGTTGTGCTCGTAAGTAAAGTGTTCGTTGATTTTTTGGTCCATTTCTTGAGGTGTGAGAGACATTGTTGATCTCCAGGTAGGATCGAGATGCTAGTATTCTAATGAGACTTTAGTCTCTTTGCAATACTTTTATATCAATCCATAAAAAACCAAATAATTCTGATTCTTATTTACCGGTGACCGACTCATCAGACTTTCGCCGGAAAGTGTTGCCGGTCTGTGAAGGGGAAGGCTTAACGCTTGCGGAGATAGCGCAGCGATTAAATGGGGGGAAGGCGCACGAACGAGCAGTTCGCTTGCGTGTGGCACAGAACGCGATTTTCCATAGCCTGAAAAAGCATCCTGCCACTTATAAAGTGGCCCAGCGCGGGTTCGCCAATTAACTGCCTATTGCCAGGCTCAGAGACTGAATAANNNNAATATCCAGGGTGTGTCATCATTTGGGGCGGCGGTAATTTTCCGGATTCACAGAGGAATGGGATTATGATTCACTGTTCATAGGCTTTTGGAGGGGCTTATGAATGGCAAAAAGACGTTATGCGCTGCGGGACGATCAATGGGAACGGATCGCAAATTTCCTTCCCGGACGCGAGGGGCATGTTGGCGGCACAGCCAAAGATAACCGGCTGTTCGTCGAAGCTGTCTTGTACCGTTACCGCGCAGGGATCGCATGGCGCGATTTGCCGGAGAGGTTTGGGGATTTCCGGGTGGTCCATACGCGCCACACGCGCTGGAGCGAAAGCGGCGTCTGGAAAAGAGTTTTCGAGCATCTGGCGGAAGACGCGGATAACGAATACGCGATGATCGATTCCACCATCGTCCGGGCCCATTAACATGCGGCAGGTGCCCGTAAAAAAGGGGGCAAGAAACCAAAGACGTCCGCGAGCAGGGAGCGATCGGACGCAGCAAAGGCGGGCTGACCACTAAAATCCATGCCACATGCGATGCCCTTGGCAACCCCACGGGATTCCATCTGACGCTAGGACAGGCGCACGATCTGCAAGGCGCTGACGCTCTGCTGCCCTCGCTGCTTGCTGACATCAAGGCTCTCCTCGCCGATAAGGCTTACGATGCGCGGGAACGTGTTCTTGATCTGCTGGAAAAATCCGGGATTCAGAGCGTCGTTCCGCCGAAATCAAATCGCATTGAGCAGCGGGAGTACGACGAAGACATGTACAAAATCAGACACCTGATCGAGAACTTCTTCGCAAAACTCAAGCAATACCGCGCCATAGCGACAAGGTACGATAAACGCGCCACCAACTTCCTCGGCGCAATCTACCTTGCTGCCTCCGTCATATGGCTCAACTGACGACACGCCCTAATATCTGAGAGTGAGGGCGTAAGTTGGCGCGTATGTGGCCCTATCGATCCTCTTTCGTTAAAGGAGAGGGAACCCATGTTTAGAATCTATTGAGAACCAGCATTAATAGAGATGAAGGACCTCAGCGGCCAACAAGGCTTTACAAATCTACTTGCGTACCCAATTCCACCACTCGGTTATAGGGGATACGGAAGAAATCCATAGGACGGGTAGCATTGCGAAACATGCTGGCAAATAGCTTTTCACGCCACAGCGCCATTCCAGCACGGTCGGTGGGAATGAGCGTCGCCCGTCCCAGGAAGAAGGTGGTGTCCATCATCTCGAAGCTCAACCCGTGCGACTCGCAAAGTGTCAGGGCGAGAGGGAGATCGGGGTTTTCGGTGAATCCATAGCGAATGATGATTCGATAAGTGTTATGCCCCAAAGAATGCACAGTCACTCGATCCTGATCCTCCACGCATGGAATCTCTTCCGTCACCACAGTTAGCAGCACCAAGCGTTCATGCACCACCTTATTATGCTTCATGTTGTGCAACAAGGCATTCGGTACGCCATCAGGGGTGCTAGTCAAAAACACTGCCGTACCGGGTACCCGCAACATGGATTCCCGTGTCAGGCTTTCCAGGAACAAAGCCAGTGGCATGGCGTTTTCACGTAATCGCTGATCCAGTAACGCCCGTCCATCCTTCCAGGTGAACATCAGGGTGAAAATCACCGCTCCAATCAACAGAGTGATCCAACCGCCATGCCCAATCTTGAGCGCGTTGGCGGAAAAAAATGCCAGGTCCACCAGTAGAAAGAACACGATGCCCAACCCCAGCTTGAACCTATTCCAACCCCAGGCCTGCCGCGCCAGCACCAGCACCAATAGAGTGGTGACCACCATGGTAATAGTTACCGCGATACCGTAAGCTGCCGCCAGGTTGGATGAGGATTCGAAGCCCAACACCAGCACCAACACCCCGATCAGCAAGCCCCAATTAGCGCTGGGAAGGTAAATCTGGCCGATTTCGCTTTCGGAAGTATGTTTGATCTCAATATGCGGACAAAAACCAAGTTGCACCGCCTGCCGGGTCATGGAAAACACCCCAGAAATCACCGCTTGTGAAGCGATGACTGTTGCTATCGTGGATAGAATCACCAGTGGATATAGCGCCCACGATGGCGCCAACAGATAAAACGGATTGGCGATTGCGTCGGGATTGTTCAACAGTAATGCTCCTTGTCCCAGGTAATTGAGCGCAATAGCCGGAAGAACCAGGCCGAACCAGGCAAGTCGAATCGGGAACTTGCCGAAATGCCCCATGTCGGCATACAGCGCTTCGCCGCCCGTCATGACCAGAAACACTGCGCCCAACACCAAAAAACCATGCCCCTGGTTAACCACGAAGAATTGCATGGCGTACTCAGGATTAAACGCTGCCAGTACCTGAGGCGCTTTCATCATATTAATCAAACCCAACAAAGCCAGGATCGCGAACCAAAGCAGCATAATCGGCCCGAAAAAAGTGCCAACCTTAGCGGTACCGTGGCTTTGCGCTGCAAATAAGATAATCAAAATCACCACCGTAATGGGAATCACGTAAGGGGTCAGCACCGGCGTAGCAAGGTGCAGACCTTCGACCGCGCTGAGCACCGAAATCGCTGGGGTGATAACACCGTCTCCGTAGAACAGGGTAGCTCCAAATATCCCCAGCATGATCAACCAATGGCGTTGTCGATCAGTACCTCTAAAATGATGAAGGGTCAGTGCTAGCAGCGCCAAAATGCCACCTTCGCCCCGGTTATCCGCGCGCATCACGAAAATGATGTATTTGATCGAGATGACAATGATCAACGACCAGAAAATCAGAGAAAGAATGCCTAGCACATTGTCATGATTGGGTAAAACGGAATGGCTTCCATCAAAACACTCACGCATGGCATACAGCGGACTAGTGCCAATATCGCCATACACCACACCAATTGCGGCAATAGTGATGGTTACAAGGTTACTGCCGTGACTGGCAGAACTAGGTTTTACGCCCATTGCTGTATTAAATATCTTTTGAAACAACCAAACCGGGACGATTCATGGAAGATAATCAATTGATCTCAAAAGGAGCGAGACCGGTTTGGGCCGAATCTCGTCCCGATGCACCAATTTCATAGAAACCGATTGAGGAACCGCATCATTGATGCAGGGGTCCTGCTTGCGGGCGATGATGAGGGCAATCGCCCGCAAGTGGACCCCTGCAATCAATCAATTGGCTTTTGCACCGCTGCTCAGAGATACCGCCAATACAGATAGACCATACTGATGGCGATCGACATGAGCATGATCGGGAAGGCCAGCAAAGTATACTGAATGAAGCGGATTGGCTGGCCCGCCCGTTCGGCAAAACCAGCAACCACCAGATTGGCGCTGGCTCCGATTAACGTGCCATTGCCACCCAAGCAGGCTCCCAAGGATAATGCCCACCACAGCGGCATCAAACCCTCCGGTCCGCCGAAAGTCGGGGCCATGGCCTTGATCAGCGGAATCATGGTGGCAACGAAGGGAATGTTGTCGATGATCGCCGATAGAATGGCCGAGGACCAGAGAATGATCATGGAGGTCGCGGTCAGATTGCCGCCGGTCAAGGCCAGCATCTTGTCGGCCAGCAGCTTGAGCAAGCCGGTGCCATCCACGCCATGCACCACGATGAACAAGCCGACGAAGAAGAAAATGGTGATCCATTCCACTTCGTTGAAGGCTTCCAAAACATGTTTGCTCTGGTGTTCAGCGTCACGGCCGAGATTGGCCAGCAGCAGCAGCAGCGCAGCGCCGGTCATAGCGACGGTGGCGGCTTCCAGATGCAGTGCCTTGGCGAAGACGAAACCGCCGATCACCAGCCCGATGACGCCCAAGCACTGTTTGAGCAAACGCGGATCGGTGACGGCCTCGTGTTCGTTGAACTGCATGACCCGTTGACGATCTTCCGGAGTGGCCTTGAGATGCCGGCCCCAGATGAAATAGATGGGGATCAGGGTCGCTGCCATGATGACGAGGATAATCGGAGCCAGGTTGTAGGCGAAATCGTTAAAGGTCAGGCCGGTGGCCGAGCCGATCATGATATTGGGCGGATCGCCGATCAAAGTCGCTGTGCCACCGATGTTGGAGGCGAAGATCATCGAGAACAGGTAGGGATACGGCTTGACCTTGAGTTCCTCGGTGATCAGCAGAGTGACCGGCACCACCAGCAGTACGGTGGTCACGTTGTCCAGAAAGGCCGATGTGATGGCGGTGACCAGTGAGATCATCACCAGAATGCCCCAAGGGTTGGCGTTGACCTTCTTGGCCGACCAGATTGCCAGAAACTGGAACACCCCGGATTGGCGGGTGATAGCGACGATCACCATCATGCCAATCAGCAGGCCGATGGTGTTGAAGTCGATGCCGCGAATGGCAGCTTCCTGATTGAGAACGCCGAGCACGATCATCAAGCCCGCTGCCAAGAGAGAGACGATAGCCCGGTTGACCTTTTCGGTCATGACCACGATGTAGGTGATCGCGAACAGAATGGCCGCGACCCACATGGGGTTCAAGCCAAATAGCACTGATGCCGCACTTGCTTCCGATCCGTGCATTCAGGCGTTCTCCCCCATCAGCTTTTCCAACACGTCCCAGAAGGAAACGATACCCTCCAAGCGATTGCTCGTCTTGTCCACCACCGGCACGCTGGTGGTGCGCCCGTTCAACATCAGCAGCATCACTTCCATAGCGGGCGTGTCGGGATGCGCGACCTCATGAATGTTCAGCCAGTCTTGCACTAGGTCCTCACGGCGTCCGTCCAGGCGATGAGCCAGATCTCCAATATTTTCAGTGATGAAGGACACATTATCGAGTCCGTATTTGTCCAGCACCGCCTTAGGCAGGGTCAGTTTCAGCAACGAATAAATGCTGAACGTGCCCAAGTAACGGCCCTGTGCGTCCACCACGGGCAGATGGCGCAGATGATGTTTGAGAATGCGGTCGGCGGCGGTAGCGACCGTATCGGACGGGCGCAGCGTCATCGGATGGGGGTTCATGAGGATTTTTGCGTTCATACAGTACCTTGGTTGATGGAAAGAACAGCGGCGTGGCGGTTTTGGATGTGCCCGCCGCCGATGAGTGGCTTCAGCCGAACGTGCTGCCGTTCCAGCCCCAGTGAGTGGCGGCGACGCTGGTAAAGCCGAGATAAATCCGGTCCGGCGGAATACCGAGTTGCTCATGCAGCAAAGCGCAGATACGCTCGGACAATGCGCGGTTGACCTCACCACTCAGGCCACCGATGCTGCGGATCGCAGCATAAGCCGCCGGCCCTTCAGCCCCCCCCATCAGCATCGCGGTCTGATCGATGGTGATCATGACGTAGCGCTCTGGCTTGCCGATGCATTCGGCGACGATTTGCGAGAGCGGCGCGAGTAACTCATGACGTTGCTGATTGGACAAAGGAGTCGAGGTTTGCAAGGCGAGCAGAGGCATGGAAAGATCTCCAGGGCAGGAAATCAGCGCCCCTCTAATGGCCTCCTCGCGCTCATTGGAAAGGGAGGAGGGCAATTGGAGGGAGGCTGCATGGTGACGTTATTGTGAGCTGGTTTGCGTCTTTTCGGAAGATGTGGATATTTCTTCCGCTGGCGTGGAATCCGATGCGCCGGTTTTGATGTTTTCTCCTGTCTCTGGCGAGGCCTCAGAGGCTTCAGGCACCATTAGGCTGGTCAATCGCTCACCCAGGATGGCCTTAGCTTCGCCCAGGTGCCAGGCAACGCTATCCAAATCGGCGTGGGATTTATGAATCCAGGCTTCACCCCAATATAAATTGCAACTGGTTTCGGCACGCAATAAACGCCAGTGCGCCTCATTCATCACCCGTGCTAGTTCAGGATTGGGGTCATTAGCCCGCGCAACCGCCTGCGCCATAACATGAAATTCCCGGCTGATGTCATGAATCCGCACCAAAGTATCACGCTGCGCCCAGGAGCCTTGCCATTGATGAAAATCCCAGCCGTGATGCTCGTCAGTGTTCCAGGCCCCGCGCCGCACCGTTACCTGCCCATGCGCACCGAAACGATCGAGGTATTCGGTGATAAAGGTTGGGCGCATGTTAGAGTGGCCAGCGCGAATTTCCTCCATCGCCTGATGATAGAACCAGGTCCAGAAGTTGGATTTTTCGGTGACGTTACGAAACCAGCCACCATTGTCGCCATCCGTCGCAGTGGTCACCAATGGCGGAAAGTCGCACCATTTGGTACGTTCATTTAGCTCGTGATAGAACCAGCCATAATCCATGCCAGCCAATTGCGCATCGGATAATTCACGGTCGCGTACCACAACGATGATCTGTTCACCGCCGTATTCCGCGATGTGCGGCCGATAGCGAAGTTCCTGCCAGCTCATCGAACCCACTGGATCAACATATTCACAATCGACCATCACATAGCGATAACCCGCTTTCTTAAGATGAGGAATCAATCGCATATCAAAGCCCATTTCCGGCGGCCAGAACCCATTGAATTTGGTTCGCCAAAGCAGATGGCGGGCGATGGATTGCCACCGGGCCATCTGCTCGTCCCAATCAGCCTCCGGAATCAGTGCCAATACCGGATGGTAGTAACCGGTGCCGACGATCTCAAACAAATTCTGGTTTTGCAGATACCATAGCAGCTTACCGCAATCCACCATGCCATAGACCCGGCTTTGAAAGCCGGGATTGGACAGGGTCTCTAGCAACGTCCCGGATAACGACAAATGGACGCGAGCAATATCCTGATAGGCCCAAAGTGATCGCGGCATGCGGTCATAGGCAAACAGAATTTCTTTGGTTTCCCAATCATTGGTATCAAGCAGGTGTTCGAGATTGCCAGGAGGCTGGTGCATATTCAGCACCAGGGCATGATAAATATCCTGCATCGCGTGTCTCCTCATTCTGGTTTGCTGGCGATAATATTATTATCGGTTGTAGGTAAATGACTTGGGGAAGTTTGAATAAAACTTGAGATGTTAGCGAATATACGATTCAGGCAATCGCTTTAACTCAAAAAAGCAACGTATACAACTTTCAGTCAGTTGTTTGCCCAGCCGGTGGTTCAACTGATCGATATCGTCATCCAAGCGCTTTTCTTCGACCAGAATCCGTAGTTGGCTTAATCGATTCGCTTCGTAAAGAATACCACTCAATTTTTCTAAATCCGGTTTATGGTTTAGGACTGTTTGTTCTTTCAAAGCATCCAGTACAGGGGAAGGGAACTGCCAATTTTCAGCAATCCGGAATGACAGTTGTTTGGTCTTGAGTAGCAATCCCTTATAGAAATCAATCGATCGCAGCGATCTCTGGCCTTTTTGGAGATGATCCATGATACGGATAGCGACTATCATACCAATATTGCAGACGATACCGGCCAAATAAGCGTCGAAAGCATCGAAACGGCCTCTGGCTAAATAAGCGCAGGCATAAGCGCAGCGTTCTGACTGAGACCACAGATAATTCGCTGCAAGATAACTAAAATGTCCCTCGTGGATATTAAAAATTGGCTTCATAACGACGTTGGCAATTAACCTCTGCAATCCAGTTCGGCCCAGCAAGACAACCGCTCGTTGGAGGCTATTGATCTTCGTTCCGGTTTGATAAAATGCGCTGTTAGCGAGCCGGATAACCTCACCTACCAGGACTGGGTCTCGACTAATTTGATCGGCTAAGTATTTACCAGATGCACCATCACTTTTTAAAGCACTCAACAAGTGTGGAACAACGGCGGGCAACCGAGGTAATGCTTTGTCATCAAAAACATCTGAGCTCAACAAAATATCAATTTTCTCAAGAGTTTTTTTCTCAATTAGACTTGGCATAATATCAAGAAAACAATCAACACCGAGGATGAGTTCAAAAAAATCTTGATCAACATCCAGATCAATAGTTCGTGATTCTTCCTGTTCAACTTGAGGTGACGCTCCCCAAGCAGATGCCGTTTTCTTCTGAGAAGAAGCTTTGGTGCTTGGGGTTTTTTCTGCCAAGAAAAAACGAATCAGCGCTTTCCACATGAGACTTCTACTCTATAAATCATATTTGCGCAGTCTCTCTCATAAAAATCTTTTGTATTGCGAATAAC
>DDST01000014.1 GCA_002343485.1 Proteobacteria bacterium UBA2383
ATGATTCAACCAAACAATCTGTCGCTTATCACCAGACATGCCAGAATATTAAAATTTGTAATTTCGCCGAAAATTGCATTTAAAAAATCATCTGTATCCAATAAAAGACGAAAAACACCGTTCAAATCCCAAAAATCGCCTCGCGGACTGATTCAAGCCAACGTTGTAAAAAANNAAAAAACCTGACAATCTCACATTGGATTGAGAGATTGGGTGTAAAAAAACCTGGCCGGAATCAATTCTCATACAGTCCGCTTCCAGGCAAGCGCCGTATTACGGGCTCGCAGGCACCTCAGACGACCACCTCACACCTCTCTATTACAAGGACGGTTCGGGAGATTTTTGATTCTGCTAGAATCTCTGGTTATGGACGTTTCCTGGATTCTCGATGATCTCAACGACCCCCAGCGCGCGGCAGTCACCGCTCCACTGGGGCCTTTGCGCGTATTGGCAGGCGCTGGCAGCGGCAAGACCCGGGTGCTGACCCGGCGCATCGCCTGGTTGCTGGCGGTGGAAAATGCCTCGCCCTGGTCAATCCTCGCAGTCACCTTTACCAATAAAGCCGCTGCCGAAATGCGTAGCCGGGTGGAAGCCATGCTGGACCAGCCACTCGGCGGGCTATGGGTCGGCACCTTTCACGGCATCGCCCATCGCCTGTTGCGCCAGCATTGGCAGGAAGCCCGGTTGCCGCGCGCTTTCCAAATTCTCGACAGCGACGACCAGACCCGGTTGCTGAAACGGGTACTGCGTGACCTGAATGTGGATGAGAAAAAATGGCCGCCGCTGGCTGCCGCTGGCTTCATCAATCGATGCAAAGACGAGATGCAGCGGCCGGCAAATGTGCTTGATGATGGGACGCCCGCCCAACGCCAGAACCAGCGCATCTACGCCACTTACCAACAGGAATGCGAACGCAGCGGGCTGGTGGATTTTGGCGAACTGCTATTGCGCGCCTATGAACTATGGCGTGATCATCCCAACCTGCTGACCCATTACCAGGAGCGGTTTCAGCATGTTCTGGTCGACGAATTTCAGGACACTAACACCATTCAGTACCAATGGGTGCGGCTACTCAGCGGCAACCCATGCGATGTATTTATCGTTGGCGACGATGATCAATGCGTCTACGGATGGCGGGGATCGAAAGTCGAGAACATTCAAAAATTTTCCGATGACTTCCCTGGCGCGCAAACGATTCGCCTGGAGCAAAACTACCGGTCCACCGGCGTCATCCTCAAAGCCGCCAATGCGTTGATTGCCAATAACACCGGACGGCTGGGCAAGAACCTGTGGACCAATGCTGGTGACGGTGATCCGGTTCAAATCTATGCCGCTTTCAACGAAACAGATGAGGCCCGGTTCGTGGTCGAGCGCATCCGGCAATGGGTGGAAACCGGTGGTCAGCGCCGTGAAACCGCCATTCTCTACCGCTCCAACGCCCAGTCGCGCATTTTCGAAGAAATACTGGTTGGTGCTGCCATGCCCTACCGGATTTACGGCGGCCTGCGCTTTTTCGAACGCGCCGAAATCAAGGACGCCCTGGCCTATCTGCGTCTGGTCGCCAATCGCGATGATGATCCTTCCTTCGAGCGGGTGGTGAATACCCCGCCACGCGGCATTGGCGGGCGGACCCTTGATCTGCTGCGGGATACGGCGCGCGCCGAGAGTTGCTCCCTATGGCAGGCCACATCACGCCTGCTGGGGGGGAAGGCGCTCAGTAGCCGGGCCGCGCACGCCGTGCGGCGCTTTCTGGATCTGGTCGAAGCGCTGGATCGTGACAGTCAGGACCAGCCCTTGCCGGAACGGGTCAGCCACGTCATCGCGTACAGCGGTTTGCAGACGATGTACGCGGAGGATAAAGCTGATAAGGGCGAGATGCGCGCGGAAAACCTGGATGAGTTGATCAACGTCAGTGCTCGCTTTATTGCCCATTGCGACCCGGTCATCACCGGTGCTGATCCAGCAGAGCCGGACTGGCTGAATACCTTCCTCGCCCATGCTGCCCTGGAATCCGGTGAACGGCAGGCCGGGGCCGGCGAGGATTGCGTGCAATTGATGACCCTGCACATGGCCAAGGGGCTGGAATTCTCGCTGGTGTTCCTGGTTGGCTGGGAAGAAGGACTGTTCCCCCATAACCGCTCGGCTGCACAGGAACGCCAGTTAGAGGAAGAGCGGCGACTGGCCTACGTCGGCATCACCCGCGCCCGGCAACGGGTGTATCTCTGCCATGCAGAGCAGCGCCGCTGGTATGGCAAGGAAACTCAACAAAATCCATCCCGCTTCGTGCGGGAAGTGCCCGAAGCGCTAACCCAGGATGTGCGTGCCCGCGTCAACGCCAAACTACGGCCCAAGGCACCGCCGGCCCTCTCACCGGCAGCGGCAATGGCCGCGGGTGGCTTGCAACTGCGCCAGCGGGTACACCATGCCAAATTTGGCGAAGGCGTCGTACTGGCTATTGAAGGCGAAGGCTACCATACCCGGGCGCAGATTCATTTTCCTGCCGCGGGTGGCCCCAAATGGCTGGTGGTCGCCTACACCAAGCTGGATCGGTTGTGAGCCGGACGGACTTTTCCGCCACCACAGACCGGACGTTCGCGCATGGCGGCGGTGAACCACGTTCCCAACCCTCCTCCCAGCCGCGCCCGCCGGAACATCGGTTGAGCCTCAAGGAAGTATTGGACGAACTGGTTGCGGATGGCCTGGTGGATACCGCCGACGTGGAACGATCCGGTCTCAATGTCAAAACGGACCGCGGTCAACTGCATCCGCTGGTGGTGATTGCCAATAAGAAATTGCATCAGCTTCACCCCCCGCACCAAGCCCTGAGCCTGGAACTGCTGACCGGGTGGCTTGCGGGCAAAGCCGGATTACCGTATCTACGGATTGACCCGCTTAAGCTGGACATTGCGGCTGTTGAACGTCTGCTGCCGTTCGTCTCTTACGAATATGCAGCCCGTTATCAAATTCTACCGGTCGCCGTCAATGATGACCGCGTCGTTTTCGCCACTGCTGAACCTTGGTTAACGGAATGGCAAAACGTCCTGCGTCAAATCTTGCGCCGGGACATCGAGCGGGTCATTACCAATCCGCTGGACATTAATCGTTACCAGCTAGAGTTTTACGGTGTATCGCGCTCAGTGCGCGGTGCGATGAAGGGCACTCTGGAACCCGTTTCAGGAATTCTCAATTTCGAGCAATTACTGGAACTGGGCCGGCGCGGTGAGTTAAGTGCTGACGAGCGGCCCATCGTCCAGATCGTTGACTGGCTATTGCAATATGCCTTTTCCCAGCGCGCCAGCGATATTCATATGGAACCGCGCCGCGAACAAGGACAGATCCGGTTCCGCATCGATGGCACGCTGCATTCGATCTATCAGTTGCCGCCAGCGGTGATGAGCGCCGTCACCAGCCGGATCAAAATTCTAGGCCGCATGGATGTCGCCGAGAAGCGCCGGCCTCAAGATGGCCGGATCAAGACCCGCACCCCGGCCGGGCGGGAGATCGAACTACGCTTATCGACCATGCCGACAGCCTTCGGCGAAAAATGTGTGTTGCGTATCTTTGACCCGGATACCGCTGCCAAAGATTTCGCCCATCTGGGCTTTGCGCCAGACGAGGAAGCGATCTGGCGATCCATGATTGCTCAACCGCATGGCATCGTGCTAGTCACGGGCCCGACCGGCTCCGGCAAGACAACGACGCTCTACACGACACTCCGCCATCTGGCGACGCCGGAGGTCAATGTCTGCACGGTCGAAGATCCGATTGAGATGATTATGCCAGATCTCAATCAAATGCAGGTGCAGCCAACCATCGATCTCAGCTTCGCCCAGGGGATCCGCACCCTGCTGCGTCAGGACCCCGACATCATCATGGTGGGCGAAATTCGCGACCTGGAAACCGCGCAGATGGCAGTACAGGCAGCGCTGACCGGCCATTTAGTCCTATCAACCCTGCATACCAACGACGCCGCCTCAGCGATCACCCGCCTGCTTGATTTAGGCATACCTCCTTATCTCATTCAGAATGTGCTGATCGGTATCATGGCGCAGCGGTTGGTGCGCACCCTCTGTCCACACTGCAAGGAACCCGGCCAGATCGACGATGCATTGTGGGAGGCGCTGGTTCATCCATTACGATTACCTAAACCAGAAGCCATCAGCAAACCACACGGCTGCCTGGAATGCCGCAACACTGGCTATCTAGGCCGGGTTGGCCTCTATGAACTGTTGGCGGTCACCCCCGAATTACGCCGGCTTTTTCAAGCCGAAATCGATGAGGACGCTTTGCGGTGCGCAGCTTTTGAAAAGGGAATGCGCCCCTTGCGAGTCAGCGCTGCCTTGCAGATCGCCGCCGGTCTAACCACTTTTGAGGAAGTAATGCAAATTCTGCCGCCACTGGACCACCCTTGAATGGCATTCAATGTTGTTATTTTGATGTATTCCAATGCTTTTGACTAATTTGTTGCGTACAATATACAATACCCTTGTTTTTTTAGGCAGTTTAACTTTTCAATCCGAATAATATCGCTAAAATAAGGTCTTAAGGAGCAGACGATGTCTTCGAAGATGCTCAAGAGCGCCGTAGCAGTGGCTTTAGCTAGCGGCCTGTTTGCAGGAACCGTTCAGGCTTACGAAACGGGCGATTGGATCGGCCGGGCGGGTGTATGGGGGGTGTTCCCTAAATCAGATAACTTGAACAATGTCTTGGGTACTGGCGCCACTCTCAATGTAGACGATGGCTACAGTCTGGGTTTCAATATCACCTACATGGTGAACCCGAACATCGGCATTGAGTTAATTGGCGCCCTGCCATTCAAACACGACATCGAGCTCTCAGGTGCGGGCAAGGTTGCCAGTGCTTACCAATTGCCTCCAACGGTCCTGGTGCAATATCACTTCATGCCGGCCAGCAGCATTCGTCCGTATGCAGGCATTGGATTGAATTACACCCTCTTTTGGAATGAAAAGACCACAGGCGCTTTATCCGGTAATAGCTTGAGTTTAGACTCTTCCTGGGGGGTAGCGGGGGAATTGGGCATCGACATTGATGTAGCCCCTAATTGGTTCGTAAATACGACAGTCAGCTATATGAACATCGAGACCGATGCCAAGCTCAACGGTGTTGGTATCGGCACTGTCGAAATCAACCCTTGGGTAGTGGGCATCAATGTCGGAACGCGCTTTTAGCCGATAGCATCCCACGCCTGGTTTCGCCTTCAGACACAGCTTATGGCGGGTAAAAGTCATTTTCTCCCGCCATTTTTTACGCACTTCAAGTCTTCTCGGGGTAGCCCAGCGCCTTCAGGGTTGCGCTCAGTTCCGCCTGAATATCCTCCACTGCCTCCACCGTGACCCGGCCGGTGGGCACATCCACCTGCACCTCCCGTACTTGGGGATTTTTGCCAAGCCCATCGCGAATAGCGCTCGCGCAGCCCTGGCACTTGACATTCTGAACATCAATTTCAATTTTCATATCACCCAGCCCCATACCAATTCCCGTAATGAGTATTTACCTATTTCTTTACATCCGAGCGCCGGTTCATAAACAGCAGCCGCTCGAACAAATGCACATCCTGTTCATTCTTTAACAGTGCTCCATACAGCGGCGGGATCAGCTTCCGCTGATCGCCGCGCAACGCTTCAGGCGGGATGTCCTCGGCCACCAGCAGCTTGATCCAGTCCAGCAGCTCCGAAGTAGACGGCCGTTTCTTCAAGCCCGGCACCTCGCGAATCTCGAAGAACGCCTCCAGCGCCTCCCTTAGCAACCGCTTCTTCAAATCCGGGTAATGCACCTGCACAATCTGCTCCATGGTCTCCTTGTCCGGGAAGCGGATATAGTGAAAGAAGCAGCGGCGCAGGAAAGCGTCCGGCAATTCCTTTTCATTATTGCTGGTGATGATGATGATCGGGCGATGACGGGCCTTGACGGTCTGCCGTGTTTCGTAGACATAGAACTCCATGCGGTCGAGTTCCCGCAGCAAATCATTGGGAAACTCGATGTCAGCCTTGTCAATCTCATCGATCAGCAATACCGGCTGCACGCCGGCGGTGAACGCCTCCCACAGCTTGCCCTTGACGATGTAGTTGCCGATGTCATGCACGCGCGCCTCGCCTAATTGAGAGTCACGCAGGCGGGAAACAGCGTCATATTCATACAATCCCTGCTGGGCCTTGACAGTGGATTTGATATGCCACTGGATGAATGGACGGCTCAGGGCAAGGGCGACTTCCTCGGCCAACTGGGTCTTACCGGTGCCTGGCTCGCCCTTTACGAGCAGCGGTCGTCCCAAGGTCACGGCGGCATTCACCGCCGTCATCAAATCGTCCGTCACAACGTAGCGTTCAGTGCCATGAAAACGGCCTTCGGTCATGCAGGGTCTCCTTAGAAATAGGGGCAGCGACGAAAACTGATATTGCTGTTCATTATAAAAAAATACTTTATTATTCTTTATGTTCAGATTGTTGCTTCTGCTATGGTTAACCATGGACAGTCTTCATAGCAGGTAAGTTTAACAGGCCGATACACTGTCGCCGCATTCTACGAAAACTGTTCCATGAATCTCTCAACGCAATAAGCTTCATAGACCCTATCAACCACACCTGACAAAGTGCGGCGCTCATACCACCTTGGCTGGAGGATTTTACCGATGAAAGCACACAACATTCTGGAAACGATAGGCAATACCCCTCACGTCCGCATCAACCGGCTGTTTGCTGACCGCAAGGTCGAAGTCTGGATGAAGCTGGAGCGGGCCAATCCTGGCGGCAGCATCAAAGACCGCATCGGGCTGGCGATGATTGAAGATGCCGAACAACGTGGCCTACTCAAACCGGGTACGGTGATTGTTGAACCAACCTCAGGCAACACCGGCATCGGTTTGGCGATGGCCGCCGCCACCAAGGGCTATAAATTGATTTTGACCATGCCAGAATCGATGTCGCTGGAACGGCGGCGCTATCTGGCGGCGCTGGGCGCNNCGACCTCGGGCAACACCGGCATTGCCCTGGCCTTCGTCGGCGCCTCGCGCGGCTACAAGGTGGTCCTGACCATGCCCGAGTCCATGTCGGTGGAGCGGCGCAAGGTCCTCAAGGCTTTCGGTGCCACGGTGGTCCTCACCGAGAAGGCCAAGGGCATGAAGGGGGCCATCGCCAAGGCCCAGGAGCTGGTCGCCGCCGATCCCGCCAAGCACTGGATGCCGCAGCAGTTCGAGAATCCTGCCAATGTGGAAATCCACCGCCGCACTACAGCCCAGGAAATCCTCGCCGACTTTCCGGAAGGATTCGATTACATGATCACGGGGGTCGGTACCGGTGGCCATATCACTGGTTGTGCCGAGGCATTGAAGGAAAAATTTCCGCATTTAAAAGTACTGGCGGTTGAACCCGCAGCCTCTCCGGTGTTGAGCGGTGGCCAGCGTGGCCCGCACCCGATTCAGGGCATCGGCGCTGGTTTTGTGCCTGCAATACTCAATACAGAAATCCTGGATGGCATCCTTCAGGTTGCCCATGAGGACGCCTTCAAATATGCCGTGCGTTGCGTTAAAGAGGAGGGCATCTTTATTGGCATTTCATCCGGCGCATCGCTGGCGGCGGTCGCGAAAAAATTGCCGGAAATCTCTGATGGCAGCCGGATTCTGACGTTCTGCTATGACACCGGTGAGCGTTATCTGTCGGTGGCTGGGTTGTTTGATTAGGCCTCATCAAAAATAAATTGCTCTACCAAGGCAGTGGCCTGGATGACGCTATGCATCTTCCAGGCTACTTCTCGGTCATTCATCAAACTTGGCAACATCAATCTCAGCCTTACTGACGGAGCAAATGCCTTTGTCATCTTCGCCATTCATCTCAATTAACGATAAACTTCCTAGGTAGCTGTATGACCGAAATTCCACAACTGGGGGCATATGATGGATATCCAGGAACAACGTCAGGGTGAGGTCATTGTGCTGGGTCCAGTGGGCCGATTGGATAGTCTGAACTGCCGTGAGTTCGAAAGCCACCTGCTGAGTGCGCTTAATGACAGCGGAAAGGTAGTGGTGGATTGCACCGCGCTGGCGTATATCAGCAGCGCCGGGTTGCGGGTATTGCTGGTCGCAGCCAAACAAGCGCGTGCCACCCAGAGTCAACTGTCGCTGGCAGCACTGCAAGATAATCCACGCGAAGTATTCGATATCAGCGGCTTTTCTGCGATTTTCTCCATCCATCCGACTGTCGAAGCAGCTATCGCTTCCTTCGGCTGACCCTCACCCCTCCAATGGCTGCTATTACGAGGGAGCGCTGCCATGCTGCGAGCTGGCCAACATCTAGGTGTCTATCGCATCGAGACTTTGCTCGGCCGTGGCGCCATGGGCATCGTTTATCGAGGTGTCCGCCTTAGCGATAACCAGCCAGTTGCCATTAAGACGGTGCATACCGATCTGTTAATGCGACCGGAGCGGGAAGCCATTCTCAGCCGATTCCGTCAGGAAGCCGCCATCGGCATGCGCCTGCGTCATCCTCTGATTGTGCAAATCTATGACTGCGGGGAGCAGGATGGGATTCTCTATTTAACCATGCAGCTAGTAGAAGGCCAGGAACTTGGACGTTTGCTAGAACAGCAACCAACGCTGCCATTGGGTATGAATCTGGCCATTGTGCTCCAGATGTTGAACGCCCTGGCTTATGCACATGGGCAGGGGGTCATTCACCGCGATATCAAACCATCCAATATTCTGGTTCGCCGGGACTATACCATCGTTCTGACTGATTTCGGCATCGCGCATGTCCATGGTTCTGAATTGACCCATACCGGCGAGCTGCTGGGATCGCCGCTGTACATGTCCCCGGAACAGTTGCGTGGAGAAGCAGTTGATAAGCGCGCCGACCTGTTTTCAGCAGGCGTGGTGTTTTATTACTTATTGACCCATCGTAAACCATTCGCCGCTGATTCGCTGGCGACCCTGATGTACAAGGTGCTCCAGGAAGAACCGCTGCCGCCATCGACCGTCAACCGTGAGCTACCTGCAGTATTCGATAGCGTTTTGCAACGGGCGTTAGCCAAACGTCCAGCGCAACGCTTCACGAGCGCCCTCGAATTCGCCATGGCCCTGCGCCAGGCGCGGATCGATGCGCTGGAAACCACAGTCGTCTCGGCAGGCCGGCGCGTAGAATCGGCTGCTCTATCTGCCAAGGCTCACCAGGAACAACCGACGATCGTTGTACCAACAACGGAGATATTGATTGAGCAGATCGTATCTCTGACGCAAAAGTGTCTGACGGAACGGGCGACTCGACCACGGCTCCATCAACTGGCGGAATGGTTCGATATGTGGTTTACGTTGCAAGAGCGTGCGCCGTCCAGAATGGATAGCAACGCCGAACGGCAACGCCTGCAGGAATGGTGCGCAGGGGAAGTGTTGACCGTGCTCGCTGAACGAATTCACCGTGATGCGCCATTGCCTGGTCAAATCTTGACCGGGGCGCGCGGTGACTGGCTGGAACTGATGGGTTTGTTTGTCTCGCTCCGCAATACGATACATCGATTGGGTCAAGCGCCGGCCTTGGATGCGGCGCGTGACCGGATTATTCAGGAGCTAACCGGTGCAGTATTCCATTATTCAAATGAGTTGAATCGCCTGCTGTTCAGCGAAGACAACCCCCAGTTAATACGAATTTCTGCGGATTTCACACGGCTGGAGCTGTTGCAACTGGCGTTAGAGGAATTGGGGGCCGACGCTGAAAAACAGACCATCCAGCAGACGTTGCTGCTGTTCGCCAATCAAGTCATGAGCAAACTCAATATGCTGATCCGCCAGTTCCTCGGCAACCAAGATCCATTGGCACGTTTCGAGGTCACGAGTTTACTGGTTGAAGTCGAGGAGATGATTGTGCTGGCGGAACGGCTGCTCGAATGGGGTGCAGGAACTGCCGCCGTGGAAGCGGTTGGGCCAAACGGCACAACGATGACTGAATTTCTCGAAAGCGCCCACGCATTGGGCCGGTTGCTGGCCGATGAACTGATCCAGCAATTCCAACAGGAACAAAGCCATTCGATGAAAGCCGGGGAATCCGCTTTTCGTTCAGGCCAAGCGGTTTTTTTGGGGCGCCTGCGTCAACTAGGATTATTGTACCGGTTTGCTGCGCGTCTGGAACCCAGCGTACAAGTCCAGTCCCTGCATCAGCTGACTACCGAAGTGTATCGCTGTTTGGAGCAACTGACCGAGGGGTTGCTGACAATCCTGGAAACAATGGACCCGCAGCAAGCAATTACGACAGCGGAACCGCTTTGGGTGCGTCTATCGGTCATTGCCGAACTGGCCGAGCAATTTGCCTGGCAAGAATTGCAGCAGCGCGTTTTACGCGCTATCCGCCATCGGGTGATTGCGGCTTGAGCGCCTGTCGAAAAACGCCTCATTGATTGCCACCCGGCAGGACGTCAACCTTTAAGCGGATAGGTGAAATGACGTCAGCAGACGCAAAAAATCGCTCAAAGGACAGCATGAGCGCTTTCAAGCTAAAAACAATCTATTGGATTTATCAAAGAAACAACAATGCGCCAGCAATGGCGTAGAACAACGCTGGTAGCAAATTGCCGATGTGGATCCGGCCAATTTCCAGCAAATTGATGCCAATGCCCAGAATTAGCAAGCCACCGGTAGCGTTGATGGCATCTAGCACCACAGGTTGTGACAGGAAAGCCAGTTGCGCTGCCAGCAACGTGATACTGCCCTGCACCAAAAACACGGGCAGTGCCGAAAACATCACACCGATTCCAAGCGATGACGCCAACGTCACCGAAGCCACGCCATCCAGCAGTGATTTAACCAGCAACACGCTGGGATCGCCGAGCGTTCCATCCTGAATCGAGCCAACAATGGTCATTGCTCCGGTCAAGTAGAGCAGGCTAGCGGTGACGAATCCTTCGACAAAGCGGCTGGAATCGGAGCGCAGTATCCGGCGCAAGATCTCAGCGAGCGTGTCCAGGCGTTGTTCGATGCAGAGTAATTCGCCGGTCACGCCGCCCAGCAGCAGGCAACTGACCGCGAGCAATACATGCTGCGCCTCCAAAGCCATGCGCAGGCCGATAGCGACCACCGCTAACCCCAGCGCCTGCATCAAAATTACCTTAACCCGCTCTGGCAGCCGCGTCCTTGCAGTCAAACCAATGGCGCTACCCATCACCACTGCACCTGTGTTGACCAATGTTCCCAGCATCAGCATTCAACCATTTGAATTAAAATAAATTTTGTAAGAAAATACACTTTATATTCATTCCTGTTTTTGTAGATAAGGAGTATATTGTTTGTCGCTTTTCTGGATGTGGTTTATCAACCAATCTTTAAGAAATTTCATCAACTCCACATTGATCCTTTTACCGTGCTTAAATTTGTCATAAAGCACACCGGCTTGTTTAAGCAGCTCGGCATGAAGCGCTTGGTGTCTGGCAAGATGCGGGTAATGTGCCGACTGCATCCGTTCCTCTTCGTAGCTAAAGTGCTTCTGGGTATATGCGACTAAACTATCTAATAAATCCTTCAGTTGGTTTTTAGTACTCTGAGTCGCCATAACATGGTGCAAGGTATTGATCATTTCGACCAGTTTCTGATGTTGCTGGTCCAGCACCGGATCGCCGACGCTTAGTGTGTCGCTCCATTCAATAAATGCCTTTTTTCCATTTCCATGTACCTTTCTGGCAGCCGGCGAATGCACCGGCAAAGAGCGGTCAGACGGACGTATTGGATTTGCCAGGGACTCATTCTGGCGATTCAGGACCACATTCACCCCAGCCTGCTGTGCATCCAGCTTAAAGAACGTTATCAATTGTTGCAGCTCCTGAGCTTGTTCACCCATCGATTGACTAGCGGCTGCGGTTTCTTCCACCAGGGCCGCATTCTGCTGGGTGACCTGATCC
>DDST01000049.1 GCA_002343485.1 Proteobacteria bacterium UBA2383
AAAGGCGCGGGGAAGGCGAATTAGAGATTATCATTATCCTGCCATCTATAATCTAAAATTTACTGTAATGGATTAGGGAATAATGACTACTGACACCTGGATTATCGTGTATCACAGTTTGTGGAAAAAACCCGCTGCCCTGGTAGGACTACAAGATAATCAATTCATGGGCTATATCCCGCTTCTTGACCCTCGGGACGCTAACGGAGATGGAAAGGTATCAACAGGTGAATGGCTCATTTCCAAGATGCCCATCTTCGGTAATCTCTCGCGGGAAGCAGAAATTAGCAGCGTTATGATGATGATTGCAATGGATATGCGGGTTACGGACGTTCAGCTTCTCATCGATGGGCAACGAAGGCTCTATGGTGCGGCGATGATAGCCGTCGAGCAGTCTATTAAGATGCTCTATATCAAGAAGATTGCTGGACCAGCTGCTGCCTTGGCTTTATCGGGAACGACGCTGACAGGCGTTTCTTACTTTGTAGCTAAAAAGGGATTGGAGCAGGTTTTCAAAAAGATGATTGATCTAGCGCTCGACTCGCCCTAGTTTTTATCAATATCCAGGCTTTGCCCGGAATTAGCGCGTGACCCTGGGTACTCACGTTGCCTTTGCCTCGGTGCTCTACCTGGGCGGCGCGACGCTGTTTGGCTATAAACCTGACTGGATGGGTTGGTTGTTGATTGCTGTTACTAGCATCCTGCCCGACATCGACCATCCCCCGGCCAAGATCGGGCGGCTGTTCTGGTTCGTCTCGGTGCCGCTGGAACGGCGCTTCGGTCATCGCACCCTGACGCATTCCCTGCTGGTGCTGATAGCGCTGGCCGTGGTCAGTTATCCGCTGGCTTGGATACAACCGCAATACTGGGGGTGCGTGGTCGGTGGCTACTGGTCGCATCTGTGGATCGACATGCTGAACATCCGGGGCGTGGATCTGTTCTGGCCCTCCCCGGTGCGGCTGGTCACCCCCGGTAACCGCAACTGGCGGATTCAGGTCGGCAGCAAGGCCGAAATGATCCTGCTGGCGGTGCTGCTGAGCCTGACCGTCGCCTTGTATCCGCTCAGTCACCTGGGCTTCCGGGATGCCCTGCAAGCGATGCTCAAGAGCTTCGATATTGCCGTGGAGCAGTACGCCCGCCAGATCGGCACGCATTGGTACGACCTGGAATTGATCGCCTCGGATAACCGGACCCTAGAGCGGATCGCCTGCCGCTGCCCGGTCATTGGCCTGTGGAAAGACGGCTTGATTGTGCTGCATGCGGGCCAGCCGCGCGCCGTGGGCAAGAGCCAGGCGCAACATAACCTGCTGCCGGTTTCTGCTCGGTTGATCGAGGGCGAGCCGCTGCGGGTGGTGGCGGAACGGGTGAACATGACAGGCCAAACCCTGCGCGGGCTGGTCAGCCGGATTGATCAGACTCGGCCTTATTTCCTACTGGGGGAGTTGGAAATTTCGGATGGGAAAACCCCGGCACTGGCCGGACGGCTGGAGAGCTTGGAACGCTACAACCCGGCCATTTACCAAGGCGGTGTCCTTGCCCTGCACTACGCCCGCGCCCAAGAGCTACAGCCGTGGCTGGATCGTGTGGCCGTGCGGGGTGAGGTGGTCGTGCAGTTTTGGCTGAGGCCGGGCGAGCAGGCGGTAGTGTTTGAGGTAGGGAATGATCCACCGGTTGATCTGATTCCGGCGGAACTGAGGCCGTTCCTCTAGTCAGACCATATGCATTACACCCATGCCCGGAAACTGAGACCGTAATTACAACAGTCAGCCGAGGAGTTCAACCTGTAATGCGGCGAGTCTCTCGGACCAGTAACCGTACCAATCGCAACCCTCTTCCGAAAGGTCAGATCCACGAGACATCATGAGCACTTTAGCTCGCTCTAAGGGTGCTGGATGGCTGCTGGAGTTCAAAAGGTCGTATCTGCTTTCTAGACGATATGCAAAATCCATCAACTCAAAGGCGACAATAGGAGCGTGGTCAATTTGCGGGCCAAAGCGAATATGCTGGCGGAGTTCCATCGTAAGCGGCATGAGCCCAAGGTAGCGGTCAAACCCGAAAGCGTCAGCAGCAAGTTCATCTTCGTGCCCATACACTATCGATGTTGCGGTAGCGGTGCCGTCAGCCGACATACCGCGCATTACTTCTGCTGTGGGCAAATGATTCAAAGCGAAGTGCCCCATCTCATGGAGAAAGGCCCAAGTGAAGGCAGCATCCGCCAATCCTACGGCATAATTGGAAATATCAAGATCTAGCGTGGCAGCTTCTGCTAAATCTCTACCGATGGTGCTGGGATTTGGATCGTTAGTCACCCATCTCTTCACTGAACTGATAAATAGATTTTTGCCGACGGTTTCGCGTTCTCCCGATCCCTCTGCCCAGTGCAACAGACCGAATACAGTTCCAGCAATAAACAGCCAAAATTCTATAGCCATGATCACAACCGGGCGCTTTAACCGGTGCGACCTAAAAATAAGCGGATTAGCTGTTCTGGTAACGGCAGCTTGGGCTACTAATGGTGTCGGACCAGAAGCAAAATCGTTGCGTAACGCGAGTCTCCACACGTCATAAAGGATAGATTCATATTCATCCATTTGCCGCTTGATGTCCTGTGGGTTCGGTGTGAAGCCATCGCCGACGCGCTCCCACAAACCGCTGAAATGCTCAATGAACTGGGCCACGTCTGTGTCCGAGGAAGGCGTGAATGAAACGAAACCACTGCGAATCAAAATATTGCGGGCCATATCGTTGAGAAGCCCTTGGAAGTGGTTTTCTTCCTTCGCTTTACCCAGTAATGGTATCTCTGGCACCAACATGGCGGACTACCCAAGTGTACTGATAACTGGGCGACTTGCTAGGATCTGCAACGCCTCTTGCGCTGGTCGCCAATCGACCTTGCTCAAGCTTTCAACAAATCGTCGGAGAACTGAAAGAGACAAGGTTGGTTCGGCTCTGGTCCAGAGTTGTGCGCCAGTCTCTATCGCAAGGCTTACAGCTCGATGTCCAACTGCATCTGCCGCCGCCATGCGATTCGCCAAGGCATACATCGCAGATATCCGATTAACGCAAAGCGGATGCATATTAGGTCTACTGCCAGTTGTCGCATCAACATAGTTATGTAGATGCAAAAAAAAGGTTGCTGCATGAACCAGTGGGAGCATGAATAATGGCGGCACCGATTGGATCGCGAAGCGGTCAGCATAGAGTTCTTCCTCCTTCCTTATGCTTATTTCTTCCGCTACCGTGAATTCCCAAGCGATGTCCATCGTGCTACGTGATAGATGGCGACGGCTTCTTCTAAACTCAATGTGTCCAAGTTCGTGAAGTAGTACGAACATCAATACTGCTTGCAGCGTGACCCCGATGTACTTTCTTGTATTTTCGTCCAGCGAGGCTTCAATATTTGGAAGCGGACCAGGCTCCTTAAAATGGATAATGGCACAAGCATTAAAATACTGGGTCATCGTTTTAAGCGACCGAATCATCCGGTGGAGTTCGCTAATGCCGATTGCTTCGCAAAGAGCTTGGTCAGATTCAAGTTTTCCGATGGCGGATTCGAGATGACTAGCAGCGCAACCAAGCCGCAGTACTTCCATAAGTCCAAGGCTCATGGTAATGCTTGCCTGCCCATCTGGGACGTAAGTTAGCACAAAGCTTGACGCCAAAGGCAAAACGAAGAAGTCCACATCTTGCATTGGATATGCGCTAGAACCGAGAACTCCACGAACTCCTTGGCGGTGATCGGCCAGAAAAACTTCGGAAAGACGAGCGATCTCAGTAAAACTCACCTCCGTGTCTTTCAGCTTGGCAAGCACAAATTGCTCGACAGTTGCAGCAGCTAGAAAGGAGGAAAAGTCACTTTCAGATAGATACTTAAGCACGGCCTCAATTCGTGCTGGGGATGCTGCATCCATTTTTCTTACAATCAATCACTTCTGCTTAGCAGCCGAACGTATCTTCGCCTCTAATGCAGCTTTATCTGTAGCTTCACCCTGACTGACCTGTGTATCCCCAATAACGCATTGACAACTAGGTGCGGCTTGTAGAGCATTGTAGATTACATTTCCAATCACTCCACCTCCAACATTTAGTGCAAATGCAAAGACAACAGAAATAATCTTTTCGCTTGATACGACTCCAAGCGCATCGTCGACAGACATATCTGTAACTTGAACGGAAGCTGTTTCGCTGTGGAGCAAGCGAAGATACGTTAGAAGAGCCTCGGTCTCTGATGGTATTGATGTCACAAAAACAAGATCAACCGATTGAAGAGTTTCAGACATAATTAGCCCTTTGCGATAATGATATTAGACGTTAAGGTGGCGTCACTGGCACTATAACCGCCCCACCACCTGTTCCATCCGCTCCTGCCCCACATTGGTATAAATCTGCGTGGTGGCGATGCTCTCATGGCCCAGCAGCGCCTTGATGTCCACCAATTCCGCCCCGGCGTTGAGCAGATTCGTCGCGTAAGTATGGCGCAATTTATGCGGCGTGATCGGTTTATCGATCCCGGCCTGGCGCACCATCCCCCGCAGATAGGCGCGGGCTGCCTGGGAGGACGCGGGCGGCTGGCCGGGGGCTTTGGCGAACACAAACTCCCCGCGTGGCTGATCCTTGAGCCAGAAGCCGAACACCGCACCGAACGCCTCCGGCAGTGGCACCCGCCGTTCCTTATCGCCCTTGCCGATCACCCGCACCGATTTCGCCATGCCGTCCACCAGCCGCACGTCTGAAACCTTCAGGCCCAGGGCCTCCGAGATGCGTAACCCGGAGTTCAGCAGCAGCCCAAACAGCAGTTCATAGCGGCGGCGGGTGGCGGTCATCCACTCCGGGTTCTGGCCGAAGATGTTCAGCGGCAGGTTGTTCCGGTCCTTCAAGGTCGCCTGCAACTTCGCTTGCTCCTCCTTCTCCATCCACACCGGCAGGCGCTGGGGCCGCTTGGGCTTATCGGCCAGATACACCGGGTCGCGTTCCACGATCTCATGGCGCATGGCCCACTTGTAGAAACTGCTCAAAGTGCTTAGGCGCCGGGTGACGATGGCGACGCTGACCTGCCGGTCGCGCAACTGCCAGGCGGCGAACTGTTCTACGTCCACCGCGCGCGCCCGCTGCCAGTCCTTGCCGGCTTCCTGGAGCCAGTCGGCCCAGAGGCCAAGATCCGAGTTGTAGGCATAGCAGGTGCTCTTGCGGTGGCCACGGGCGTACAGCAGATGCGAAAGAAACTCTTTCCGGGCCTCGTCAAAGACTTCACGGTCGAACATGGCGGCGCTGCTCCACCCGCTCTTCGCGATCCTGCTGCGCGCCGAGCCGGTTTCATGATTTTCGGAAATGGCGATTTCTGAAAGCTAAAGTTGAAGGTTATTTTTTGCATTATAAGCTAAGTCTGCGAAAAATGGGCTATTCGATTGGGGGGTAAGTTGAAAAAAGTGCATGATTTCATCATAAACTTTCAAAAATTATTTTTCTGAAAAATTATTCGATAGTTAACCGGTCATCGCTATGAATCAAGG
>DDST01000141.1 GCA_002343485.1 Proteobacteria bacterium UBA2383
CGGCCGCATCCGGTTGCTTGAACCAGACACATCAATCTGGCGTCCCCACGGGGATTCGAACCCCGGTTACCGCCGTGAAAGGGCTATGTCCTAGGCCTCTAGACGATGGGGACGTGGAGGCAAACGTATCAATCGTATTTGGAGCAACGGTTGATTTGGTGGAGCCAGACGGGATCGAACCGACGACCTCCTGCATGCCATGCAGGCGCTCTCCCAGCTGAGCTATGGCCCCGCTTAACGAAGACGAGTATTCTAAAAAATTACCGGTCACCCGTCAATCCCAGCTTGACCGATATATTCTAACGCTCGCTCGATCCGTGCCAGGGTTCTTGACCGGCCCAGCAATTCCAGCGTCCCATCAATGGGTGGTGACACCGCCGTACCCGATATCGCGACCCGCAGCGGCTGGGCCACTTTACCCAACGCCAGTCCGCTTGTTCCGGCTACCGCTTTGACGGCTTGATGAAGGGTCTCAGCCCGCCATTCCGGTAACGCCGCCAACGCTGCATGTATCTGTTGCAAAGGTGTTTTAGCAGCAGCTGTCAGATTCTTGCTGGCTGCTTTCGGATCGTAATCCGCAAAGTCCTGGTACAGAAACAACGCCGCTTGCGCCATGTCCTTCAGCGTGTCGGAACGCTCGGCAAATGCCGTGACCACTTCAGGCAAATGCGGCCCCTCACTGGGATCGATACCCAATTGGCCGATTTGCCAGCTCAGATGACGGGCAACATGCACAGGATCAAGCGTTTTCAAGTAATGTTTATTCAGCCAGATCAATTTGGACAGATTGATCGCCGAGGGTGCTTTATTGCAGGCGCTGAGATCAAAGAACTCGATCATTTCGTCCAGTGAGAAAATTTCCTGGTCGCCATGCGACCAACCCAGCCGCACCAGGTAATTCAGCACCGCTTCGGGTAGATAACCCATATCGCGGTACTCCATGACGCTGGCAGCGCCATGCCGCTTGGAGAGCTTTTGGCCATCCGGTCCCTGAATCATTGGCACATGACCATACTGAGGAATCGAGGCACCCAGCGCCTTGAGAATATTGATTTGCCGCGGTGTGTTGTTGATGTGGTCATCACCGCGAATAACATGGGTGATGCCCATATCCATGTCATCCACCACCACGCAAAAGTTGTAGGTCGGTGTGCCATCGGCGCGGGCGATAATCAGATCATCCAGTTCGGCGTTCTGGAACGAGATATTGCCGCGAATCAAATCCTCGACCACTACCTCGCCATCGAGGGGATTCCTGAAGCGCACCACCGGTTCCACGCCCTCGCGAGGCGGACCTTGATAGTCACGATAGCGTCCATCATAGCGAGGCTTTTGCTTATGAAGCATTTGCTCGCTGCGCAAGGCTTCCAGCTCTTCCCGCGTGCAATAGCAGTAATAGGCCTGGCCTTCGCGCAGCAATCCCTGCAACACTTCGCGGTAGCGGTCGAAACGCTGGGTCTGGTAAAACGGCCCTTCATCGTAATCCAACCCCAGCCAATTCATACCTTCCAAAATCGCGTTGACTGCTTCCGGGGTGGAGCGCTCCAGATCAGTGTCTTCGATGCGCAGAACAAAAGTGCCGCCATGCCGGCGGGCATACAACCAGGAAAACAGCGCAGTGCGCGCGCCTCCGATGTGCAGATACCCCGTGGGACTCGGGGCGAAACGGGTTTTAATCATATCGATTCATCTGAAAGGCTAAAGGTCGCAAACGGATAAATTTCCCTCCTTGAACAAAGGGGGATAACGCGCAGCACCGGGGTGGTTTTAGTTTGATTCTGACTTGACGTAAAAAGCCTCTCCAAATTCAGAGTTTTTTTGTCTTGACGGGCCGTTGCCAGTTGGTCACTTCCTTGCGCGGGGCGCGAGTCAGGCACAGACTACTGTCCGGCACATCGCGGCTGACTGACGACCCAGCGCCGATGGTCGCGCCCCGGCCAATCCGCACCGGCGCGACCAGTGAACTGTTCGAGCCAATGAAAGCATCATCTTCAATGACTGTCTTGTGTTTATTAACGCCATCATAATTGCAGGTGATGGTGCCAGCGCCAACATTCACTCCCGTACCGATTTCTGCATCGCCCAAATAGGTTAAGTGGTTGACCTTAGAGCCAGTACCGATGCGGGTTTTCTTCGTTTCAACGAAATTGCCGATATGGACACCCGCAGCCAATCGGGTATCTGGCCGCAGGCGGGCGAAGGGTCCGATTTGTGCGCCGGACCCCACTTCTGCGCCGTCGACCCAGCAATGCGAGAGAATCTGCACATCGTCGCCAATCACGGCGTCTTTCAACATGCAGAATGGCCCGATCTTGACCCGGTCGCCTAAGCGCACAGTTCCCTCGAATACGACGTTGACATCAATCACTACGTCCCGCCCCGTACTGAGGACGCCACGGATATCCACCCGGGCCGGGTCCAGCAGGGTCGCGCCATCCCGCATCAGCCTCTCCGCCTGCCGGCGCTGGTAGTAGCGCTCCAATTCGGCCAATTGCCGGCGATCATTGACGCCTTGCACTTCAAGAGGCTCGGTCACCGTAAACGGCTCGACCGGTACGCCATCGCGCACAGCTAACGCAATCACATCCGTCAAATAGTATTCGCCCTGCGCATTTTCATTGCGGAGTTCAGCGACCCAGCCCCGCAACTTCGCGGTAGAAACCGCCAGAATTCCGGTATTGATCTCGGACAAGCCGCGCTCGGAAGGGGTCGCATCCTTTTCTTCAACAATACGCTGTACCTGGCCTTGATCATCACGGACGATGCGTCCATAGCCAGCGGGATTATCCAATTCAACCGTCAGCAGCGCCAACTGGCCCTGCCGGGCCGCATCGACCAGGGGTTGCAGGGTCTCGGACTGGATCAGCGGCACATCGCCATACAGCACTAAAGCGACTCCAGCATCGTCAGCCAGAGGCAATGCCTGCGCTACCGCATGGCCGGTACCCAACTGTTCAGCCTGTTCAACCCATAATACATTTGGCTCGTCAGCGAAGGCAGCACGAACCATTTCGCCGCCATGACCGTACACCACAATCCGGGTAGCGGCCGCCTCAAGCTGGTGAGCAGCTGTCAACACATGGGTCAGCAAGGGACTGTTCCCTAGCCGATGCAAAATCTTCGGCAGATCCGAAACCATTCGCTTGCCTTGACCGGCGGCCAGAATCAATATTGAAAGCTGCTGCATGGGATAGCCTCTTCTGAAAATGATCCCTATTGTACAAAATCATCCTTCAACCAAGGGACTCGGATGCGCCGAAATGTTGTTCAACGCAACCGGTGTAGCGTGTAAAGTCCGGCACTCAGAAATAGCAGCGACGGCAGAATGGCGCCTACTAACGGTGGGTAGCCATACAGCAGCACCACATTGCCCAGTAAGTAATCCAACAGAAAAAACAGCAGCCCGAGCAACAGTCCAAGCAACAGCCGCTGGCCGGTGCCCGCCGAGCGTTGCGGGCCAAAGATAAAAGGCATCGCGATGACCAGCATTGCCAAATAAGTCAACGGTGCTAGAAGCTTGCGCCACAACGCCAGCCAATAGTTTTGCGCATCCAGGCCATTATCCTCCAGATAATCGACATAAATTTGCAGATCCTGAATGGACAGCTTGCTGGGATCGGCGGCCAGTACTTCCAAAATTTGCGGACTAATCGCCGAGACAAAAGCCAAGCTGTTTAAATGCTCGGTAAGTACGGTATCTCCATCGAGGATACTGCGGTCCACTCCTTCCAACAACCAGCGGCCCGATTGATAGCGCGCTCCCTGAGCGTGAGTGACGGTTTGCAACCGGGCGTCCGCGCCGATGTGGAAAACATGAATGTTCGTCAGCCGCACGCCCGGCAATACGCCTTGAACGTGAATGAAACGCTCGCCATCGCGCGCCCAGAAGCCGCGGCCGCCACGGATAGCCAGATCCTCACCCTGGGCGACAGCACGTTGTTCACGAGCAAACTGCTCCAGTGGCGGCGCAACGAACTCGCCGATCAGAATGACCGCCAGACTCAACAATAATCCAGCCTGCAAGACAGACCGGGTCAGCCGGGTCAGGGACAGGCCGGCAGCACGCATCACGATCAGTTCGCTACCACTGGCGAGCATGCCCATGCCGAGCAAGGCGCCTACCAGCAAGGCCATTGGAAACAATTCATAGATTCGCTGCGGCTGGATCAGCAGCAGGTAGCGCATAGCGGCCATGAAATGGTAATTGCCCTTACCCACATCCTCCAGTTCCACCAGCAAACTCAGGAAGAGTTCCAGCAGCACCAGCGCCAGCAGCGCCACCAGTGTCGTTGTGGCCACAGCACGAAAGATATAGCGGTCAAGAAGCTTCATGAAACCCTGGACCGGCGTAGAAAGCGCGGGAACCGGCGAAGGATATGGATACCAGCCTGATGGTAGAACCATAACCCCAAGCCGAATAGCAGAAAAATGCCATGCACCCACCACAAGCCCAGGCGTGCATCCACGACGCCATGACTCAACCAAGATTCGCCGACCCCGACCAGATTGAAATGAATGGTATAGATCAGCATCGCTGCGACAACCCGTCCATATCGGCCTTCGCGCGGAGTGGCGCGGGCCAGCAATGGTGCCCACAGAGCGATCAACACCACCTGAATCGGGCTGTTCAAGCGCATTTGCAATTCAGCAACATGCAAAGGTTCCCGGGAACCGAGTAATTTTTGGGTCGGCACCGTCTCCCGGTGACGCCATGTTTCAGTAGGTGACCGGGTATCGACCCGTACCGTGGCTTGTTCGAAACTGAGCAGGTCATAATCGCTACGGCCGGGTAACCCACGGTAACGGTAACCGTTTTTCAGCACGATGTAGCGAATGCCTTGTGCATTGCTTTCCTGCCGGCCGCGTTCGCCGGTCGTGATGCTGAGTTCTCCATTCGGCTCGCGGCTTTGAATAAAAACATCTCGCAGTTCACGGTCCTCAAGGGCGCCGATGTAAACCACATACTGGCCATCCAGCACTTCACGAAAGGTTCCTGGCGTAAACATGGAGATTTCGGCTTCCTTGCGCGCCCGGTTCAACACTTCAAATTGCCATTCCATGGTGGCGGGCACCACGAACAGCGATAGCCCAGCCGTCAGCAGAGCCACCGGCACTGCCAGCAGGAACACTGCGTGATAAACCGACAGAGGACCTTGGCCGCAGGCTGCCAGCGCCACCATTTCATGATCGCGGTATAACCGGCCTAGCGTCAGCATGATGCTTAACAGGAATGCCACGGGAATCAGCACAATTAGTACTTCGACCAATTGCAGGCTTAGCAGCAGGAAGATGGAATCACGGGCCAGCAGGCCACTGGCCGCCTTGTTCAGATAACCTGCCAAGCGATGACTGAGTATGATAGCCAGTAGCACCAGCACTGTCGCCAGCAAGGTCAATCCGATCTCGCGGATCAGATAACGATTGATAATCGAGGGCACGCTCGATGGTTTCCCTTATAGGTGAACTGGCGGAGCACTGGCTTGATGACGATCATTGCAGAGTGGCCGGGCGCGGCGTTCGGTAGCTGGAATAGATAGGCTTTAAAGCATAGGCGGAAAATAATCCGGACTTAAACCTGCGTCAATGCGCCTCATCCCAATTGCGGCCCACCCCGACATCCACTTCCAGGGGTACTTTAAGATCAGCGGCAGCCACCATCAGCGCACGAATTTGCGCCCCGGCCTGATCCACCGCATCCCCGGCGACCTCAAACACCAGTTCATCATGCACCTGCATGATCATCCGCGCAGCAATACCGGACGATTGCAGCCAGCGATGTACGGCCAGCATGGCTCGCTTAATAATATCGGCGGCGGTGCCCTGCATCGGTGCATTGATCGCGGCCCGTTCTGCTGCCTGCCGTCGCTGGCCATTGCGCGCCTGAATCTCGGGCAGATACAGCCGCCGGCCAAATACCGTTTTCACATAACCGGTTTCAGCCGCCTGCTGACGGGTATTCTCCATATACGCCTTGACACCGGGGTAACGGGCGAAATAGCGATTGACATACGCCTGCGCGGCGTCGCGTTCAATACCGAGCTGCCGGGCCAATCCAAAGGCTGACATCCCATAGATCAGACCAAAATTAATGGCCTTGGCGCTGCGGCGCTGTTCAGTGCTCACCTGGTCCGGCGCAGCTCCGAATACCTCGGCAGCCGTGGCGCGATGCACATCGGTGCCAGCGGCGAAGGCTCTTAACAGACCTTCATCTCCGGAGAGGTGGGCCATAATCCGCAACTCGATTTGGGAATAATCCGCCGCTAGCATCACATAGCCTGGTTCTGGCACGAAGGCTTGGCGAATCCGCCGCCCCTCCAGGGTGCGCGCCGGGATATTTTGCAGGTTGGGGTCCGAAGACGACAACCGGCCCGTGCTCGCGACGGCTTGATGATAGGAGGTATGCACCCGGCCCGTCGTGCGATGAATCTGTTGAGGCAAGCGGTCAGTGTAGGTGGATTTCAGCTTGCTGAGCGTCCGGTGTTCTAGGATCACTTTGGGCAGCGGATAATCCAGCGCCAGCTCTTGCAATACATCCTCGGCAGTGGATGCTTGGCCGGCCGGTGTTTTCTTGCTGGAGGGCAGCTTGAGCCGCTCAAACAGAATACTCTGCAATTGCTTGGGTGAACCGAGGTTGAAGCGTTCGCCTGCCAAATCCCAGGCCTGCTGCTCCAATTCTCTTAACCGCTGCGCCAGTTCACTGCTCTGCTGGCGCAAGGTAGTTGCATCCACGTGCACCCCAGTCCGCTCCATGTCCGCAAGCACTTCGATCAACGGAATTTCCAGCTCTTCGTAGAGTTGCCGTAAACCAGGTTCCTGCTCCAGACGGGGCCACAGGCAGTGGTGCAGACGCAGTGTGACGTCGGCATCCTCAGCAGCGTAGGGACCGGCTTGCTCCAAGGGCACTTCGTTGAAAGCCAACTGCTTGGCGCCTTTGCCAGCCACATCTTCGTAGTGGATGGTACGCAGATTCAAATGCTGTTCCGCCAAGGCATCGAGGTTATGGCGGGCCGTTGAATCCAGCACGTAGGATTCCAGCAAGGTGTCATGGCGGATACCATGCAGAGCAATCTTATGGTTGGCGAGAACGTGCCGGTCGTACTTGAGATTCTGGCCTGCCTTGGGTCGTGCTAAGTCTTCCAATAATGGGCGTAACTGTTCCAGGACATGTTCCCGGTTCAATTGATCGGGTGCGCCAGGATAATCGTGGGCCAGAGGAACGTAGGCTGCCTCACCGGGAGTCACGGCAAAGGACACACCAACGATCTGGGCATCCAGGTAATTCAGACTGGTGGTTTCGGTGTCGAAAACAAACAGATCCGCGGTCCGTAACCGCTCCAGCCAAGCATCGAGCGTGACCTGATCGAGTATCAGTGAATAGGTTGGAGATAATGGCTCAACCCCCTCACCCTGATCCTCTTCCATCCGGGGCGATGGGGTTAAAATTGGGGATGGTGGTAAGTCCCGTAACCAAGCACGAAATTCATAACGTTCATACAGTGTCCTCAATACGGCAGTATCGGGCGGCGTTGGGCGGAGATCATCCAGCGTTACGGGCAATGAGACTGCACAATCCAGGGTTGCCAGCCGCCGGGACAAGGGCAATTGTTCTAACCCGGCGCGCAGTTTGTCCCCTATCTTGCCAGACAGGGCAGCAGCGTTGGCCATTAACGCATCCAGTGAACCGTATTGATGCAGCCACTTGGCAGCGGTTACTTTGCCAACGCCAGGCACGCCGGGAATGTTGTCAGCGCTGTCTCCAACCAGCGCCAGCCAGTCCACGATTAATGCTGGCGGCACCCCAAATTTCTGCTCGACGCCAGCGATATCGGTAACGGTATTTTTCATCGTGTCCAGTAACTGGACCCGGTCGCTTACCAGTTGAGCCAAGTCTTTGTCACTGCTGATAATGAGTACCGGAACGCCTCGCATGACCGCCTGATGGGTCAATGTGCCAATGACATCGTCCGCCTCGACGCCATCGATTTGCAGCAATGGCAGTCCCAGGGCGCGAATGCAGGCGTGAACGGGTTCAATCTGCTGAGCCAATTGGGGGTCCAATGGCGGCCGGTGCGCTTTGTAGTCAGGGAACCAGTCATGGCGAAAGGTTTTGCCAGGCGCGTCGAACACCACCGCCAAGGAATCTGGCTGATACTCGGCTAGCAGCTTGCGCAGCATGTTCAACATCCCATACAGCGCGCCGGTTGGCTCGCCTGCTCGGTTGCTCAACGGTGGCAGTGCGTTAAAGGCCCGGTGCAGCCATGAGGAACCATCCACTAGCAGCAGAGGTTTGGGCGTCGTCATTGGTCTTATGGTTCCTGTGGCTATAAGTGATTGATCATGCTAGATAGATGGGCTGCTGCCGGTTTATTCTCGCTGAGACTTGGCATAAGCATAAGGGCTATAATCGCGCCAAGGCGAGGAAACATTAAAACAGAAAACCGGTTCAATGTTGTATAGACCCGCCGTTCCAACTGATCTGGCTGGAACCCTACGTTATAAAGGGGGCCGGAGTCCGATCGAACTCCTACAGGGCAGGAGCCGCTTGCGAGCGGCAGTCTGTCAATATGCGGCTTCTATTGATTTTAATGACGCCACCCTGCTGGTATTCATGAATGATTTGCTGAGGAAATTCATTGTGGATCTACTGTCTTTCGATGCTGAACCGCTGTTTTTCGACCACCCGCCTTCTGACGAGGTTGTTCAATTACTACAGCAGGCAGCGGAAAATTACGGTGATAGACAGGCGGAAGTTGATTTGCAGCGTGCCTACCACTTAGCCCCGGACCATCTCATGGTTCTGGTCGCTCTCTTTCGTTATTACGTCTATCGACAACAGTTTTCCGAGGCTATCGACATCAGCCAGCAGGCACGGGAAGTCATTCGGCAAAAACTGGATTTGCCCCATGATTGGCGTGCCCTCAGTGAAACCCAACTTTCTTCAGGCCATGAAAACGACATGGTGATGGTTCGATTCTATTTACTGTGCCTGAAAGGCGAGGCTTATCTGTATGCGCGGCGGGGTGATTTAGAGAAAGGAGTTGCCTTGTTGAAAAAGATCATTGAAGTTGATTCGAAGGACCATCTGGGGGCTACCGCCTTGTTAGCGGTGATCAATGGGAACGAAACAACCGGTGATGTTGAAGCCACGGCTATTTCAGGGTAAATCCTCGCGTCAAATGCCCCCGGGTCTTGCCAGGCAGGGACGCTGCATCATCAAGGAGGGGCAAACAACCTCATCCACGCTTTGCGGCCCGGCCCGGTTGTGAGCGATGAATAAGCCGGTTGGGGACGGGTCCCCGCAGCAGCCTGCGGGGAATTGAACCCCTAGAGACTAGCCTCTTGCAGGGGGGGCGGATGCACCGCTTGCGCCTTGACCGCGCCGGCCCGGCAAGCCATCGCTCAACTGATACCAATCCACCTTACGAGTCAGCACCATCGCCAGCGCCAGGAAGCCGAACAAGGTCAATGAACCGGCCAATAGCGCATAATCCTCCAGGCTGATCAACACATACAAAATGCCGAACACTCCGCCGAGCAACACGCCAAAGCCCAGTCCCCAACCGATTCCGCCCAAGACATAAACCAGATAATAACTTACTAGCGCCACGCAAGCCGCGGTTGCAATCGCATACGCTGAGGCGAAGCCAATGTGCTCGGACAAGGACAGCAACAGCAGGTAGAACAGCACCAGTGCCGCGCCCGTCAGTCCGTATTGCAAGGGATGAATCGCCAGCCGTTTCAGCACTTCGAACAGAAAGAAGGCGGTAAAGCTCAGACCGATGAACAGCAACGCGTATTTGAGTGCACGGTCGCTTTGCACATAGCTGTCCGCAGGCTCGATAAAGCGCACCCCAATGAGCCCATTCAAGCCCTGATTGCCGCGTAGATACGCATTAAGATAATGATCCATGTTGGCAGCCAGCCGGGTGGTGGCCCATGTAGCCGTGAAACCTTCGGGTGTGATTTCGCGTGCTTCTGGCAAGAATTGCCCAAAGAAACTGGGATGCGGCCAGCCGCTGCGCATGGTGATGCGGGTCGCATCGCCGGCCGGCGCCACGCTCAAGGATTGGGTGCCTCGCAGATCAAGCGAGAATGTGAAATCTGCGGCCCACGGTTGTTGCAGGTCCAGCCCCTGGAGGCGCGCTTGAATACCGTTCGCCATCCGCTCTTCGCCGGTGCCCGGCATAAAATCCAGGCGCTGCTCTGCCCAGTGCAACGCCGGCGCCCGCAGGATGCCGCGTGGATCGCTGATGCCGACCATCAGGCGCGGTTCACCGTAGATGATCTGCTCGTTTGTTCCGGGTTGGATTGGCGCGCCTTCGGCGGCAAAGCGGCCCTTGAAGGCAAGGCTGGCGCCGAACACCACCGCCTGGTAAAGCCCGCGCCGGACCGGCTCGGTATTCAAACGAGTCTGAATATCTAATTCAGCAGGCAGCAACAGCACCCGGTCCGAACTGCGTTTTTCCACTTCGATCATTTTCTCTTCATTCGAGTCGACCGGCTTCAGGGTTTTGATAATGCGGGTATAGGGAATAACGAGCACGGGCCCGGCCAATACCTGATCGCGGGCAGTGGAAGCAGCAATTTCAGCAACAACTCCGTCCCGGCGGAGCATACGTTCACTCACCAAAAAACTGACCTGGGCCAAGCCGGCAGCAAGGACCAGCGTAACCAGAAAAATTAGGGCGATTTTGGCAAACAGACCATATTTCATGGAAAGACTCCCCTCTTGTGGAATATATGAGGGTGAGCCTAACGGGCCTGTTTGAGGTGATGATGTGCGGAAGATGAGGATTGAGTGGAAATTACGTGATGAGTTGCATAGAAATCCCTGAGCCTAAGAAATCTATTTAATTTATTGAAAATAATCCTAAATTCATCGAGTAGGCTGGTAATGCCGCCGTGTGGCTGGTATTGCTGAAAATGGCCGCCCCCGGCTTACCGCCATACGACCATTGTATCCAGCCGCCGCCGCGAACTGGGTTCCGGCAGTTCCGCAGGATACCCCAGGCAGAGAAGCGCGAGTGGCATCAAGCCGGATTCCAGCTCCAGTATCTGACATACCTGCGCTTCCTCAAAATAGCCAACCCAGGTCGAACCCATGCCAGCGGCGACAATAGCCAGTTGCGCATAAGCGGCGGCAATGGTGGTATCCTGCAACGCATAGAGTTTGGCGCCACGTTCGCCGAACGTGGTGGCGGATCGGGCCGGGTCAGCGCAGAACGCCAGGCAAATAGGCGCTTCGGCGATGAAGGTTTGGTCATGGGCCGCATGGGCCAGCGCCTGCCGCTCAACCGGATCACTGACCACAATGATCCGGTAGGCCTGCAAGTCACCCGCCGAAGGCGCTGCACAAGCCATTTCCAGAATGGCGTGCAGCTTTTCCGGTTCAACGGGCATATCCAGCTGATATTTACGAACCGAGTGGCGATGGCGAACAGTTTCGAAAAAATCCCACATGGCGCGGCGCTCGCTATAGATAACTCAAGGGGAAAATCGCTGGCGGTGAGGTTTCAACCTGTCCCCTTGACCAGCGCATTCAGCTTCGGCAATTCAGGTGATTGCGGATAATTACGCTCCAGCACTCTCAGGCTGTCAGCGGCTAATTGCGGCATACCCATCATGGCGTAAGCTTGCGTCATGATACTGAGTGCATCCTCGGCGGCCGGCGCACGCGCATAGGTTTCCAGCACATACTTGGCGCGGTTGACCGCAGCAACATAAGCCCCTCGCCGCAGATAGTAGCCGGCGACATTGATTTCGTAGGCAGCCAGGCTGTTATGCAGGAACAGAATCCGCTGACGGGAATCCTCAGCGTACTGGCTGTTGGGGAATTTCAGCACCAGTTCGGAAAAATCATTATAGGATTGCCGGGCGGTGTTGGTATCGGTCTTGGCGCGGTCAACCGGCGCCAACCGGTCGAACAGTGTATTGCTGCGCTGGAAATTTACCAGTCCCTTCATGTAATAGGCATAATCAACGTAGGGATGCCGGGGATTAGCCTTAATGAAGCGATCAGCAGCGGCGATGGCCGCATCCGGTTCGCCGTCCTTGTACTGGCAATAGATGGTGTCGATCTGGGCTTGCTGCGCGTAGCGGCCAAACGGATAGCGTGCTTGAATTTTATCCAGATAGCCGATTGCAATCTGGTAGTTACCCTCGCTCATGGCTTCCTTGGCCTCGCTGTACAAACGCTGGACCGGCCAGCCTTTGGTTTCGTCGATCTGCTCCGGGAGCAGGGAACAGCCGGCCAGGAGTACAGCAGCCAGTGGAAGGACGATCAGTAGTTTTGATAGATAACGCATGGCAAATGACATGGAATGGCCGAGGTCAGAAGTAAAATGGATTACGAAAGCCAGTATAAAGCCAGTATAACGCCCACACCGCCAAAAACCATCATGCCTTTGACTGAACGGATTGATTGCCAAATCCCCGCCACCTGCGCTGGCATGCGTCTGGATCAGGCACTGGCTGAGTTACTTCCGGCCTATTCCCGCAACCGCTTGCAGCAATGGCTCAAAACCGGTCAGTTGCAGGTGAATGGCATCGTCCGGCGGCCTCGTGACCGAGTGATGGGTGGCGAGACCGTCAGCGGCGACTTGGTGTTCGAGATCGAAACCATCGCCGTGGCTCAGGATATTCCACTGGCGATAGTTTATGAGGATGCCGATTTGCTGGTGATCGATAAACCAGCCGGATTGGTCGCTCATCCTGCGGCGGGCAACCGCGATGGCACGCTGGTGAATGCGTTATTGCATCATATGCCGGAGTTGGCGACGCTACCACGGGCCGGTTTGGTGCATCGGCTGGATAAAGATACGACGGGGTTGTTGGTCATTGCACGTCGTTTGCCGGCGTACACTGCCCTCGTGGAACAGTTGCAAGCACGGGCGATCGAACGGGAGTATCTGGCGATCGTCAATGGGGTGCCGGTTGCCGGCGGGGCGGTGGAGGCGCCCATTGGCCGGCACCCTGTGGACCGGCAGCGGATGGCGGTGACATTAGGTGGCAAACCGGCAGTTACGCATTACCGGGTGTTGCGTCGATTCCGTATCCATACCCTGCTGCGGGTGAAGCTGGAAACGGGCCGTACACATCAAATCCGGGTGCACATGGCCCATATCCGCTTACCCTTGCTGGGTGATCCGGTTTATAGCGGCCGTCCGCGCCTGCCGCCTGGTGCTTCACCGTCCTGTATCGAGGCAATCCAAGGCTTCCGCCGTCAGGCCTTACACGCCGAGCGATTGGTTTTGGCGCATCCAACGACGGGTGAATGGCTGGAATGGCAGGCGGAGATACCGGCTGATCTGGCGGAACTCTTAGCAATACTGGAGGAAGATGCAGATGACGAAGGCAATTGAATATTTGTGTGAATCTCTGATCGTTCCTCGTTGGCCAGCGCCGGCTCAAGTGCGGGCGGTGAGTACCACTCGGCAAAACGGGGTGAGTTTGCCCCCTTACGATACTTTGAACCTGGCCGGTCATGTCGGTGATGATCCCGTGAGGGTGGCTGAGAACCGCCGCCGCTTGGTCATGGCGCTGGACCTTGCCCATGAACCGGCCTGGCTGAAACAGGTTCACGGAACAGCCGTGGTGGCGGCAGAAGCCGTGTCAGCACCGGTTATTGCCGATGCTGCCTGGACTCGGGAACCGGCCCGGCCCTGCGTGGTGATGACAGCGGATTGCCTGCCGGTGTTGCTGTGCGACCGGGGCGGGACAGTGGTTGCGGCGGCGCATGCCGGTTGGCGTGGGTTGGCGGCCGACGTGATTGGCGCGACAGTGGCGCGATTAGCGAAGCCGCCGATGGAGTTATTGGCATGGTTGGGACCAGCGATTGGCCCAGAGGTTTTTGAAGTGGGGGAGGAGGTGCGCGAGGCGTTTATGCGGCTGGATGCGGGAAATGCACTTTGTTTCCAGCCCTCGCCGGCGGGGCGCTGGCTGGCGGATCTTTATGAACTGGCGCGGCGGCAGTTGCGCGGTCTGGGGATTTCAGCGATTTATGGCGGCGAGTTTTGCACGTTCAGCGAACCATCGCGGTTCTTTTCCTATCGCCGTGAATCGCGCACCGGGCGGATGGCGAGTTTGATTTGGCTGGAATAAGCTTTTCTANNTTTCTAGCCGATGCGTGTGTAAAACCGTGCCCCGCTCAGGCCCGCACCACCGTAATCTGCCGGCCCTGCGGACTGGGTATTTGGCGGCTGGATGTGCGCTCACGGATCGGCGGTTGCCCGCTGCGCCAGCCGGAAATCACCCGCTAACTGTGTTGAAAAAGCGCATGATTCAGCGTCTCCAATCAGTGGCCTAATAGGCGAATGATTAGAGTGATATAACGCTTACCATTGAAGCGAAAATGCCGCTGATAGCATCTTCGCCGAAGGTCCTGTAATAGGCTGCCCTTCGAAACCGGAATGAAGCAGCGCGGCATGCTACCTATCGCCATTGGTCCGCAGGGTCAGCACCATGAGCAGCGCTAAACAGCCAAATGTCATCGCTGCAACGCCGGCCAGGAACAGAGTCCCTGCCTGGAATCCCCCGACCCAGAAAGCGCCGGTCAACCGCACGGCGGCGGCAATCAGACACACGAGCACACCCGCGGCTCCGGCCAGACGGCCAATCCCCAAAAGTACTGTTTCCATAGTTTGTCTCCTCAATTGAATGGCTTTTACAGGGGGTTCTCGACCGCTCGTGGTTCATCCAGCCCCCGTTCCGCTAGCGCCGCAGCCCGAAACAAGGCGCGACCCTTACTCATGGTTTCTTCCCATTCATTTTCCGGCACGGAGTCCGCAACAATGCCGGCTCCGGCTTGGACATGCAACATGCCGTCTTTGAGCACCGCGGTACGGATGGCGATGGCGGTGTCCATGTTGCCAGACCAGGACAGATAACCAACTGCTCCGGCATAGACGCCACGCTTGACCGGTTCCAGTTCATCGATGATCTCCATCGCCCGGATTTTCGGTGCGCCGCTGAGCGTACCGGCAGGAAAAGTCGCGCGCAGCGCGTCAATTGCGGTCAGTTCGGGGCGCAGCCGCCCGGTCACGTTGGAGACGATGTGCATGACATGTGAATAGCGTTCGACCGCCATCTTTTCTGTCAGCCGGACACTGCCAATCTCGCTGACCCGGCCTACGTCATTACGCCCCAAGTCGATCAACATCAAATGTTCCGCCCGTTCCTTAGGATCGGCCAGCATCTCAGCCTCCAACGCCTGATCCTGCGCCTCGGTCGCACCACGGCGGCGGGTACCGGCAATCGGCCGCACCGTAAGCAGCCCATCTTCCAGCCGGGTCAGAATTTCCGGGGATGAGCCAACGATATGGAAATCGCCCAAGTTCAGAAAATACATGTATGGCGAGGGATTCAGTCCGCGCAGCGCCCGGTACAAATCCAGCGGCGCAGCCCGGAACGGTGCTGATAAACGTTGCGACGGCACCACCTGCATACAGTCACCGGCTAGGATGTACTCCTTGATGCGCTCGACTGCATTTTCATAACCCTGCTGGGTGAAGCCGGAAACAAACTCGATATCGCCCATCTGGGAATCGGTGCGGCGCGGCGTGTAAAGCGGACGGGGAGCACGTAATTTTTCCACCCACGCATCCAATCGCTGTTCAGCGCGCGCCTGCGCACGCTCCACTGCCGGATCAACCAGCGTAATCAAGTACAACCGTCCAGCCAGGTTGTCAAACACCACCATATCCTCGGATACCAGCAGCAAGATATCCGGATTGTCCAGCGGGTCCGGATTCGGGCAACAGGCCAGCCGGGGTTCGATATAGCGGATGGTGTCGTAACCGAAGTAGCCGACCAGCCCGCCGATGAACCGTGGCAGACCCTCGCCGGTCGCCGGTACCCGGTAGCGGCTTTGAAAACGTTCAATCCAATCCAGAGGATCGGGACATTCCAGCGATTCGACGATTTCACCCGCATGTTCAACCGTAATCCGCTGGCCACGCACTCGGATGATCTTGCGGCAGGGCAAGCCAATGATCGAATAGCGGCCCCATTTCTCGCCACCTTGTACCGATTCCAGCAAATAGCTGTAGGGAGCATCTGCCAGACGAAGATAAGTGCTAAGGGGCGTGTCGAGATCGGCCAGCACTTCGCGAGCCACGGGAATGCGGTTGAAGCCTTCGCTGGCCAAGCGGTTAAAATCATTCGGAGTCATGAGATTGCTAAAAGCCTCGGGCAACAGAAACGGGAAACGGCATGAATCAGGACAGCGTCATTCCAAGAGACGCCATCGGCAATCCAGAGATGGTTTCAGGGGCGCGAGGGGGGAATAAATCGGGTCTGGCATCAAGCAGTCCTCCCCAACAGAGCAGGCAATTCGACAATAGAATCAATGACCCTATCGGGTTGGGCGTCACGAATATCGTGGCCGTGATTGTACCCATAAGGAACACAGACGACGGGGCAACCCGCGTTGCGGGCGGCGCCTACGTCATTGAGCGAATCACCGACCATCAGCCCCTGGTTGATAGGCACGCCCAGCCGTTCGGCGCATAGCATCAGGGAGTCGGGGGCCGGCTTGGGTTTAGGCACACACTCGCCGCCGACCACCGCGGCAAAGAATGTGCGGAGACCCAATCGATCCAGCAATGGCTGCGCGAATTGCGCCGGTTTGTTGGTGACGCAGGCCATCGAAAAGCCCGCAGCCTGTAATTGAATCAGTCCGTCATGAACGCCGGGATAGATCGTGCTATAGACGCTGATATGCTCGGCGTAAGCTGCCCTGTAGAGAGGTTTGGCGCGGGTGAACAGCTCAGGATCGGCCCGGCTGCCGTCCATCTCGCCTACCAAGGCGCGACGGATCAGGTTGTCCATGCCATTGCCGACCCAGGTACGTACTTGGCCCTCTGCGCGCGCGGGCAGATCGAGTTGCTGCAACATCATATTTAACGCTGCGGTCAGGTCGGGAACACTGTCTACTAAGGTACCGTCGAGGTCGAAGAAAAGCGCCGTGATATTTTGGAACATGATTTAAGAGTGCTGTCGTGATCAGAGAGGGCAATCCGCTTTGGCCAGCTCCACCCGCAGGGCGGCAATCGTGGCCTGGTAGTCGGGGCTATTAAAAATCGCCGAGCCCGCAACAAAGGTATCGGCGCCTGCTTCGGCAATGGCGCGGATGTTGTCGATTTTGACACCGCCATCCACTTCCAAACGAATGGGATAGCCGCTGCCGTCAATCAGGCGGCGCGCCTCGCGCAATTTCCTCAGTGTGCCATTGATGAAGCTCTGGCCGCCGAAACCAGGATTGACTGCCATCAGCAAGACCATATCTACTTTGTCCATTACGTATCTCAGGCAATCCAATGGGGTTGCCGGATTAAATACCAGCCCGGACCGGCAGCCGCAATCGCGAATATGTTGCAGGCTACGGTCAATATGGTCGCTGGCTTCCGGATGGAAGGTAATATACGTTGCGCCGGCAGCCGCAAAGTCAGGGATGATCCGATCCACCGGCTTGATCATCAAATGGGCGTCGATAGGCGCGGTGATGCCATGTTTGCGCAGCGCCTCGCAGACGAGAGGACCAACAGTCAGGTTAGGGACGTAATGATTGTCCATCACGTCAAAATGCACCCAGTTCGCGCCCGCTGCCAATACGGCGTCGACTTCTTCGCCAAGGCGGGCAAAGTCGGCGGACAAAATAGAAGGAGCGATCAGGTAATCCCGCATGGGCAATGCTACCTATAGAAAGATTTCCGGCAAGCGGATCGGGAAAGGTCCGTCGAGAGCCGTCACTTTACCCGAATCACGCCGGGTTTGGCGACCACTGGAGAGCCGCGGAGATCAACGAATGGATCACCACCCGTAACCGTTATTCCAGCGCCTGTGCCAGATCGGCGATCAGGTCTTCCACATCCTCAATACCCACCGACAGGCGCACCAGTCCATCGTCGATGCCCAGTTCCCGGCGTATCTCGGGCGGCACCGAGGCATGGGTCATGATCGCCGGATGCTCAATCAAACTCTCCACGCCGCCCAGGCTTTCCGCCAGAATAAACACCTGGCAACGGGTCAAGAACCGGGTGACATCTGCCAGGTTGCCGCGCAGCACCACGCCAATCATGCCGCCAAAACCGCGCATTTGCCGCCGCGCCAATTCGTGCTGGGGATGGCTCGGCAGACCTGGATAGATGACTCGTTCGATCTTCGGATGCCGTTCCAGCCATTCAGCAATGCGCAAGGCATTCATACTATGCCGTTCCATGCGTAGCGCCAGGGTTTTTAAGCCGCGCAAAGCCAGGAAACTATCAAAGGGGCTGGCCACTGCACCAATGGCGTTTTGCAGATAACCCAGGCGCTCGGCCAACGCTTGACCTTGGCACACGGCCACCCCGCCGATGATGTCGGAGTGGCCGTTCAGGTACTTGGTTGCGGAATGCACCACGATATCGAAACCCTGTTCCAGTGGCCGCTGTGCCCAGGATGTGGCAAAGGTGTTATCCGCTACGGTCAAAATACCGCGTTCACGGGCCACGCCGGTGACCATTTCCAAATCGACCAGCCGCAATAACGGGTTGCTTGGCGTTTCCACCCAGATCATCCGTGTTTCCGGAGTCAATACGGCTTCCAGCGCGGCCCGGCCGCACAAATTGGAGTAAGAGAAATGCAAATCGGCGCTGCGGCGCCGCACTTGTTCGAACAGCCGCCGGGTACCACCGTACAAATCATCGAGAGCAACGATGTGATCGCCGCTGTCCAGCAGCTCCAGCACGGTGGAACTAGCGGCGAGCCCGGAGGCGAAGGCGAAACCAGCAGTGCCGCCTTCCAGATCGGCCACGCAACGTTCATAGGCAAAGCGAGTTGGATTTTGGCTGCGCGAATATTCAAAGCCCTGGTGGACGCCCGGACTGGATTGCACGTAGGTCGAGGTGGCATAGATCGGCGTCACGATGGCGCCAGTGCCCGGATCGGGCGGCTGGCCAGCATGGATGGCGCGCGTGGCAAAACCGGGCGGACGGGAGGAATCGGGCATGGCAGGTATCTTCAATACGGTGGCGGAATAAGGTCATTTCATCGAGTACGCACTCGAAACTTTCCTCAAGTATATCGAAGATTTGCTATTGGTACGGCCATGAGCAGCGGATAGCAGCCGCGCGGCGAACCAAAGAGAGATCAATACGGCTAAATTTGTTGGATTGGTGAACGGCAAACCGAAGGTATCGGGATTTTTATAATTCTTTTCAAAATTATCAGGATCCTTGACAACTTCATGCATTTTACCGTAACTGCCCAGGTAGCCTGTCAACAGTTAGGCGGCGCGAAGTTTGCCATGGCGGCAGCAATTCCCGGTCTCTTAAAAAGATCTATGTAATCAGTGTATTACGAAAGGAGCTTTTTAGCCTCAATTTTGAATTTTTTGGCATGTTTGGATTTAAAACCCATACCGGTGTAGTTTGATCATGAAGAAATCACCTTCTCGCCATTTACCAAAGTCTTTACATCAATC
>DDST01000127.1 GCA_002343485.1 Proteobacteria bacterium UBA2383
GCAGAAGGTCACTTTGTCCTTGTGACGTAGTCGATTACCTTAGGATAATTGCTATTTTTAAAAAAAATTATTTATTTTTTATCATTATGTTAGCCTGTTTCTAGGAAAAAAATTGTTCAGGCAACAGTTTGGTTTGGATTGTGCCTGAATATTGCTCTAGTTCACCCAAATCTGAAAAGGGCAAAACCACTGAAAGGTGGTGACGCAAAATCACCGGTCTAAAAGGCTTTAGCCTTATGACAGCGGGATCGCCAGATGAGCAGCTTTCAAGTTCAGTCTTCTAGGTTGCTATCCTCGTGCGAATCGGTGGTCTGCGTGCCCCCCACCTAACATTTAGGGGATCACACTATGACCAACAATACCTTCTTCCGCGCTCGCTGCGCTGTTGCTGCTACCACTTCTGTCGAAACTCGCCGGACCTTCAACAAACTCTCGCTTGCCTCCGCCGTTGCGTTGACCTTGACCGTTGGCTATTCTGCTGACGTGCTGGCTGCTCCCAAGTGGGCTGAAGGGCGTATCCTGGTTCAGACCAAAGCCGGTTTGAGCGACGTTGAGCTTGATAAGATTCTCAGATCTCACAACGGCAAGGCGATCGGCCATCTCCGGCAGATCAACCTGCATATTGTCGAAGTGCCGCCACGGGCCGAAGAAGCTGTCGCTCAGGCGCTCGCCCATAACCCGAATGTCGAATTCGCTGAATTGGACATGCAGGTGGAGGCTGGGCAGATTCCCAACGATCCCAGCTACGCCAGCGCTTGGCACCTGCCGAAAATTCAGGCTCCTCTCGCCTGGGATAGCAGCCAGGGTTCGGGTGTCACGATAGCTATCCTGGATAGCGGTGTGGATGCGACCCATCCTGATCTGGCCGGGCAATTAGTCGCTGGCTGGAATTCAGCCGATAATACTGCTAACACCAGTGATATCAACGGGCATGGCACATGGGTTGCGGGCACGGCAGGTGCTGCGACCAACAACGCTATCGGTGTGGCCAGCGTCGCTGGAAGTGCCCGCATCATGCCGGTGCGCGTCACCAATTTCAGCGATGGCAGCGCTTACTTCAGCGCTATCGCCAATGGCCTGACCTGGGCTGCTGATCATGGCGCACAGGTGGCCAACATCAGCTTCGATATGCTGACCACCAGCAACTCCGTTGGCAGCGCCGCTCAATACATGAATAGCAAGGGTGGCGTTGTCGTTGTCGCAGCAGGCAATAGCGGCACTGACCGGGGTTACAGTGATAGCCCCTACATGATTTCTGTGTCCGCAACCGGTAGCAACGATGCTAAAGCCAGTTGGTCAAGTTTTGGTTATTATGTCGATGTGGCAGCGCCAGGTGCCGGTATCTGGACAACGAGCAGGGGCGGTGGTTACAGCGCCGTCAACGGCACGTCGTTCGCCAGCCCAGTGACCGCCGGCGTTGTCGCGCTAATGAAGGCGGCTAATCCCAGCCTGTCTCCCTCTTCTCTTGAAGATATTCTGAAAAATACTGCCGATGATCTTGGCGGCGCTGGCTGGGACACCTACTACGGTTATGGCCGGGTGAATGCAGCGGCAGCCGTGCAGACCGCGATGCAGACCCAGAATATCGACAGCCAGGCTCCAAACGTCTCGATCACCTCGCCCTCCAGCAATAGCACTGTCGCCGGTATCGCGGCGGTCAATGTCAGTGCCAGCGACAATATGGGCGTGACCCGGGTCGTGCTCTTCGCTAACGGCCAGCAGATCGCTGAAGACAACACCTCCCCCTTCGGTTTCAGCTGGGATACCACGACGCAAGCCGACGGTTCCGCGACGCTGGTCGCCTACGGCTACGACACTGCTGGCAATCAAGGTATCTCCGGTGGCGTGACGGTCACGGTAGATAACATCCCTGAGCCCAAGGTAGTCGCCGACACCACCCCGCCTACTGTCAGTATTCAAAGCACTGGAACACGCGGTAAGAACATGAGTTTTCAAATCAACGCCAGCGACAATGTGGGCGTGACCTTGACCTCCTGCTTCGTGAACGGCCAATTGCTGGCGGCGAGCAGCACTGATTCTCTTTCCTGCAACTGGAACACCAATAAGTTGAAGGGTACTTTCACCATTAGTGGCACGGCTGAAGATGCCGCAGGTAACCAATCCACGACTTCGATGCAGGTGAACTTGTAACTACATCTTGCTTCATGGGCTTACCACGGAGCGTCATGCGATCCCCGACGCCCCGGTTTTCCTGAGCCAAAGCCAGTTCCCCTATCGAACTGGCTGTTTTTTTGCGCATCCCTTAAGCAAGCCCGGATAGTTTTCAGGCAGGAGCTGGCTGGATGATGCCGTCATTACAAAGCATTTCAACTCAGGGCTATTCTCCGTCAAGGTTTGGCTGTGCGCTAAGCTGGCTGGAGATTCCGGCGGCTTGCGCCCTCATTGCGGCAGTCTGTCCGCCGTGATTTCTTTTCAGCCGCGCGCAACGCGCGCTGGCCCCGCTTCAAAATGGAAACGTGGTAAGCAGTGGCGTGCCAGCCACTGGCTGTACTGAGAATGGCACACGGGTGCTTACGATAGTGTACCGATATGGTCTAACTCCATCTTCAAGCGGGCACGGTCGTTCTGCAATTCCGCCAGCGGGAGCGCCAGAAACGCCTCAATACGGTTCCGCAGCACCCGATACGCTTGCATGAACGCTGCGTCAATCATTGCCTCGGAACCCGTCACATGCGCCGGGTCGTCCACACCCCAATGAGTGCGCAACACCGGCCCCAGATAGGCTGGACAGGTTTCACCCGCCGCGCTGGCACAAACCGTAACCACGATATCCGGCGTTACAGGCAGGTTATCCCAGGATTTGCTGTGATAGCCTTCGGTCGAAATGCCTTCACGATTCAGCAGGGCCAGCGAGCGTGGATGCACTTGGCCGGCCGGATGACTCCCGGCACTCAGGGCTTTCCAGCCTGGCGGTGCCAGATGATTGAAAGTGGCTTCACCAAGGATTGAACGGCAGGAATTACCGGTACAGAGAAACAGAACATTCATAATACAGTATGTTCTCCAATGAAAATCAGAAGGTTTTTGTAGCCGGGGCATTGCGCCCATGTTCGTACCAACCGCGACTGCGGTTGATGATGCTGGCGACGATCAGCATCACCGGCACTTCGATTAGGACGCCTACCACGGTTGCCAGCGCCGCGCCGGAATTGAAACCGAACAGTGCAATCGCCGCCGCCACCGCTAACTCGAAGAAATTGCTCGCCCCGATCAACGCCGACGGTCCCGCCACGCAATGCGGCGACCCGACCTTCCGGTTCAGCCAATACGCCAGCCCTGAATTGAAAAACACCTGGAACAAGATCGGGATCGCCAGCAACAGAATCACCAACGGTTGGGCCACGATCTGCTTACCCTGGAAACCAAACAGCAGCACCAACGTTGTCAATAGCGCGACCAGTGAGGCCGGGCCGAGAATATCCAAGAGCTGTGCTAATCCTGCTGCGCCTTGGGACTTCAGCACGATGCCGCGCACTCCCTGAGCGATGACCAGCGGAATCACGATATACAACACCACGGACAGGAACAAGGTTTCCCACGGCACAACGATTGAGGTTAGCCCCAACAGCAATCCAACAATGGGGCCGAAGGCGAACACCATGATCACATCGTTCAATGCGACCTGGGTCAGCGTGAAATGTGGCTCGCCTTTCGTCAGGTTGCTCCACACGAACACCATCGCCGTGCA
>DDST01000073.1:0-542 GCA_002343485.1 Proteobacteria bacterium UBA2383
TCGCTAGCGCTTTGCTGTTATACTCGCGCGCTTTCCGGATGATGCGCCGGCGCGCGAGCCGGCGGGTTTGGCGGTTTCGACCGTGGGGAGAGTGACGCCATGACTCCGAGGCCCATGCCCAGACTGCGGTTGCAAGGGTTCAACAACCTGACCAAAACCCTGAGCTTCAATATTTACGATATTTGCTACACCGCGACCCCCGCGCAGCAAGAACGTTATCTGGCGTATATCGACGAAGCCTACAACGCCGAACGGCTCACCCAGATTCTCGGCAACGTCTCCGCCATCATCGGGGCCAACATCCTCAACGTCGCCCGACAGGATTACGAACCGAACGGGGCCAGCGTCACCATGCTGATTTCCGAGGAGCCGGTCGCGTCCGATCATCTGTCCAATTCAGAAGCGCCAGGCCCTTTGCCGGAGGCGGTGGTCTGTCATTTGGACAAGAGCCACGTCACGGTCCACACCTATCCGGAAAGCCATCCCGACAACGGCATCAGCACCTTTCGGGCCGATATCGACGTGTCGACCTGCGGCCGAAT
>DDST01000073.1:655-47510 GCA_002343485.1 Proteobacteria bacterium UBA2383
ATGATCGACGTCAATGTTTATCAGGAACACATCTTTCACACCAAGATGATCCTGAAGGATTTCGAACTGAACAATTACCTGTTTAGCGTGGACAAGCAGGATGTGCCGCCGCGCGAGCAACTGGAGATCGAGCGGCGGGTGCGGCGGGAAATGGCCGAAATTTTTTACGGCGGCAACCTGCACAAAGGGCTGCGGATTTAGCCGATTCAGACGGCCGGCCTCGCCCCAGGCCCTGACGCGGCGTCAGACCCAATAGGTCGTTTTCGTCATGATTTTCGAAACGCCTTTCATCAGCAAGCGGATCGGCAGCGGCAGCCGGACCCCGCCCGCGACCACCGCGTGGGTGGCGTGGCGGGCCTCGTCTTCCTTCATTTGCTCCAAGATCGCCCGGCTGGCGCGATCCTGCTCCGGCAGCCGTCGCAGATGCGAATCCAGATGTTGGATGACCTGATATTCGGTTTCGGCCACGAAGCCCAAACTCCAGCGGTCGCCGGCTTTTCCGGCCAGCGCGCCGATGGCGAACGAACCGGCGTAGAACAGCGGATTGAGCGCGCTCGGCCGGCTGTCCAACTCTTTCAACCGCGCTTCGCACCAGGCGAGATGATCGTTCTCCTCGATGGCGGCCTGATCCATGCGGTCGCGTACGGTATCCAGCTGGGCAGTCAGCGATTGGCCTTGATATAAGGCCTGAGCACAAACTTCGCCAGTATGATTGACGCGCATCAGCCGCGCAGACCGGCGTTGTTCCGAGGATTGCAATTCGGCGGACGGTACATTAACTGCGGGGTTGGGACGGCCGGTGGTCTTCGGCTGTCCAAATACAGTACGGAGCGCCTGATCGAAATTGATGAGTAACGTATCGGCAGGGGTATAGTGGCGGTTCGTCATGGTCATGAACTTGAATCCAGGAGGAGTTATTCGTGTCCTATTATCGCTATCATGTGTTTTTTTGCACCAATCTGCGAGATGATGGCTCACAATGCTGTCAACAATACGGCGCCCAGGAGGCGCGCGATTACGTCAAGCAACGGGTTAAACAACAGGGGGCAGCTATTCCTTATAAGGTACGCATCAACAGTGCCGGTTGCTTGGACCGTTGTGCTAAAGGACCGGTTATCGTGGTCTATCCTGAAGCAATCTGGTATACCTACATTGACCATGCAGATCTCGATGAAATCATCGACGAGCACTTGATCCATGGCCGGGTAGTCGAGCGATTGCGTCTCTAGCAACAAATAGCCTCTTGTCAACCCCTCACCGCTTGAGTAGAATCCTGCCCCTTCCAAGCGAACATGGACTTTTCGGAGCACGTTAACGAATGAAAACTTTTAGCGCCAAGCCGGCCGAGGTCAAGCGCGACTGGTACGTGATCGACGCCACGGACAAGGTTCTTGGCCGGCTATCGTCGGAAATTGCCCGTCGCCTGCGTGGCAAGCACAAGCCTGAATATACGCCGCATGTTGATACGGGTGACTATATCATAGTGGTCAATGCGGAGAAGATTTGGACGACCGGACGCAAGACCGAAGACAAGATTTATCATCGAGTGACCGGTTACGTTGGCAATCTTAAATCCATCTCTCTGGAAAAAATGTTGCAGCAGACACCAGAGCGCGTCATTGAGATTGCCGTAAAAGGCATGTTGCCCAAGAATCCGCTGGGCCGGGCGATGTTCCGCAAGCTGAAAGTCTATGCGGGATCTGAGCATCAGCACGCCGCGCAGCAACCCATGCCGCTGGAACTGTAATCAGTAAGCGCACCCATTGGAATGGAATAAACCAGAATGATTGAGAATCAGCACTATGGCACTGGGCGGCGCAAGACCGCGACGGCGCGAGTCTTTCTGCGGCCTGGCAGCGGGAATATTACGGTCAACCGCCGCCCCTTGAACGAGTACTTTGGACGCCAAACCTCCTGCATGGTGGTGAATCAAGCACTGGAAGTCACCGATCTCAAAGACCGGTTCGATATTTACGTTACGGTAAAGGGTGGCGGCATATCCGGCCAAGCCGGTGCTATCCGTCATGGCATCACCCGGGCATTGATGGAATATGATGAAAGCCTGCGTCCGCCACTGCGTAAAGCCGGTTTCGTGACTCGTGATGCCCGTGAGGTGGAGCGTAAGAAGATTGGCCTTCGCAAAGCGCGGCGTGCCACACAGTACTCTAAGCGCTAGTTTGGTTATTCTGGGGGATCGTCTAGCGGCAGGACTACGGACTCTGACTCCGTCAACCTAGGTTCGAATCCTAGTCCCCCAACCATGCGCACCCACCTTAATGGTGGGTTTTTTGTGTCAAAAACAACATTTTGTTGTTTTTGTGATCAAAACTATAAAAATTTGTGTTTTTTTTGAAAATATCAGTTGCATTTTCGCTTATGAATGCGTATAAATCTCTCTAATGAATTGTAAGCGCCCTTTTGTTGTGTACATGCAACACAAACCTAGGAGTTTAATTATGAAAAAGTCTACTCTTGCGCTAGCTGTAGCGGCTGCGCTGACTGGTTTTGGTTCGGTTGCCGTTGCTGACACCACCCTGTATGGTTCAGCCCGGGTGTCCGTCGATTACAACGATCTTGATTCGACCTATGTAACAAATGCCCGAGGCGATCTTGTCCGGGTTTTCACCGGATTTACTGCCTGGGATGTCGTCAACAACTCTTCGCGGCTGGGTGTGCGTGGCGAAGAGGATCTGGGCGGCGGCTTGAGCGCTATCTACCAGTATGAGTTTGGCGTCGATATGACTGAAGGCGGCAATTTTAATAGTAACCGTCCGAAATGGGTCGGGTTGAAAGGCACCAGTTGGGGCTCGGTCACTGCCGGTACCCAATGGACCCCTTACTACAATGTCATGGGCATTGCTGATATCTTTAACAGCAGCGCCAATACCTTCATCCAGAGATCCTACTTGGGCGCCACCTATGGTCTGCGTATGGACAACAGCTTGGTGTACACCTCGCCCAACTGGAGCGGCTTCGGCTTTCAGGCTATGTTGGTCATGAATGGTGATGTCAGCTCCAATGATCCGACCGCACCGAGTCAGTTGGCTAAATGCTCTACTGACAATAAGCTCCCCTGCAATTTGTCGGATAGCATTGACATGTACCAGCTCAATGCCACCTATAAAAATGGCCCATTCTTTGCCGGCTTGGCCTACATGGCGCTGGATGGCCCCGGTTTCGGCAGCTTCTTTAACGATCCTGCAAACTATTCCACAATTCAAGAAGTTAGGCAGAATCCAAGTCTAGCCGGGATTAAGTATACCGCACCTACCTGGGATGGCGACCAGTGGGGTTTGGCCTTAGGCTATAATGCGGGGCCTTTCGCGGTCACTCTGAACTATGAAGACGGCGATGTGAATCCGCTGTATTTCGGTGATACCCAGAATATCTATGTAACGGGCGCTTACACCTTTGGTAATAACACCATTCGGGGCTTCTATGGCTTCATGAGTCCTGATAAAGGCAATGTCCCCACCTTCGCTCGCCAAGGTACTAATATCGTGCAAGTGGGTGACCTGAAACAAGATGACATCGATAACTGGGGGTTGGGTTATCAGTACAACTTCAGCAAGCGCACCCGCGTTTGGGTGGAATATATCGGCAGCAGCGTGGATAGCGACCTCATCGGCGACTCGCAAGCGGTTTCTATCGGTACCCGCCATGACTTCTGATCGCCATTGCTGATCGTTTGCAATGTAAAAAACAGACGCCTTTGGGCGTCTGTTTTTGTTTGTGTGACCAAAAAATCACCTAGCTGCCCGTTACCTGTTGCTTTAATGAAAAAAGTTGTATTTTAGAAGAATATTAGTTGCTTTTTTGCCGCGATGCGTATATAAATAATTCAAGAGTTCTTTGAGTTTGCTTTCCCATCAAATTAACCTATTGATAGGAAAGCAAAATTCAAAATATTAATTGACCGGAGTCACTTTAGAGATTGTGCCATGAATAAATCTATTCTTGCCTTGGCTGTTGCTACGACCCTTGCAGCCCCGTTCGTTGTCCAGGCGGATACCATTTTGTATGGCTCCGCACGGGTCTCGGTGGATTACAACGATGAGAAAATCCCTAGCCTCATTGAGGACCCAAACAATTCAAGGCTGTTAAAACTGGATATCTCAAAAGTCGGCTCTTGGGACGTAGTCAACAACGATTCTCGTCTGGGCATTTTAGGACTTGAGGATTTGGGTGGTGGCCTCAGCGCTGTTTACCAATACGAGTTCGGCGTGGACGTGACCGAAGGTGGCAATTTCGAAAGTAACCGCCCTAAATTCGTCGGTATCAAAGGTAGCTTCGGCACCCTGACCTTGGGTACTCAGGAAACCCCTTACTACCATATTGCAGGCGTGACTGACATCTTCAACAGTGGTAAGACATTTACCGGTACGGCTTGGCTGGGTGGCTCGTTTAATGGATTTGATGTTGACTTATCGGGAAATACCAGCCGTGGCGAAGGATCTCTGACCCGATTAGATAACAGCCTCTACTATACGACGCCTGATTTTAATGGCTTTAGCGGCGAAGCCCTGTTGGTCATGAACGGTGTAAAGGGTGTTGGAATTAGCCAAACATCGGATGCACTCACACTCAAAAACAACCCCTCGGACGGTATCGATCTTTGGAACATTGCCGCCAAATACAGCAATGGCCCATTTTTCGCTGGCGTCAGCTATATCAAACTCGATGGTGGCACCGATTATTCAGACAATCTTACTCGAACCATTGTTCGAACCCTCGATTTTGATCTGGATCAATGGGTCGTAGGCCTGGGGTATAGCTCAGGACCCTTCAGCGTGGGCTTCATTTACGAGCAAGGCACCCTGAATCTGTTTGGACTCCAAAGCAACATGAGCTTCAATGGCACCCGCTGGGGTGGCGATGATGCGACCAACTATTACCTGACCGGTTCCTACACCTTCGGCAACAACATGATCAGTGCTGCTTACGGTCAGTTAGACCCTGGTACCTCTGGATATAGCAAAATCGATAATTACATCCTGGGCTATCAGTACAACTTCAGCAAACGTACGCGGCTTTGGGTTGAATACATTGGACGTAGTAATGACCCAACAAAGGTCTCGCTACCCGTGGGAAATGTGAACATAGTTGACGCTGATCCCTTTGGGGATCAAAACGCCTTTTCCATCGGCACCCGTGTAGATTTCTAATTTTCAGACCTGGGGCAAATAACAGGCGTAAGGGCAAACGGGCACCACCGCAAGGTGGTGCCCGTTTTTTATTATCATTGTGCCCAATCAACCCTGGATAGTTCGTATGCCATCCACGGTCCCTAGCAACAACACATCGGCTGGACGCTGTGCAAATAACCCCACCGTCACGACACCAGCGATATTATTCAATTCCGCTTCTAGCTTAAGGGGTTCCATTATCACCAGGTTATAAACATCCAGGATTAGATTGCCGTTATCCGTGATAAAATTGTCTCGTAGCACCGGTTGACCACCGCGCTTCAGCAACTCGCGCCCAACATAGCTGCGCGCCATCGGAATAACTTCAATGGGCAGAGGAAATACCCCTAGCACATCCACGAGCTTGGATTGATCGGCAATACACACAAACCGCTCGCTGGCGGCAGCGACGATCTTTTCACGGGTCAACGCACCGCCGCCGCCTTTAATCATCTGCAAATAGCAGTTGATTTCATCTGCTCCGTCCACATACAACGGCAACGGTCCGGCAGCGTTCAAATCCAGCACCGGAATTTTACATGCTCTCAAGCGCTGCGCGGTCGCTTCAGAACTCGGCACGGCTCCTTCAATCCGATGCTTGATCCGTGACAGGGCATCAATAAAATAATTGACCGTTGAACCCGTGCCGACACCGATGATTATGTCGTCTTCGACATACCCCAGAGCCGCTTCAGCAGCACGTTTTTTCATGTCATCGCTGGACATGCGATGTTTCTCCTCATCAGATTCTCAAATCACCATGCAAGATTACATCAAGAAAATTCTCACTGCCCGTGTCTACGACGTCGCCATCGAATCGCCACTGGAAGCGATGAACCGCCTCTCCCGGCGCCTGAACAACCGTGTATTGCTCAAACGCGAAGACCTGCAACCGGTGTTCTCTTTTAAGTTGCGCGGCGCATACAACAAGATCTCCAAATTACCGCGCGAAGCGTTGGACAAAGGCGTGATCTGTGCCTCCGCCGGCAATCACGCCCAAGGGGTCGCCTTGGCCGCGCAACGGCTTGGTATCAAAGCGACCATCGTTATGCCCCGGACAACGCCAGCTATCAAGGTACAGGCAGTGCGCGACCGGGGCGGAAAAACGGTGCTGTACGGCGATACCTATGACGAAGCCTACCAGCATGCCCGGCAACTGGAAGCGGATAAGGGGCTGACTTTTATCCATCCTTACGACGATCCGGATGTCATTGCCGGTAATGGCACCATCGGCATGGAAATCTTGCGCCAACACCCCGATCCCATCGAAGCCGTCTTTATCGCGGTCGGTGGCGGTGGTTTGATCGCCGGCGTAGCCACTTATATCAAATTCCTGCGGCCTGATATCAAAATCATCGGCGTGGAGCCGGATGACGCTGCTTCCATGCATGAAGCGCTCAAGCACGACCAGCGGATCACACTCGATCAGGTCGGCATTTTTGCTGATGGTGTGGCGGTTCGACAGGTCGGCGAGGAGACTTTCCGCCTAGCCCGAGATCTGGTAGATGAGGTCATCGTGGTGTCTACCGATGAAATCTGCGCAGCTATCAAGGATATTTTTGACGATACCCGCTCGATTGCCGAACCTGCTGGGGCGCTGGGCGTGGCCGGGTTAAAAAAACATGTGGCGCGGACTGGCGTCAGCGATGCCACCCTGATCGCTATCAACTGCGGTGCCAATATTAATTTTGATCGGCTGCGCCATGTCGCTGAGCGGGCGGAACTAGGCGAACGGCGCGAGGCTTTGCTGGCGGTAACCATCCCCGAGCGGCCCGGTAGTTTCCGGAAATTCTGCCAAACGATCGGCAAGCGCTCCATCACTGAATTCAACTATCGTTACGCCGATGACCACGATGCGCAGGTATTCGCTGGCATTCAGCTTAGCGAGGGTGAGGAGGAAAAAAACCGGATCATCGATGCCCTGCGCGAACAGCATTATCCGGTAGTCGATATGAGTGACAACGAAATGGCCAAGCTACACGTGCGCTATATGGTGGGAGGCCATGCGCCAGGTGTCCGCGATGAAATTCTCTACCGGTTCCAGTTCCCGGAACGGCCTGGCGCCCTGCTAAGGTTTCTGACCGGCATGGCCCATGGCTGGAATATCAGCCTGTTTCACTACCGCAATCATGGCTCTGATCATGGCCGGGTGCTGGTGGGCATCCAGGTGCCCGTAGCAGAGCGTCCAAAATTCTATGATTACATTCACGAACTGGGCTATCCCTGTTTCGAAGAGACCGGTAATCCCGCCTACCGGCTATTTTTGGATGGACGGAGCTAAACCAGCCTCCAGCATCAAGATCAAAACCCATTGCGCGGCAGTGACCGGCAACACTGACAGCCGGTTGCCTTGACGTAGCAAGGCGAAGTCCCCTAACGCTTCTCGATGTTGTTTCAATTCAGTTAGGGTGATTGGCCGGCGTAACCGCCGGTTCAAACGCACATCGACCCGATACCAGCGGGGTTGTGCCGACGTGCTGGCGGGGTCGTAGTAAGCGCTAGCTGGATCAAAAGCGGTTTCGTCAGGGTAACCTTCTCGCGTGATCTCAACGATGCCAGCAATAGCTGGACTGAGGATTCCAGAATGATAGAAAAATGCCTGATCACCTACACGCAGTCCATCCCGTAGAAAATTACGGGCTTGGTAATTGCGCACTCCTTCCCAGGATGTGGTTTGCTCTGACGCGGCCTCCAGATCAGCAATGCTGAATGTGGCCGGTTCCGATTTCAATAACCAGTAACCCATGTTAAGGCTCCCTTACTTGATTCTTGGCGAACAGATACAAAGCCTCCTCGGTCACTGCTGCGTCCAATGGCACATCCCAGGGTTGGCGGATTAACGCCTCAACCCGCTGAAATGCATAACCTAACCCCAGCAACTGCGGGTGATGGCCTTGCCAGCCCGGCTCCAGCAGGAATGCGAAACTGCGGTCATAAAATCCCCCACCCATGCCCAGACGCGTCCCCATAGCGTCGAAGGCAACCAACGGCGTCAGAACCCAGTCCATATCAGACGGCAGCCGCAAATCTGCAAGAGGGACTTCAGGCTCAGGAATATTAAAGCGATTGCGGCGCAGCGGATCGTCAGGCTGATAGGGCGCAAACAGGAGCGTATCACCGGCCAGCACTGGTAGATAAACTGTTTTATCTTCGGTCCAAGCGCGCTCCAACAGTGGTGCTGGATCCAACTCGCCTTGACAGGCCCAGTAACCGGCAATAGCCGCCGCCTCAGTAAAACCGGGTTCCATCGCCAATCGTTGAGCAACTGCTAGCGCCGCCGCATGTCTCTCAGCAACGGACAAGGCGCGGCGCTGGGCAAGCAAGAATTGGCGAAGCCCATCCCTCTCCCCGGATGGAGAAGAGGGCAAAGGAATGGAGGTATTGTTGATCACGGGACAAAATAAAGGCGATGACCATGCATCGCCTGAATAGAGAGAGGGCGTCCTCCGCCTGTGCCGTTTCGGACCTTGCCCTTGAACCAGGGAGGTTCAAGTGGGGCGCAGCGCGATGCATCAGGCTTTCCACAACGAAGGTGGACATGCACACCTGCACCAGCAACCACGTCCCCGGGTATAATCAATTAGGATCAAGGGGTTACCCGGCCCGCTACTCGAACACCGCAGAGAACGCCCGAACTAAAAACCGTTGGACACAAAACAATTATATACCTAATTCACACTGCAAGCTAAAGTACGGCGTCCACTCTTTGTAATAAGTCTCGTACCTGACGGCTGATGATCGCTTCGGCATCCGCCGCCTGCCGCTGTTGCCGCAGCAGATCATGACTGAGATTCAATGCGGTCATCACGGCAATCGCTTCCAAACTCAAGTGCTTGCCGTGATTGCGAATCTCCCCCATCTGCTCGTTTAGATAATGGGCTGCCTCCAGCAACTCATCCCGTTCGGACGGTTGGCAGGTAAACCGGTATTCGTACCCGATCAATTGAACGACAACACTGTGGGTTTCCTGGCTCACGATGTTTGCTCCAGATCTCTCAAGCGCACGATCATGGCCTCGATGCGGGAACGGGACTGCTCGTTTTTGTCATATAAGACATCACGCTCAGTCTGCAAGACCGTCATTTGCTTATGCAACTCCTGATTTTCCTGAGTCAGTTGCTCGCAAAGCTGCACAAGCCGTTCAACCCGCTCAGCGAGAATCGCTAAATCAGTTACCACCGTTCCGGAGGAATCATCAGAGTCTTCAGCCATGAAAGACGAAGTAGTTTCTTCAAAGTTCTCGTTATCCATAAAAACACTATAAAGCGATTATTCCAATCAGGTCAATTCCAGGGTGCTTTAGGAATCTCGTCCAGAAATGATAGGATGAATCATCTAATGTTCCACCTATTGGCTCTGGAGTTTCCCATGCGTGCCAATGATTCGTCCCAATTTCAGCAGTTGAGCCAGTTACTGGCCCCTATCAATCAGGCTGAGCTACACGGATTGCTATGTGGCCTGTTGTGCACAAACATAAATCTGGACCGTGATCAATGGTTGCAATATGCTCGAGAGGCGTTAGTCGGCGATGGCACATTTTCCCCAATGACGGACAAGTTACTCGCGCAACTATTCGATGAAGGCATTGCCCAGATCGATAATTTTGACGAGCCTATTACACCGGTGCTGCCTGATGACGATACCCCCTTGCGCCAGCGAGTGAATGCACTGGGTGGGTGGTGCCAGGGACTGCTCTACGGATTGGGACTCGGTGAAATTGGGCGAGGCAGCCAGCTTAGCGAGGAAAGCCAGGAACTCCTGAAGGATGTTGCGGACATCGCCCAAATAAGTTTCGATACTGATGAGGGGGATGAAGCCGATGAAAATGCTTACGCTGAAGTCGTCGAATATTTACGAGTTGGTTTGTTAATGATTCAGCAGGATATCGAACAAGATCGTTACCGCATATGCTAGAAATGGAAACTATCGCTCATGCTTGCCCGCACCCTTCCAGCCCCAGTCTTTGCCCGTCGCCGCCGCACCTTAATGGATCTGATGGGAGCCAATTCGGTCGCGCTGTTACCCGCTGCGCTGGAAGCGCCCCGCAATCGTGATGTTTACTATCCCTTCCGTCAGGACAGTGATTTCTACTATCTGACCGGTTTCCCGGAGCCGGAGGCGATCGCCGCGCTCATTCCCGGAGCAGAACAGGAATTTTTGCTGTTCTGCCGCGACCGTGACCCGCACATGGAAATCTGGCATGGCCGTCGCGCCGGCCCGCAGGGCGCCAAGGAACGTTACGGGGCAGATAATGCACACCCCATTGCGGAACTGGACAAAATCCTGTTGCCGCTTCTGGAAAATCGTGAGCGGGTATATTACGCCATCGGGTATCATCCTGATTTTGATGAACAAGTGATGAGTTGGATCAATCAGACCCGTGCTAAGGCGCGAATCGGCGTACAAGCACCGGTCACCTTCATCGCGCTAGAGCACCTGCTGCATCCTATGCGGCGCTGCAAAGAGACCGAGGAAATCGCGGTGATGCGCGAATCAGCCCGGATCGCCTGCGAGGCGCATTGCCGGGCGATGCAGATCTGCCGGCCTGGTATGATGGAGTACGAGATCGAGGCTGAATTTTTTCATACCTTCCTGCGCAATGGCGCCGGTTGGTCGTATCCGGCCATTGTCGCTGGCGGCGATAACAGTTGCATTTTGCACTATACGGAGAATAACGCGGAACTACATGATGGCGATGTGCTATTGATCGACGCGGGCGCTGAAGTAGACGGCTATGCCTCCGATATTACGCGCACATTCCCGGTTAACGGACGGTTTTCCGCGGAGCAGCGGGTAATTTATGAGCTGGTGCTGGCCGCGCAAAAAGCAGCAATTGACAAGGTTCGGCCTGGTTGCCATTTTAACGAACCGCACGATGCGGCAGTCCATGTGCTGACCGAGGGATTAATCGCGCTGGGTTTGTTACAGGGTAATGTGGACGAAGCGATCAAGGCGGAAACGTATAAGCAATTCTACATGCACCGCACCGGTCACTGGCTGGGCATGGATGTACATGACGTCGGTAGCTATAAAACCGGTGAAGACTGGCAGGTTTTTGCACCCGGCATGGTCACCACGATTGAGCCGGGCCTGTATATTCCCGCCGGTAGCCAAATCGCCGATGGATGCTGGGCGCAACTCGGCATTCACTTGGAGAGTGATGTGGATGAACGCTGGCAGCGGATTGGCGTGCGTATCGAAGATGATGTGCTGGTTACGGAAGGAGAGCCTGAAGTGTTGACTGCCGGTGTACCCAAGGAGATCGATGCGATTGAGGCATTGATGCGGAAGACGCATGGCTAAAGCCAAAAGATGGCTAAAGCTAAAAGAGGGTGTGGCTAAAATTAAGATGAGAATTTACTTGCGTTGCCGTCGCCAGAAAAAGGGTTGAGAGTAAACCATGGTTCAACCAGATTATGATCTACTCATCATCGGTGGCGGCCTAGTCGGCGCCAGCCTAGCCTGCGCGCTGGATGGGCTAAATTTACGCATCGGCTTGGTTGAAGCAGCGCCGCTGGCCGTTAGCGAACACCCCAGCTATGATGACCGCATCTTGGCTTTGGCCCAGGGAACCCGGCGTATCTTTCAAACCTTGGGCCTGTGGGAGATGCTGGCTGAAACCGCAACCCCTATCCGCCACATCCATATTTCTGAACGCGGCTCGCCCGGTTTCGCTCATCTCGACTGCTGCGATGAGGGCGTAGAGGCGCTGGGTTATGTGGCCGAGGCGCGACAGATCGGCGCAGCGCTCCTGACGAAACTACCAGCCTTGCGCCATGTGGAGCTGCTCTGCCCTGCCCGCTTGGAAACAGTTGCTATTGAACCGGATACAGTTTGCGCCACGGTTCGTTTCAGCGGCGAACAAACGGTAGAGCTGCGGACCCGGTTGCTGGTGGCCGCTGACGGCGCGCAATCGCCGGTGCGTCAGCAATTGGGTATCGCCGCCTTGCGTTGGGAGTATGGCCAGCAAGCAGTGATCGCCAATGTCACTCCGGCTTTACCGCATCGGAATGTCGCCTACGAACGGTTCACGCCAGATGGGCCCATTGCGCTCCTGCCGATGAGCGAGAATCGTTGCGCAGTGGTTTGCACGGTCAATGATGCTGATGTGCCAGCCGTGATGGCATTGGACGACGCGGGTTTCCTAGCCCTATTGCATCAGCGCTTCGGCGACCGGCTTGGTCCGTTCCAGCGCACTGGGCAGCGGCAGGCGTATCCACTGTTCCTGTTGAAATCCCGTGAGCATGCTCGCCAACGAGTAGCGATCATTGGCAACGCTGCCCATACCCTGCATCCCATCGCTGGTCAAGGGTTTAATCTTGGAATCCGCGATGTGGCGGCACTGGCGGAAGTGATCGCTGATGCTCATCATGCGAATGAGGATATTGGCGATTTGAAGGCGTTGAACCGTTACGCCGGTTGGCGGCGCTGGGATCAGCAGCAAACGATTGCTTTTACCGACGCCTTGCATCGGGTGTTCATCAATCCGTTACCACCGGTGCGCGCCGCCCGCAATCTGGGACTACTGGCCTTCGATCTGCTGCCGCCGATCAAGCACTGGTTTGCCCGGCAGACTATGGGCCTGGACGGACGGGTGCCGAAACTGGTGCGGGGACTGGCGCTGACAGCGTGAACCCAAGCACTCATCGCTCTCTAAGAGAGAGGCTGGAGATTAGAGAGAACATCATGAACTCCATCAAAATGGACTACGATCTCATTATCGTTGGCGGTGGCATGGTGGGCTCAGCACTGGCCTGTGCACTGGGCGAGACGGATTTGCGCATTGCCCTACTGGAAGGTAAGCCGCTGGAACATATCTGCCCAGACCCGAAGCCGGATCTGCGTGTCTCCGCTATCAATCGCGCCTCACAACGCATCTTTGCCGCAGTGGGTGCCTGGGACAGCATGGCTGCCTGGCGAGTGAGCCCCTTTCGCGATATGCAGGTCTGGGATGCAATGGGTTCCGGTCACATTCATTTTGACAGCGCGGCCATCGGCGAGCCATTGCTAGGTTGGATCATTGAGAACCGGGTGATCCAATATGCCCTTCTGGAACGAGTGCAGCAGCTGCCAGCGGTTGATCTGTTTTGCCCAGTGGCGCTGGATACCGCTGAGCCGCTGGACGGCAAAGGTTGGCGAGTGCGATTGAATGACGGATGTGAATACGCCACACGATTACTGGTCGGCGCGGATGGGGCGCAATCCAAGGTCCGGCAACTGGCCGGTATCGATGCCCGTGGCTGGAGCTATGATCAAAAAGCGGTTGTCAGCAACGTCCGCACCGCTGAATCACACCAGGAAACCGCTTGGCAGCGTTTTCTGCCGGCCGGACCGCTGGCGTTCCTACCACTGCATGATGGCGGCTGCTCTATTGTTTGGTCCACGCTGCCAGAACAGGCAGATGCGCTGTTAGCCTTGGATGATTCCGCATTTGCCCAGGCGCTGACGGAAGCATTTGACCGGCGGCTGGGCGCGATCACTGACGTTGGGCCGCGCGAGGCTTTTCCTCTCCGTCTCCAGCATGCCCACGATTACGTCAAACCCGGTCTGGTTCTGATTGGTGACGCCGCGCATGTCGTGCATCCACTGGCTGGCCAGGGCGTCAACCTGGGCCTGCTGGACGCCGCAACTTTGGCCGAAGTGATTCTGAACGCCTTGGCTGCCGGTCAGGAGATTGGTGCATTCAAGACGCTGCGCCGCTATGAACGCTGGCGCAAGGGTGATAACCTTTTGATGCTAGGTGTGATGGACGGCTTCAAGCGGCTGTTCAGCAATTCGCTACCACCGGTGCGGCTGTTGCGCACTCTCGGTCTTCATCTAACCGACGCCGCTAGCCCGCTGAAGAATCTCATCGCCCGCCGGGCCATGGGGTTAGAGGGTGATTTGCCACGATTGGCGCGAGCTATGCCTTAGAAGCGCTTTCTCATCTACCCGCCCAACTACTGGAAACCCTTTATCTATGGGGAAGAAAATAACTAATTACAGCATTAAGGTCGCTGCACAGGCCTTCTATTTGGAAGAACAATCTGATCCTGCCCAAGATCGCTACGTGTTCGCCTATACGGTGTTGATTCAAAACCAAGGCAATGTTGCTGCCCGGCTGATCAGCCGCTACTGGATCATCACTGACGCTAATAGCAAGGTCGAAGAGGTGCGCGGCGAGGGCGTAGTCGGAGAACAACCGTATCTGCGTCCCGGCGAAGGTTTCCAGTATACCAGCGGCGCGATTTTGGATACGGCGGTGGGTAGTATGAAGGGCAGCTATCAGATGCTAGCCGATGATGGCGTAACTTTTGACGCTGAAATCCCACCGTTCGTGCTATCCATCCCACGCACCTTGCATTAGGTGCGTCTGTGACCCTACGCTACACTTATACCTTATTTGCACCGATCTACGACGCCTTTGTCGCGCCCTTCACCATTGGAATGCGGCAACGCAGCTTGGCTAGGTTGTGTGATGGACCTCACGACGATATTCTGCTGGCCGGTGTCGGTAGTGGCTTGGACATACCGCTGCTGCCTGTTGGACCACACTATACCGGACTCGATTTGACCCCGGCTATGCTGGTCCGCGCCCGGCGCAAGGCCATTGCCCGAAATCTCGAACTGCGCCTGGATGAAGGCGATGCGCGTACTTTGCCCTACGCTGCTGCCGTGTTTGATGTCGTGATTCTGCATCTGATTCTGGCGGTTACTCCTCACCCGGAGCGGGTACTTGTCGAAACAGCGCGAGTGCTGCGGCCTGGCGGGCGGGTGCTGATTCTCGACAAGTTTCTTCGGCCCGGACAGCGGGCACCGGTCCGGCGGCTGATCAGCCCCTTATTGGGCTTGCTGGCGACACGCACTGATGTGGTGTTGGAAAATATCCTGGCACAGACGCCTGGGCTGGAGGTGCTATTAAACCAGCCAGCACTGGCTAATGGCTGGTTTCGTCAGATCATCTTAGGCAAAAATTTGTAGGCCGGATTATCGATCAATACCTTGTGCATGCTCTGCCTCAACAGCAGTTACCTCTCAACTGATCCGTGAAATCTCACGAGCTGAATGAAGGCCTAGTGCTATACTGATAACAGTACATTGCTTAGGCATGTCCTCATGATGCACCTACAGACTGGTTTTTATGGATGGATACTATAGCCGTTTGAATAATGGCTACCCTTGGCATCGCGCCCTGGACAATGCTGCTGCCCCTACCTGCTCTGCTATTAACCGGTCAAGTGGGCGATTGAAGAAAGTGTTTATCTGTCTGACGGTCACGCTATGGCCATGGATGCTCACCGCTCAGGAATTGATCGTCAACAAAGCAACGCCAAATACTCAAATCAGTCAAAATCAAGCGCGACTTTGCTTTACCATGCGACTACCGCTCTGGGAAAATAATGTGCCGGTAAAAGTGTTTGTTTTACCAGACAATCATCCATTACATCGTAAATTTGCCAAAAACATTCTGGGTCTTTTTCCCTATCAATTGCGGCAAGTCTGGGATCGCCAGATCTTTTCCGGAACTGGACAGGCACCCATCATGGTAGCAACCGAGCAGGAGATGGTTGAACGGGTAGCGTCCACGCTAGGAAGTATTGGCTATGTAGAGTCTGGATCAAGCTATCCCCAAGTCCGAACACTGGAGGTTCGTTGAAATGCACAGGCGGGTCATTGCGCTATTGCCGGTTCTTGGCCTGATGAGCGCGAATGCCGAAGAATCCCAATCCATCTGGGATCCTTTGCAAGTTCATGGCTTTGCCAGCCAGGCAGTAGTTAGAACCAGCGATAATCACTTTTTTGGAAACAGTCCAGAAACTTCGTTCGATTTCACGGAGATTGGCATCAATGCTTCGCTACTAATTAACCCGCAAATCCTCTTATCCGGTCAATTGCTGGCCCGGCGCGCGGGCAATATGTACGATGGGACGCCCAATCTGGACTATGGGTTAGCGGATTTCACGCTAGCGTCCTCAATCGAACATCGCTGGGGTCTTCGCGCAGGGCGCATCAAGAACCCTCTAGGAATCTACAACGAAACCCGCGATGTGCCGTTCACTCACCCCGGCATTTTTCTGCCTCAAGTAGTATATTTCGACAAAATCCGCAACTTAGCGCTTTCCCTGGATGGACTCATGTTTTATGGGGAGACTTACAGCAACTTAGGCGCCTTATCGCTCACAGTGGGTGGCGGCCGCTCCGTGCTCGATGATAACGTTGAATGGACATTCCTCCGCAATGACTACGACGGTGAATTCCAGCCCAACGGTATCGTGGGACTGGCCCGGCTCTGGTACTCAGCGCCAGGAGAACAACTCAAATTCGGACTCAGCGGCACAACACTGTCCTTACAATTCGATCCCGGCCAGCATTCACCGTTAAATGCAGGAACCACGGATATCTTCTACTGGATCGCTTCCATCCAATACGATGCCGAGGACTGGACACTCACGGCTGAGTACGCCCACGAACCATTGGAATGGCGTGACTATGGCCCACTTCTTTCAAATTTTAGAACCACTGTTGAGGGGTACTACCTGCAGGGAACCTACCGGATCCGGCCGAATGTTGAACTACTACTGCGCTATGAAGAGGGCTTTGCTAACCGGAATGATCGGGACGGCGTCGAATTCTCGTTGCTTAGAGGTCCGCCGCCCTTTACCTACTTTTCTAAGATTTGGACGGCGGGCCTACGCTGGGACATCAATCGAGAATGGATGGTGCGAGCTGAATATCAACGCCACCACGGGACCTTCGTGCTGTCATATAGGGAAAACCCAGATCCCAGCCAATTGAGCGAATACTGGAATCTGTTTGCCGTGCAAGCCGCTTTTCGCTTCTAAGTAAGAACGGCGCCATGGCCAGATTCGCTCCTTCGAACTTACCGGCACTCTATCTCAGCCTGCGCTGGAAGGCGCTGATCGTCCTTAGCCTTGTCCTGATGCTGGTCAACGCTTCGCTGGCGTTTTTAGCCTATCGCCAGGCAGCAGAGCAATTCAAGCAGCAACAGATCGAGGTACGGGATCGGCAGGTTCGCCAACTCTACGCTTTGTTGGACGACGGCTACCGGCAAATGTCACGGCTCGCCAATATCGTGCCGTTACTGGGATCAGATCAGTCTGATCAAGCCATCAATGAACGCTTGCATCAAGCGCTGGATCACAACGGTTTCATGCTGGATTTGGAATGGGATATCCGCTCAGCTTACTGGATTCAGCCCAAAGGCCAATCGATTCTGCTGTGGCCGGACCATGCCCAAGGATTACCTGCTGAATTGATCGAGCGATTGCAGCGGTGGCCGGAACAAACAGCCACTATGCTGGCCTGTGCTCCAGATTGCTACCAATATTTGGCTGCTCCCTTGCTTTGGCAAGGCCATTCCGCCGGAGCTTTGGCATTGGGCCGTTCAGTCGCTGATGTCCTGCTAGCCTTTCATGCGCTGACCGGCGCCGATGTGGCGATCATGGTTGAACAAGCCAATCTCACCCAATTTCCGGCAATCACTCATCCCGAACAGATCGAGGCCTTGCTGCACGACACCGATCTTAGACAATTGGATATCGGGGGAAGCACCAATACCCTACTGATTCAGCGAGATCAGGACTGGTTCGAGATCTCTCGGCTACCGGCTCTGGCGCCAGAAGTGGACGCTCTGTTAATCAATCCAATCACTGCACAGCAGCAGGCTATCGCCAAGGTGACCCGCGACAGCATTCTCATTGGGTTTCTGGGTCTCGTCCTGTCGGAAAGCCTGCTGCTATTAGTAATGCAAACTCTGGTCAAACGGCTCAGACGGTTAGCGGATGTGTTGCCCCTGCTCGCCGAGGATCGCTTTACCGACTTGCGCAATCGTTTACTCACTCTCGATGCTTCCTGGTTCCCGTTGCGCGATGAAATGGACCAGATGATCGATACGGTGGGCACTCTGTCCGAACGAATGGAGCACATTCAACGCGACCGGGAAGAAGCGCGGTCAGAGCTGGTCTGGCTGGCAGATCATGATCCATTGACCCGGTTACTCAATCGCCGGCGTTTTAACCACGATTTGACCCGCTTGGTCGACCAGTCGGTTCATAAGAAACTGAGTGGAGCGCTACTGTTCTTCGACTTGGATCAGTTTAAAGATGTCAACGACATCAGCGGCCATCCGGTGGGTGACCTGCTGTTACAGCAGGTTGCTGAACAATTGGAAGCACTCCTTGGCACAGGCGGTTCCTTAGGGCGGTTTGGCGGGGACGAATTCGCTTTAGCACTGCCCCAGGCGAGTTCAGAACAAGCCATCGCTACCGCTGAACAGGTGCAAATGTGTATCCAATCTGTGGTGATTCGTAATCACGGTGTGCGGCATCAGGTTTCCGCTAGCATTGGCATCGTACTGTTTCCCGAACATGGCGTTGACACCCAGCAACTGCTATCCGACGCTGATCTAGCCATGTATCAGGCTAAGGAAAGAGGCCGGGGCCGCTGGTACTTATTCTCTCCGGAGGATCAAGGCCGGGAACAGGCCAACGCACGGGTGTTGTGGTCGGAGCGAATCACTGAGGCGTTGATCGAGGATCGTTTCGAGTTGCACTTCCAGCCGATCATGGAGCTAGCAACGGGGAGCATGCAACGTCGAGAAGCCCTGCTACGCATGAGTGATGTTCAAGGGCAACTGGTCTACCCCAATCACTTTATTCCGGTTGCTGAGAAAACCGGTCAGATCCATGCTATCGATCATTGGGTCCTAGCACGGTCAATTTTAGTCTTGCAAATGCATCCGGGGATTGATCTGTCGGTCAATCTTTCCGCCAACGCGATGGAGGATCCCTCACTGCTGCCAGACCTGAAAGATCTGCTGGCTCAGTATGATGTTGATCCGACACGGCTCACATTCGAGATTACTGAAACTGTGGCGGTTAACAGCCTGCAAAATACCACACGGATGATGCGCGATATCCAGAAGCTCGGTTGCCGGTTCGCATTGGATGATTTTGGCAGCGGGTTTGCTTCATATGCTTATCTACGCCAACTGCCGATGAGTGCGATCAAGATCGACGGGGCTTTCATTCGCAATATTGCCCACAATCGTGAGGATCAAATTTTTGTCCGGGCAGTGACTGACATTGCCCACGGCATGGGCAAGCGAGTGGTTGCCGAATTTGTTGAGAATGAAGAAATTTTGAGCATCCTGCGCGAGATTGGTGTCGACTACGCGCAAGGCTATCATATCGGTCGGCCGGTAAAGTTACATACTGACAGCATTTAATGCGCAGAAACGAAGCCAACTTAAAGCGCATCGGGTGACAAATCACCAAATTCAGAAGCCCTTATCGATGGAAAATTTCTCAAGGGGTAGCCACATCGACCTGCCGGGCCAGTTCCATCTGATGAATGGATTCCTCTAGATTGATCTGATCCGGGTTCTCGTTGGATTGCCCGCGTAAGTGCTCGAAAAGCTCTACCTGCTCCAGGGTAGAGTGGTTGCCATCAGGTTGCTGCACGAACGCTGCCCACGGCACAAACTTGGTCAATGGGAAACGCTGTCCAGCCTGAGGGGAAATGTCGATATGCAGTCCAGAGATGTACAAAACCCGCTTGCCTTGATAGCCATGTTCCCGGACGATAGTGCGGAAAGTGCGATCGAATTCCACTTGCGTATTCACCTGAGCAGCCGTCAGCAGCGGATGCGGCGCAGTGACGATCCAAGCCATCGGATCGAACAGGTTTTTCTCCAAATGACTACGGCCTTCCAGATCGCCCTGAACGTCGCGCTTGAAGCGAAAATACTCTGGCTGCAGCCATGTGCCAATCGGTTCACGCTGGCCATCGGCCCAACCCGCTTGTTCCATTCGATAGCGCAGTTCGGGCGAAGCGAGCAAGCTCTTGGCCGTGCTGCGGCAATACACCGGATGCCACTCATGGCTGGCCTGATCTGCAGTCGCTAGCCGTTCCAAATTCAGGAACAAACCCTCGTCGCGATTCTCGCGCAGCAATTGGTTATCGATCGTGACCCGGTATTCCTCTCCCTGGCGCTCCAGCAGAATGTTGTCGCGAGCAAAGGCGTATTCATCCTGATACCAGCGCAGCACTGCTTCAATCTTCCCGCAACTGGCGGTCAAGTGCTGATCTTCGCTTTGGATGCGCCGGTAAACGCCAAACACGCGGCGCTCCGGATCATAACCCACATGGCTGGCGTGAATGATCACCATGTCCTGCCCGTGCTCGGCGTGGGGCGCGTGGCGATCGGTGGCAACGATGCCGCCGACCTGGCCATGATTGAACGGAAATACGCCAAAGTGTTTGCTGATGAGAATGATCGGATAGCCCTGGTTTTCATCCGAGCAAAACGCCCGCGAGGGCATGATCTTGCCAGGGGTGAAACCCAGCGATTTGCACAGATTATACAAACGGGGAACGAAACTGCTGTAGCGCAACATCACATCAGTGATGTGAAAATCAGCCATCAGGGCGCGGATATTGGCAGTGGATGAGTACATGGGCGCGGACCAGTGGATTGCGTTTGCCGGTTTCAGCAGGGTTGCTTTGATGAAAGTATAGATACCCTTGACAATCCTCCAGCCCGCCCGCATTTAGAAGATCAATATTCTGTTACCGCCGCGTGAAAAATTATGACTGATCACGAAACTATCGAAGCGGAAGTCGTGCGCGAGGACAACGACGCCTCCGACGCCTCCGACGCCTCCGAAGCGTCCGCCAACCACATCGTTCCCGCCGTCGACATTCTGCCCAATACCCTGTACCTGCTGCCGCTGTCCGAACGGCCCTTCTTCCCGGCGCAGGCCCTGCCATTGCTGTTGAATGAAGAACCCTGGCTGCCGACCATTGAGGCTGCCGCCAGCCGCGATCAACGGGTGATCGGCCTGATCCTGGTCAAGCCGGACAGTGCCGAAAACGTCCATCCCGATGATTTTCATCCGGTAGGCACCGCTGCACGAATGCATCAACTGGCGCGCAATGAGGGACGGCTGCAATTCATTGCTCAGGGGCTGCGGCGATTCCGTATCGAGCGCTGGCTGTCCAATGAACCACCTTACCATGTTCAAGTCGAGTACCTGAATGAGGACGCCGGGCATGCCGGTGTCGAAGAATTACGCGCCTATTCCTTGGCGGTGATCAACACCCTCAAGGAATTGATCCCGCTCAATCCGCTATATTCTGAGGAACTTAAGTTCTTCCTCAATCGTTTCAATACCAATGATCCTTCACCGCTGGCTGATTTCGCCGCCAGCCTGACCACCGCCAGCAAGGAAGAGTTACAAGAAATCCTGGCCACGGCACCGGTTCTGGAGCGGTTAAAGAAAGTGATTGTATTGATCAAAAAGGAACTGGAAGTCGCCCAGCTTCAGACCAAAATTCGCAAGCAAGTCGAAGAGAAGATGAGTGAGCATCAGCGCAAATTCTTCCTGCGTGAGCAACTCAAGGCTATCCAGCAAGAATTAGGTATTGCCAAAGACGACCGCACCGCCGATGTGGACCGTTTCCGTGAACGGCTGGAAACCCGCCAGGTTCCCGAAGCGGCTAAGAAGCGCATCGACGAGGAGCTGGACAAACTGTCGATCTTGGAAACCGGTTCCCCAGAATACGCTGTCACCCGCAATTACCTGGACGTGATGACCGATCTGCCGTGGGGAGTTTATTCAACGGACAACCTGGATCTCAAACATGCCCGCGAAGTGCTGGATCGCGACCATGACGGGCTAGCCGATGTGAAGGACCGGATCATTGAATTCCTGGCCGTCGGGGCGCTGAAGGGTCAGGTTGGGGGTTCGATTATTCTGCTGGTTGGCCCACCGGGCGTGGGCAAAACGTCGATTGGCCGCTCGGTGGCTGCGGCGCTGGATCGCCAGTTCTACCGGCTCAGCTTGGGCGGGATGCGTGACGAAGCCGAGATCAAGGGCCATCGCCGCACGTATATCGGCGCATTACCAGGTAAGTTTATCCAGGCCATCCGCGATGCCGAGACCGCTAACCCGGTGATCATGCTTGACGAGATTGACAAGATCGGCGCTTCGTATCATGGCGATCCAGCCTCAGCGCTGCTGGAAGTCCTCGACCCGGAGCAGAACACTGAATTCCTCGATCACTATCTAGACGTGCGTTTCGACCTATCCAAAGTGCTGTTCATCTGCACGGCCAATCAACTCGACACGATTCCAGCGCCGCTGCTCGACCGCATGGAGACGATTCGCCTGTCCGGCTACATCACCGCCGAGAAGCTGCAAATCGCCCGTAACCATCTGTGGCCGAAGCTGCTGGAGCGCAGCGGGCTGGAGCGTGACCGTATCCAACTGGATGATGAAGCGTTGCAACAAATCATCGAAGGCTATGCCCGCGAGGCCGGCGTGCGCAGCCTGGAAAAGCAACTCGGGCGGATTGTCCGCAAGAGCGCGGTGCAGATCGTCGAAAATCACCAAGAGGGAACGATCACCGTGGAGCGCATCGACCTGGATCATTATCTGGGCAAGCCGCCTTTCAAGGTCGATACGCTGATGGCCGGAGTGGGCGTGGTGACGGGGTTGGCGTGGACCGCGATGGGTGGCGCGACGCTCAATGTCGAGGCCAGCCTGATCCACACCAAGAATCGCGGTTTCAAATTAACCGGCCGGTTGGGCGAAGTCATGCAGGAGTCGGCCAATATCGCCTACAGTTATGTGAGTGCTCATTTGGAAGAATATCAGGCTGACCCCAAGTTTTTTGACGAAGCCTTTGTGCATTTGCACGTTCCGGAGGGCGCGACGCCCAAGGACGGCCCCAGTGCTGGCATTACCATGGCCACCGCCCTGTTATCGCTGGCCCGGGGTCAGGCCACGACACGACCGTTGGCGATGACCGGTGAGTTGACCCTGACCGGGCAGGTGCTACCGATTGGTGGCGTCCGTGAGAAACTGATCGCAGCCCGGCGGGTCTCCATTCATGAGATTCTCCTGCCGGAAGGGAATCGCGGCGATATTGACGAATTGCCGGATCATATCCGTGAGGGTATGACCATCCATTTTGTCGAACGCTTCCAGCAGGTGGCGGATCTGGTTTTTACTGCCGGGCATCCCGGCTGAGGACATAGTTTGTGATGACAGTGATGATTCCTGGCAAAGCCCGCGCGATTTTGTTCCCGCCGCTCTGTCTGCTGGCGTTGCTCCAGGTGTCCACTGTGAGCTGGGCTGCCTGCGATGATCCCCCGGCCCGGAGGGTCAATTGGCTACGCTGCGACAAGCAGGGCGTGGACTTGCAGGGCGTGGACTTGCGGGAGGCGGTGCTGACCCAGATCAATCTGAGCGGCGCTAATCTAAGCGGGGCGCGGCTCAGTGGCGCGGATCTGGGCCGGGCGATATTGAATAACGCAAATTTCACCGGCGCTGCGCTGCGCGGCGCACGGCTGGTGTCGGCGCAGCTCAATCATGCGGTGTTGGCTGACGCGAGCATGACCGGAGCACGGCTGGATCGGGCGGTGTTGGCTGGAGCTGATCTGCGCAAAGCGGACCTGAGCAACGCCGGGTTATATCAAGCAGACCTGAGCAGGGCGGACCTGAGCAACGCGAAACTCAATCAGGCCCATCTGGCGCAAGCGGATCTGAGCGATGCAAAACTGGCCAATGCCAATTTGAGTGAAGCCGTGCTGAGCCGGGCGATGCTGGAGGATGCCGTGCTAACCGGAGCCAATCTACAAGGTACCCGGTTAGACGGAGCAACGTTGCTGGATGTGAATTTCACCGGCGCCGATCTCAGCCAGGCGACTTTGGCCGAAGCCCGGATCGATGGCGCTATCTTTACCAATGCCAAACTCGACAGCACGATCTGGATCAATCGCCAACGGTGCCGGCCAGGCTCGGTGGGGGCATGCCGGTGAGAAGTAGCTAGCTTGAGCAAGGGAGTAGGCACTATGCCTCATCGGGCGCCACCCTGCTGGGCGATGACCTCTTCCGAATAAAATTAAGCGTTTAGCCGGCCGGGCTAAACACAGCGTTGCCCAACCTACGGTCTCCAGACAATAGCGTAAAACCTATGCAGAATTGGTATAACCCGCAGTCAGCGATCAAAATCAGCCACCGGATTATCGGGTAGCGTTCAAGCACTGTTTTGAGCGTCAGCAAGGAGGTCGTGATCTCATCCACATTGCCTTCAAGGGCCTGACCCAGTGCGCTTGGAAATAGCAACGATTCTCTAGAACTGGCTAATCACGAATGAGAGAACTACACTTCTTTGAAACTTCTAACGACCATCATAAAAAAGGTAATGTATTGAATAAGATATGTGTTTGGCAACATCGTGGCTTTGTTATGGGCTGCTTACCTGATATTTCCCAGTCCCAACCCGGTTCAACAACGCAAGACTTTGGTGTCGACCGGCCCTTCCAGATGCTGGAAAACGAAAGCAATGGTTGAAATGGTTGGCAGGAATACCGCTTGATGAAAGAAGATTTGACCCTCAGTGACGCAGTGAACGAACTGACTAAGTGTGTAACCCTGTCACCAACCCGGCTGATGTATTGATGCATCTATTCAAGGATAAAGTTGGAGTGCCGATCTGCACCACCAACACCCGGATAGCGTGCGCTTGACCAGGCGCTGATGATGCTTACTCTGATCGATAGTCATAATCATTTCGACGAGGCCAGTTTCGATCCCGACCGGGAGGCCGCTTACCAACGGGCGCGCGACGCCGGCGTGAGTGTACAAGTGCTGGCAGCGGTCAGCGCCCGCCTGTGGCCCAAACTTAAGGCAGTGACAAAACAATATCCAGGGCTGTATCCATGTTACGGCCTGCATCCAGCCTATCTCAATGAACATCGCCCGGAGCATCTCGATGCATTGGCGCATTGGCTGCACCGGGAACGGCCCGTCGCTATCGGCGAATGCGGGCTGGATTATTACCTGCCTGATCTCGACCCCGATGCCCAAGCTGAATTTTTTTCCGGGCAATTGCGCCTGGCTTGCCGTCACGATCTGCCGGTCGTGATCCATGCTCGTCATGCGGTGGATCACGTCATCAAATTTCTGCGGCGCTTTGCCGGGGTGCGTGGCATGGTGCATAGCTTTTCCGGCAGCGAAGACCAGGCCGGACGGCTGTTGGATTTGGGAATCCTGCTCAGCTTTGGCGGTCCGCTGACCTATCCGCGTGCCGCCCGTTTGCGCAAACTGATCCGTTATTTGCCACTGGATGGCTTCATAATAGAGACCGACGCTCCCGACCAGCCGTTGAGTAATCATCGCGGCGAGCGCAATGAGCCGGCATTCGTGACGGAGGTACTGAGTTGTATTGCTGAGTTACGCGGCGCTGATCCTGTTGAAATCGCTGCCGCTACCACGAAAAATGCCTGCCGCTTGTTCAGATTGTCCGATGCCTTATCCACAGGCACGCACTGAGATATTGATCGGCGCTGAACGATTGGCCCGGTTGCGGGCAGCACGGGTGTTAGTGGCCGGACTGGGCGGAGTCGGTGGTCATGTAGCTGAGGCCCTGGGCCGAGCCGGTGTGGGCCGGCTGACTCTGCTGGATCACGATACGGTGTCGCCTTCTAATCTTAACCGCCAATTGCTGGCGTTGCACTCAACACTGAACCGGTCCAAGGTTGAGGTTATGGCGGAGCGGTTGCACGACATTGACCCGATGCTGGAATTGACACTGCTCAATGAATTTCTCCAGCCGGATATGGCCGATGCGTTGGTGACCACCCTACCTCTCACGCCTAACCACTCCCTTGCAACACATAAGGAGAGCCAACCCCTCTATGACTATGTAGCCGATTGTATCGACAGCATCGCCTGTAAGGCAGCACTGGTTACAGCTTGCCACCGCCACGGCGTACCAGTCATTTCAGCATTAGGGGCGGGTAATTGTCTGGATGTTAGCCGCGTCCGTGTGGCAAAACTGAATCAAACTCAGGGTTGCCCCTTGGCCCGCGAGCTGCGCCGGCAGCTACGGAAATCGGGCACACCGCTAAATTACCCGGTGATTTATAGTGACGAACAACGCAGCTCACCCCTGCCACATCAGCCCGCCGGCGGCGATACCCCCGGCCGCCCACGAGCGGTAAACGGCACGATTTCCTATATGCCAGCACTGTTTGGCGTGATGCTGGCCGGGGTGGTGATTCGGCAATTGCTGGAAGGAGGCGAAGGGATTGAATGATGACCTTCTGCCAGAACAAGGCGCTCGCAACTGTCCGGAATCCATACGAAGCCTGCTTTTCAAACAAATATCAGTTTTTGGTGGACGGCGGAGGAAGGGGCGGTTGAGGCAACTGATCGAGAATGCGCCGGGCTACGCCCTGATAATCCTCGTCAAAGTGATGATCACCTGGCATCTGTTGAACGATGATTCCCAAATCGGCCAGCTTCGGACAGGAAGCATCCTCCTCCTCGGTACCGTAAATACACAACCGTTTGATAGTATTTAACTTCGCCAATTCTGGCCGCACGGGTTGATCGCCTTCATCCGGATTGTCGCTAATCCAGTCGCTGAGATGAAATTCGAAAGAGGCATTATCCGATAGTCCGAGGAATACCATCAGATCGATCCGCGCGCGCAACGCTGGTGGCAAACGGTTGGCAATGGCGGGTAAGGCATCGGCTCCAAAGGAATAGCCAATCAATACGATTCGTTCTTTCTTCCAGGTATCCAGATACTGGCGCAGTGTCCGCTCCAAATCCAGCGCGACCTCGTCCGGTTGACGGGCTTTCCAAAAATAGCTCAGCGAATCCCAGCCAATCACCGGCAGGCCGTTCTTGGCTAATTCCGCAGTCATCGACCGGTCGAGCAGCGCCCAGCCGCCATCCCCGGACAGCATGACCGCCAATTGTGGCCGATCGGGGCCGCCTGTCACCGGAACTTCAGTGAGCGGTATGCCCGTGACGCTGGCATCCGGCTGCACTTGCTTAACGATGCTTGGATCGAGCCATTGCAACAGGGCGGATACTTGCGGCAGCCAGTCTTTGACGCCTGCCTTGCCGGGTATTCCAGTCAGCCGGGCTAACTGGATCGATTGGACAAACTGTATGGTGGTCGCAACTTCACAAGCGGGCTGATTCTGAAACACAAACCAGGTAGCTGGCATCCGGGTGATGGGTTTTAAACGCATTCCCTGATGATCGGGCAACGCCACGCCTTCCAATTTACCGGCGCCAGGGCACAAGGGCTTGGACAAGGGTAGTTCCGGGCAGAAGTTCACTCCGATTCCAGCATGGAAGCGGTCAGCCGGCGCCTGGGCCAGTGCTACGTAGCCCAGCGTTGCGCCGGTACCGTAACCAAGCAGAACTGGCGGCAAGAGGCTCGCCAGCGGGTAACGCTGAGCTATCCACTGATTCAACTGCCCAAGATCCGCCGACAGATCAAGGCAAGCAGCTTTCGATTGGTCCAGCCAGACCAAGTACTGATTCAGATCGATCCCAGCGACCACATAATCCAGTTGAGCAATTTCTTGTGCTATAGGGGTCATATCGGCATTCCAGCCAGCCGCACCAGACAGTAATAACACCACGCCCTTGGGTTCGCCGGCCGTGTGGTAGATGGCCAGCTTGCCGAAGACGGCGTTATCCAGTGTTTCCTCAGCAATCCCTGCCTGCGTATTGGACATTACCAGCACGGCGATGGCCAGACAAAGCGCTTGTGATAAGCGATGCAGGATCGAACTCTTCATCACGGCTGGATTCTGACGGCGGTTATTCCGGATGATCAGCATGGGTCCAGAGAGGTCTTGCTAGCCAAAAAGGATTAGCGATACCTTGCCGATAGGCTTTCAGTGCTTCCGAAGAGGAATTCACTCTAAGATTACTGATAGAACCATCATCGTTTTGCCAGCGCTCATGCCAAAAAACGGCAGCGCGGATTCTCGGGTAATCTTTAGACGCCCGTTCAAGAAAATCAGCGATCCAATGCGCTTTGCTTCCCTGCTCCGGAAATTCCCCGACGCCCCACTCGGCCAGCATAAGAGGTTTTTCTTCATCGAGCTGGCAAAGCTGTTGGTAGTAAGTTCCTATTGCCTTATCGACCGTTACCCAGTTTCCTTCGGATTTGAACTGTACACCATACGCGGTGATTCCAAGCCAGTCGACGTACTGCGGCCCTGGATAGTATTGCGCCATAGCGTTCCAGGGTTCATCGGGATCGGAGGCATTATTCGCGTGCCAAACCCAGAGGATATTGCTGGCTCCCTTGGCTCGCACCCGGTCAATGACATAACGGTAAGCCTTTTTAAAGGTTTCCGGGCCTTCGAAACAATTTTTACAGTTTTGCGATGGTTTCCCCGCGCCGTAAAAAATCCCCGACCAAGGGAACCAATACCCATTCATCTCCAGTCCCCAGGAAACGAATAAGGGGTTTCCATACGCCTTGGCTTGAGTAGCCCAATAATCGATATAGCCGTCCCATTGGCCTGCAATAATAGCATTTAGATCGAAGCGCCCAGGTTTCGAATTCCATCCTTCAGTTGGCCGGTCCCACGGCGACCAGAAGATTAAAGGTATCGCTCCATAACTTGAAATAATGTTAAGTTGCTGATCGGGGAAACTCTGATTTCCCCAGTCGCTCGAAAATGCAATGATCGCTTGTTTTTTGCCCACCAGCTTATCGAAGCGCTCAATACCTTCCAGTGTTACATTATCTTCGTGGTGTCCGAATTCAATATAGGCGCCGCTGTACGCTTGGTTTTTTGGAACTACGATTTTCATCTGCCTATTATTTGTTGTCTTTTTTTGCGAAGGAAAACCTGAATTAGTTGGCTGACAAGCAACCATAAAGCTTGAAATAAATATAAATAACAATATGTTGATTTTAGTGAGATTATGTGGATTTCCTCTGCGCTGGTTGAGATATTTTAATATTGTATTTGACATTCACAGTCCCTCTCCGGTCAATTTTTCCCCAACCATACCATGCACCCTTCAATGCGCGAATAATGGCTACCCAGACTGATAAACAAAGCAGGGGCCGATAGAGAATTCTCATGGGGAAAATCCACAACGAAGCACGCAAAGGCTCTTTCTCAAGAAAACAGCCTAGCAATGCAAGTAGCCACTCCAGCGCGAAAAAGAAAATAGCGTATCCGATGATAGAAAACCCTGATCCCCAAGAGATAGAAATAAGCAGCATCATATCGACCAGCGGCACTAAGGCCACTAGAAACACATGGCAAAACCATACACTCGGCAAGCTGAAGAACCCCAATCCAGGACGCTCAAGGCTGCATAGAAGGCCGCGATGTTTCCAGAGACACTGAAGAGTACCAAAAGCCCAGCGAATCCGCTGACGCACGAGCAGTCGAGCTGTGTCAGGAGCTTCCGTGTAAGCAATGGCACTGGACGCGTAGCGGATACGATAGGGAGTGCGATGCAGGTGAAGCGTCAGATCTGTATCTTCAGCAAGGGTATCCGCGATAATCCCCCCCGCGCTTTCAATCGCCTGTTTTTTGAAAGCACTGATGGCGCCAGGGACCACAGTAATCGCGTTCCAGTAATCATAGGCGCGACGATCCAGATTGAAGCCACAAATGTATTCGAGCGATTGGAAACGCGCGATCAGCGATGTCAGATTGCCAACGCGGATATGGCCACATACCGCGCCAACATCCGGCTGAACCAGGGGAGCGACGAGCCGGCGAAGGGTCTCCGGTTGAAACTGGGTATCTGCATCAAGCATCACGACCGTTTCATAAGCCGCAGCCTCGACCGCCCGGTTGAGGGCATGCGCCTTGCCCGCGTTATTTTGCGAGATCAGGCGGATCCGCGTATCTTCAGCCGCAAGTCTGGCGACGATGGCCGCAGTGTCGTCCGTTGAACCGTCATTGACCACAATCAATTCGAAGAAGCCCGCATAATCGCTAGTTAAGATCGAACGAACCGTTGAAGCAATGACTTTGGACTCGTTGTAAGCAGCGATTATGACAGATACGGGTTCCTTGAAGACCGATGATTCCTCCGATAGCGCCTGTTGCGTCCGCCGGTATTGCCGTAGCGCAAGCGCCACGACAATACCCGTTCGAATCAGCAGGAGCACTGTAATCCCCATCATGAAAGCCCAGGCAAATTCTTCGATACGCTGGGCCAAATGCAGCCCTGTCTGGGCTACGGCGCGCGAGCCTGCAGGATCATCGGTTGGGATCGGCGGCATTAACGCCTCACGTGAGAGATTTAAAAGCGTCTGAAGCGACACGATCTGATCACCCCGATGACGGAGATAGCGAATGATTTCCGGAAGCGCGGCGACAGTTGCCGAACGGTCGCCGCCGCCATCGTGAAGAAGAATGACATTTCCCTCATGGCGGCGCTCGTTAATGCGCGTCATGATGTCTGCGGCATTGGGCTCATTCCAGTCTTCGCTATCAATACTGTCGCTCACACAGAGATAACCTAGTTGCTGCGCCCTCACGAGCGTCCTAAACTCTTCAAAGGATTTGGGATAGGTATCTGCAGCATAGGGTGGGCGGAACAGAAGCGTTGATATTCCGGCACCGTCTTGAAGAATGCGCTGCGTAGCATTAAGTTCGAATGCTGTCCACGCTTCAGTGGCTACGCTGAGATCAGAGTGTAAATAAGAGTGGTTGCCGATCTCATGTCCTTCAGCCAGAATCCGGCGAACCAGTGCCGGATTTTCAACCACTCGACTTCCCACGACAAAGAACACGGCATGAACGCCTTCCTGTTTGAGAATATCGAGGATGCGTGGCGTCCAAACCGGGTCGGGGCCATCGTCAAAGCTCAGCACCACCTGATTCGTTGCCGAGCCGCCCCGGTGGTAAATAGAGGGATATTTGGGGAATTTCTCGTACCGCGCTTCCCAGAACTCAGCAGACGGTGTTGTCACCCGGCGAAACCCTTGTTCCCGTTCGTCCGACGGAATGAGGAGATCGCCTCTGCCTACGTTAGCGACCCGATCGGAAGTTCTGATCGGCTCAATTGATTTCGAGTTCAGCTTTGGATGAGCAACGATGCGCCAAATCGACTCGTCTTCCTTTCCCAGCCGATAAATCGCTGTTCCCGCGACTCCTTTTTTCAAGGCTATTTTGTATTGATTGCGGAAGGTCACCGCGTCAAGAAACCACACAGAGTGCGGAATACCGTCCTCTTCATAAGTAAAGTGCGGCTGGTAAAGCGGTGCCTCAATAGAGATGGCCTGGGTTCCTGAAAACCGGGCCCGGCCCATGACATCGGCAAAGCTGAGGATTGCCGTTTCTGCTTCATTGCTCTTGGACCAATCGTATCCATAAGCGCCTATACCGACGATCCACTGATGGATATCGCCATATCCAAGTAACGTATCAAGCCATTCATGCCACCAGGGCAGAGAGGCAACCGGACCCGGTGAATCGTCCTCACCATTTTCGTCAAACAGTAGCGCGACAAATCGATCAACGACCGGCGCCAAGGCATCAAGGTCAAAAACTGCAATATCATTACCTACGGGAATACAAAGCCATAGCTCTAATTTTCCACTGTGCAGATAATTTGCAAGATCAGTCAACAATGACGTCAAATTATTGCGGTAAGCTGGATCGATTTGCTCCCAGTCAACAAGCACTCCCATTGCATGGATAGCGCGCAGTTCATTTTTTAGCTTCTCGAAAAAGGGGAGTCGCTTTTCTGGATGCCGCGCCAATTCTTCGATCAGCTCCGGTTGCCACTCATCGCCATCGAGATTCGAAAGGAGAGGAAGCAATTTTACGTCCGCTGAAGCAGTGAATTTGATGAGTTGCGGGTCTGGGGAGGCAATCAGTGGCTCTTCAAAGCTGCGCATTGAGAACCACTCCGGCGCCAAATGGGTTATCTCCTGATAATGGGATCTGAGCGAATGGAAGCTTTCCGCATCTGAGGATGTATAAAACGCCAGCACTACTGGCTCCTCGGAAAAACCATGAGGTCGTGGAGTAACCGGCTTTTCTGAGGCAACCGGTCTTTGCCGCAACCAGGGAGGAGGCGCGGGCGAGCGGGGAACAGATTCCTGAGAGGGAGCCGCGGCACTGAGTTGCATTTCAGGACGAGGCAGCGTATCCGGTTTTTGCAATTTCGGCAGAATCAGCAGGGAATGTACGAATATGACCAGGAGGATGAATAGGAGGAAGCTGCTCCAAAGGGTAATGCGGCAAACCCACACCCATCGATTGCCTTTGAAATCAGAAAAGACAAATTGTGATGTATCCATAAATGAGCGTGAAATGAGAGGAGAGAGGGCCTTGAGATCATTTACTTACTGACGATCCCCTTGGAGCCATTAGCAATCAGCGCCGTCAAATCAGCCAGTACGCGGGGCAGCGCCATTATACCGCCGGGCGCCGCCAAGTAGCGGGCTTCCCACTGAGGATCAAACTTTTCCTTATATTGATGCAGGCCCCGGAAATTGTAAAACGCCTCGCCATGCCCGAAGACCAGCGCACCAAATCGATTCCACAACGGCGCGAGGCTGCGATTCTGCAAGCCAGACAACGGTGCCATGCCCAAGTTGAACCAGGTGTAGCCTCGCTCACGGCCCCACAGCATGATTTTGAGAAAGAGGTAATCCATCAAACCGTGAGAGCCATCAGGCAAGTAGCGCATCAAATCCACCGACAGCTCCTCGCCGCCGCCTTGCCAAAGATTGGCAAACGCTTCTACTTGATTATGATGCCAGACGACCGCAACCGGTCCGGTTTGCAGGTAATCCTCGTCGAAAAACCCGAGAGAAAACCCTTTTTCACGGCTGCTTTTTCCAGTAAGCCAGGCATCGGAAACTCTCCTTAACTGTGGCAATAGGGATGGCACAACGGCTGGTTCGACAATTTCGAAACGGCAACCTTCCCGCTCTAAACGGTTGATATGATTACGCATGGTTTTGCGGGCCTTGCCGTCCAGCGAAAAGGCCGTCAACAGCACCCGCGCCTCTTCGCCAAATTTGAGCAGGGTTAGACCCAGTTCCACATACAAACCCAAATGATCAGGGTGAACCTGATAGAACACGGGCCAACCGCCATGATGCTCACACAACTCGCGGAATTGCCAGGCCAATTCCCGGCGGTCTTGCTCGCGACGAGCCACTGGATCGCCCATGACCACCCAGGTGCGGCCTTCCACGGCGTACATCAGGAAAGCGCTGCGATCCGCATTGAACAGCAGTGCCTTGTCGCCCAATAGGGTTAGATAAGCATAAGTGCGTGGGAATGCCGCAGCGATCGCCTGGGCTTGACGCCGTTCTTCCGGCCCTGGCAGCGCTGGTTCGAAGGGCGCCGGCCGCAACAATTTGGCGATACCAAAGAACAACGCTGCGCCCATAGCACCGACCATTGCCCGCAGGAAACGAGGGGCTTCGCCTTGACCGCTGAAACTGAAATCCCACCATAACTCAGCGGAATATTCGACATGCTTGTAGGAGAAGAAGCCCAGCCAGATCGAACACACCACGACCACGGCAATGGCAGCGAGCCAGCCTGGCGTAAATCGTTCGCTGAACAGTGAAGCTTGGCGGTAGAACTGCCGCCGGGAGGGTAACAGCCCAGCCAGCAGAATGCTCAGAATCAAAGCTTCTTCGTAATCTGCACCCTTGAGCAGCGAGACGACGATGCCTGCGCCCAGAAATGCTACTGCCAGCATCCAGGCAGCATCGAGCCGGCGTTGCAGACCTCGTGCGAGCAACAGTAGCCCCATGCCAGCCAGGCTGCTAGCGAAATGGGAGATTTCCAATACAGATAGAGGGATTCGATGATGCAGCCATTCCAGCCGGGCCTCGACCGCTGGAGTCGCCGCTGAAAATAGCAGTACCGCGCCACTAATGAGTGTCAGCAAGGCAAAGATATGCGGCAACAGCACAGGAACCCAGGGGCCGATCATTCGTGGCAGCCACAAGACCCGTTCCTTCTGATGCCGTAGTTCATACAGGCCCAGCGTGACCGCCGCTAGCGCCAGCGGCAACAGGTAGTAGATCAGCCGGTAGGTCAACAACGCGCCAAGAATATCATTGGCGGGCAACTCATTTTGGAGCATGAGCAGTGCCACCGATTCGAAGATACCCAAGCCGCCGGGGATATGGCTGAGCAGGCCAGCAATTTGCGCGACCAAAAATACGCCGAGGATGCGGTCAAAACCTAGTACTGTCGATGCAGGCAGCAAGGTGTACAGTACGATGCTGGCCATGACCCAGTCGAGGGCGCCAATCGTGATTTGCGGCAAGGCCAGGCGCGGCCGGACCATTGGTAATTCCCACGGTCCCGCTTGCAACGGTTGGCGGCGGAGTATGCCTAGTAACACGTAAACCGCTGGTAGAACCAACATCGACAGCCCTAATAAACGGCTATCCAGCGTTAACCAAGGAATCGTGCGTAAATCCAGAGGATCCAGTATCAAAACTCCACCGCCTACGGTGAGAATACCCAGCCATAGCGTCAGAGTGGTAAATAACACAATCCGGGCAATATCTACTGCGGTTAATCCCCAACTGGAGTACAGCCGGTAGCGCAACGAGCTAGAGGTGAGTACTGATAGACCGACTGAGTTGCTGAAAGCATAACTGAGCAACGCGGCAAAGCCGACCTTGAGCCAAGGCAGCGGCTGGCGAATATAGCGCAACGCCAGCCAGTCGTAGCCAGTCGTAAGCAGATAGCTGAACGCTGTGCCCAGTAAGGCTGCGTATAGCTGTATACCAGGCAACTGCCGGAAATAGGCAACCACGTCCTGATAGCGGTATTCAGCCAGCGCTTGATGCAACACCCACAATGCTGCAACAAATAGCATCAGACCGATCATTGGACCTGCATAGCGAGCGAACAGCGTTTTCATGGCAAGGTGAAATAGCACTCTTGTTCGTCCACCCGGACGTTACTTGAGCAGTGTTGCGATGTGCAGCACCCAGGTTATTCATTGCTTCAGAATGATTAAGATTGATAGCTTGCCGCTCGCAGAAAAATCAGATCGTGTGTTTGAAATTATCAATCGCATCAATTTGATATTGGTGTCGAAAAAAACCCCGCCAAAGCGGGGTTTTTCGATTGCAGCCTTTGTGAAGGCTAGTAGTGACGCTTACATCATGTCGCCCATGCCGCCCATGCCGCCNNCATGCCGCCACCACCCATGCCGCCTGATTCTTTCTTCGGCAGTTCGGCGATCATCGCCTCAGTGGTGATCAACAACGCCGCCACAGACGCAGCATTCTGCAGCGCCGAGCGAGTCACCTTGGTTGGATCCAGGATACCCATTTCGACCATATCGCCGTATTCGCCAGTCGCGGCGTTGTAGCCATAGTTACCAGACTGCTGCAGGATCTTATCCATAACCACCGAAGGCTCATCACCGGCATTGGCGACGATCTGGCGCGAGGGTTCTTCCATGGCGCGTAGCGCGATCGATACGCCCACATCCTGATCAGCATTGTCGCCCTTCAAGCCCTTGATCGCCTGCAAGGCGCGAACCAGCGCTACGCCGCCACCCGCTACTACGCCTTCCTCGACCGCCGCGCGAGTCGCATGCAACGCATCCTCAACGCGGGCTTTCTTCTCTTTCATCTCGATTTCAGTGGCCGCGCCGACCTTGATTACCGCCACACCGCCAGCCAGCTTGGCTACACGTTCCTGCAATTTTTCGCGGTCATAATCCGAAGTCGCTTCCTCGATCTGCCGGCGAATCTGCTCAACCCGGCCCTGGATCTCGCCGGTCTTGCCGGCACCATCGATAATGGTGGTATTCTCCTTGCCGACCACAATCTTGCGGGCTGTACCGAGATCCGACAGAGTCGCCTTCTCCAGGGTCAAGCCGACCTCCTCAGAGATAACTTGGCCGCCGGTTAAAATGGCGATGTCCTGCAACATGGCCTTACGGCGGTCACCGAAACCCGGCGCCTTGACGGCCGCTACCTTGACGATGCCGCGAATAGTGTTGACGACCAAAGTCGCCAGCGCCTCGCCCTCTACATCCTCGGCGATAATCAGCAACGGCTTGCTGGCCTTAGCGACACCTTCCAGCAGCGGCAACAAGTCACGGACGTTGGAAATCTTCTTGTCGTACAGCAGGATGTACGGGGTATCCAGCTCCGCGCTCATGCTTTGCTGGTTGTTGATGAAGTAAGGTGAAATATAGCCACGGTCAAACTGCATTCCTTCTACGACATCCAGTTCGTTATCCAGGCTCTTGCCTTCTTCAACAGTGATCACGCCTTCCTTACCGACCTTCTTCATGGCGTCGGCGATAATCCGGCCAATGGCTTCGTCGGAGTTGGCGGAAATGGTACCTACCTGAGCGATGGCCTTGTCATCGGTGCAGGGCTTAGAAAACTTCTTCAGCTCTTCGACCGTAGCGGTCACTGCTTTGTCAATACCACGCTTGAGATCCATGGGGTTCATGCCGGCGGCAACCGCCTTCATGCCCTCACGGACAATCGCCTGGGCTAGCACGGTGGCGGTGGTGGTACCGTCACCGGCCACGTCAGAGGTCTTGGACGCAACTTCTTTCACCATCTGTGCGCCCATATTCTCGAACTTGTCTTCCAATTCGATTTCCTTGGCAACCGACACACCGTCCTTAGTAACGGTGGGAGCACCAAAGGATTTATCCAGCAATACGTTGCGGCCTTTGGGGCCTAAGGTAACTTTGACCGCATTGGCCAATACATTGATACCGCGCACCATGCGCGAACGGGCATCATCACCGAACTTGACTTCTTTTGCAGCCATTTTTAATTCCTCTGAAACCAGTTTTAGATATTCGAATCAAGCACTTAAAGTAGAGAGACGCTTACTTCTCGATAATCGCCATGATTTCGTCTTCGCGCATGACGATCAGATCTTCACCGTCCACCTTTACTTCGCTGCCCGAATACTTGCCGAATAGAACCAGGTCGCCTGCCTTGACATCCAGTGGCCGCACGTCACCGTTCTCCAGCAACTTGCCCCGGCCCACCGCCATCACTGTGCCACGCGAGGGCTTCTCAGCAGCAGTACCCGGCAGGACGATACCGCCTGGACTCTTAGTTTCTTCTTCAACGCGCTTAATCAGCACCCGATCATGCAATGGCCGAATGTTCATAGATAAAATCTCCTGAAAGGGACTAGGTTCGGTGACTTGAGGTTGACGCTGGCTTTGTTAGCACTCAACCTTTGTGAGTGCTAATCATAGTCAGCGAAACCCCTCTGTCAAGGGGTTAACCGTGAAGTGGGGGGAGTACCGGGAAATTTCAAGGGAGTGAGTTGAAGAAAATTAGCCGGATTGGGAGTCTATCGTTAGGCTGCTCAGGTGATCGAACTGCATAACATGACAATCTTAAGAGGGAATTCTTTATGGACAATCAACCGCTAGTGGTCTATTGCACTTGCCCGGATCAAGCGATGGCCGAGCGCATCGCCGAGACCACGGTCCGCGAGCGGCTGGCCGCCTGCGCCAGCTTAGTGCCAGGACTCACCTCAATTTATCGTTGGCAAGGCGCAATACAACACGATTCTGAATGGTTGCTAATCATAAAAACCCGCAGTACGGTCTATCCGTTACTAGAAGCGCGTATCCGTGAATTGCACTCTTACGACACGCCTGAAATCATTGCCTTACCCATTCAGATCGGTTCGGCAGCCTATTTGGACTGGATAGCCGGTAACACCGGAGCACCGTTATGAAGCGGCTTCCCATTTGGCCTTGGCTGGCGTTGCTATTGGCACTGCTAGCAGGGCCGGCGATAGGCGGGTTGTTTGACCGGTTCGGCAGTGCTTCGCATGAAATTATTCTTGATGCAGATCAAGCATTTAAACTTACTACCAATGTGCTCGATCCACACACGATTGAGGCCCGATGGATCATTGCCCCTGGTTATTACCTCTATCGCGACAAGTTCCAGTTAGAATTGGTCGACCCCCAAGGCATCGCCATCATCAGCACCGGCATTCCCCCTGGCGAGTTAAAAAACGATCCCTATTTTGGCCCGCAACAGGTATTTCACGACGAAGCATGGATGACTGCTCGCCTGCAACGCAGTTCAAACAGCGCTGGCGAATTAGAAGTAGAGGTGAAAGCTAGTTATCAAGGTTGCGCTGAAGCCGGTGTCTGTTACCCTCCATTGAAACAGACAGTAACGATTGCATTGCCTGCTGACTCCGCGCGTCCACTCATGGGAGAGCAACTCCAAGCGAGATCGAACACGACGTCCTCCACCTCCTCTCGCCTGCTTGCGCAAGAGGGACTAAGGACGCAGGCCGATCCTTCTCAAAATCGACCTGCCGAAGCGGAACAGGACCGGTTGGCACGATTACTCAATCAGCAGCGCTTTTTGGCGATCCCTGCCTTTTTTGGTTTCGGGCTATTGCTGGCGTTCACTCCTTGCGTCTTTCCCATGGTACCGATTCTATCCAGCCTGATTGCCGGTCAAGGTGCGAATCTCACTCGCCGGCGAGCGCTGGTGCTGGCAGCGACCTATGTGCTCGCCATGGCGGCGACCTATACCATTGCCGGGGTACTGGCAGCGTTGCTCGGGCAGAATTTGCAAGCTTGGTTCCAAAATCCTTGGGCAATTGGACTATTCAGCGGCATGTTTGTTTTGCTAGCGTTGTCCATGTTTGGTTTTTACGACCTGCAGTTACCGGCTTTTCTGCAGCATCGATTGACTGAATGGAGTAATCGTCAGCGCGGTGGCCGTTATGCTGGAGTAGCGGTGATGGGCTTCCTGTCGGCATTGATTGTTGGACCTTGTGTAGCTCCCCCCTTAATTGGCGCCCTCAGCTTCATCGCGGTAACCGGTGATGTCGCATTGGGCGCGGCGGCTCTGTTCGTACTGAGCCTGGGGATGGGGGCACCCTTGCTGGTGATTGGCGCATCAACCGGTCACTGGCTGCCGCGCGCGGGCCACTGGATGGAGCGAATCAAAGCTATTTTTGGAGTGTTACTGCTGGCTGTAGCCTTGTGGCTGCTAGAGCGCATTTTGCCGGCAGCACTGATCATGACGCTATGGGCAACGCTGTTGATCGTCACCGCTACCTACATGGGGGCTTTACAATCAGTTGCCCATGGTGCGCCACCTTGGCGAATGCTGGTTAAAGGCTTAGGTACAGTTTTGTTGATTTATGGCGTATTACTGCTAGTTGGTGTCGCCGGCGGTGGCCGCGACCCCTGGCAACCCCTGCGCGGTGTTAACTTCATCGCCAGCGCCGCCAGTGAAACACCAGCACCATTATTCCAACGAGTTAAGACTGTAGCAGATGTTGAGCAGGCACTGCGCAAATCAGGTGGCCAACCAATCATGCTGGATTTCTACGCTGACTGGTGCGTCACCTGCAAGGAACTGGAGCGCGATACCTTCAGCGATCCGGCTGTGCGTATGACACTGAAAAAAATGGTGACCCTGCAAGCTGATGTCACTGCCCATGATGAAGCCGACCGGGAATTGCTGAAACACTTCGATATTGTCGGACCACCGGCTATGTTATTTTTTGGAGCGGATGGTCAGGAACGCCGGAAATACCGGGTGGTTGGGTTCATGGAGGCAAGTGAGTTCGACAAGCATCTGCGCATGCTGCCGCTAGACTGAATCAACGATTAACGCATTGAGGAATGCTCCATGTACATGCCCGATCCCAATCCCAATGTCGCTCTAGCTTTGGCCGAGGATGTCGGCGACGGCGATTTAACAGCGGCCCTGATCCCGGAAGATACCCAAGCTGAGGCCACGGTCATCAGCCGTGAATATGCCGTGCTGTGCGGTAGCGCCTGGTTTGATACGGTATTCCGCCAACTTGACCCACGGGTAGTCATTGACTGGCAAGCAGCCGACAGTGACCGTATTGCACCGGATCAATTGCTTTGCACTCTGCGCGGCCCCGCGCGATCGCTGCTGACCGGTGAACGCACCGCGCTGAATTTTCTCCAAATGCTGTCTAGCACCGCTACTTTGGCCCGTCGTTATGCCGACGCCGTGGCCGGAACCGGGGCAATAATTCTCGATACACGCAAGACCCTGCCCGGCCTGCGTTTGGCGCAAAAATACGCTGTGCGCTGCGGTGGTTGCCAAAATCACCGCATTGGCCTATTTGACGCAGTGCTCATTAAAGAAAATCACATCATGGCCGCTGGTTCCATTGGCAACGCCATTGCTGTCGCCCGCCGTCTGCATCCCAGCGTTACTGTGGAAGCCGAAGTGGAAAACGTTGCAGAACTGGAAGAGGCACTGGCCGCCCAGCCTGACATCATCATGCTCGATAATTTCGACTTAAAGACTATGTCTGAGGCAGTGAAAATCACTGACGGACGCGTCAAGCTGGAAGCATCCGGCAATGTCAATTTCGACACTGTTCGCCCGATCGCTGAGACTGGCGTCAATTACATTTCAATTGGCGGCTTAACTAAGGACGTGCGGGCAATCGATCTGTCGATGCGTTTCCGCACCCTCTAATTTAGAGGTTGTCATTTAAAATTCACTTCGTATGTCTATGCTTTACGTAAACAGGATTTATAAATCATAAGATAATTCTTAAGGAGGAAAAGTAATGTACGTAAATCTAGCTCTGAGCACTCACCCGGTCAGCCTAGGGCATCCGATGGCTGACTATCGGGCAGCGGATTATCTGCGCCAGGAGATCGCCTTTTTCGAGACCCGCCTGCACGAAATGGGTGAGAGTGGCGACTGTGCCTATGAACATGCGCTCAGCCGGGCTTACGAAACCCTACTGTGTGAACGCCGCCAGCAACTGGCGCAATTGCAGGCTTGAATTCCCTCACCCGCTTTGTCGCGCTGGCAGGGTTACTGCTGGCGCCATCCCATCCGCTAGCTGAGGCAATTGACCAGCCAGTTGCGCCTTTTCAGGCCCTCTATGATCTGTACGGTATGGGTCTCCCGCTGGGCGAGGCGCTGATGGTGCTGGACTACCCTGAACCGAACCGTTATACGATGCATTTCGACGTGCGCCCTAACCCGTTAGTTGCTCTGCTGGCGTCGCACCGGGTACAAGAGAAGGCCCGTGGTGAAATCCGCAATGGCAAGGTCCAACCAACCCAATATGTGCAGCAGGCGGACACAGGCGGAAAAACTCGAAACGTGCTGTTGCGCTTTGATCAGCCGGCTCAGCGCGTCGAGGCCCATAACAATGCGGAACAGGTAGTATTATCACTATCGCCGGGCATCATGGACCCATTGAGCTTGCATTTGGCGGTGATGCGGGATCTGGAACGCGATCGTTTGCCGGAACAGTATACGCTGATAGACGGCATTGAGCTTCGTACCTATCAGATTCACAACGAGGGCCAAGAAACGCTGAATACAGCGCTGGGGTCGCTGCCCACTGTGCGTATTAGCCAAGCCCAGTCCAGCGGAAGCCGCATCACCACATTCTGGTTCGCCACCGAATTACAATATCTCCCAGTACGCATCACCCGGCAAAAAAAAGGCCGGGAGGATCTACGCTTGGAAATCCGTTCAGTCGAGCGTCAACCCGCTACTCACTAAAACCACTCGCGATCCAGGGAGTTTTCTCCAATGCCTGTTTCCACCAACTGTATTTTCTGCAAACTCATTCGTGGCGAAATTCCATCTATCAAAGTCCATGAGGATGCGCAAACGCTGACTTTCATGGATGTCCGGCCAGCTAGTCCTGGCCATACCTTGGTGATTACCAAGGCTCATACACCTAATTTGTTGGAGATCGCTGAGACTGATCTGCTTGCAGTAACTTTGGCTGTCCAGCGCACTGCCCAGGCTATTCAAAAGGCGTTAGCGCCCGATGGCATACGGGTCAACCAATTCAATGGGGCCGCTGCCGGCCAGACCGTATTCCATTACCATGTCCATCTCATTCCAACGCAGGAGGGGCAACGGATTGGCGCTCATGGCCGCGATCAAGCCGATACCCAGCAATTAGAGGCGCTGGCCGCGCAAATTCGCGCGGCGTTGGAATCCTAAGCCGGTCAATTCCGCTTTGGCTGGTCATTACGGGCACGGCGGAACAGAACTATATCCACTCGCCGGTTCATCTGCCGGCCTTCAGGCGTGGCGTTGCTGGCGATAGGATCCTGTTCGCCACGCCCCTGGGTGGTCAACCGGCGATTCTTCACGCCCTGGGTGCTGAAAAACGCCGCTACGCTTTCTGCCCGGCGTAACGAAAGATCGAGATTGTAGCTTTCTGAACCCTTATTATCGGTATGACCGATAATCCGCGCCTGGATACCGCGACGACGCTCCATGAAGCGGGCAATTTCACGCAGTGTAGGCGCGAAACCAGGGCTGATGTCGGCGCTGTCGTACGCAAACATCACTTCACTGGGTAGGCGTAGCCGCAAACTGCCATCGGGTAGCGGCTCTACACGCATACCCATCCGGCGGTATTCCGGAGTGATCATACGTTCGAATTCCTGCTGGGCGCCACCGAGATCGTCACTGCCTGGGCCACTGTCCGCATCTTCATAGCCGTTGCCGGATTGTTGCCGGGCAATGACGTCAGTGGTGATAGACCCGATCATGAGGAAAGCGAGGGTCAACAAACCAATTGTGGCAAGACGCGATAGATTCATAGCGAGAGAGCTCCTTGGAATTCAGTGCAAATCGAACTATAGAATAGATATGAATGACTGAAAGAGTACTTAATATCTGTCAATATTTAAGAAGAACGCTTTTGAGCATTTCAAAAACCTCGATGGGGTGGCGGCCATAGGAAAACTATAAAACGATGGTGCGCTTCCGGACCATTGCTAGTGTAATAGTTGAACACCGGGTTTACGCAGCGCATCAAGAGTGACCCGCGCTGAGAGATTGATGCCTTTGCTTAAGCCTTGGCGATCGGTTGGCCGCTATTATTGCTAAAGACCTTGCGGCTATCGTGATCGTAGAGAAACTCTAGGGGATTGCGGCCACTGATAATAGCTAACGCCTGTTCGACATAGCCGCGACTGGCGGTGATAACCGCTCCATTGACTTCATTCTGATCATGGACCTGTTCGATAGCATGTTCGAATTCTGATACAAGCTTACTCAAAACCCCTCGTTGCTCGCGGGTTGGCGCTGTATTTAGACACGCATGCAAACCTTGCCGGTCAGCGGCAAAGCCTTGCTCGCGTAGATAAGTCGCCCGTACTGTATCCAGATTACGCAACTGGTCGACGCTGACCTGTTTTTCACCAGCAATGCGTTCCAAAGCTGAGGCATCGCGAGTACACAGGGCGTCGTACTCTTGTTGAAGCAACTGCTGCAATGTCTCAATGGCAGCCAGCTCCTCACGCAACAACTTCTCCAGCATGGTCAGACGGCCCTATGCAAAGGTTGCTTCAAAATCGAGGATTTTGCTTGCAAGCTTGCCTGAATCGACCTGGTACTCGCCACTAGCGATTACTGCACGCAGTTTATCAATTTTTGCCTGATCCATCGGTGGCCCTTCCTTATCCTGGGTTTCGATCTGGCGCAAACGCAGTGAACTTGTGGTGAGATTAACCTGGTCGACTTCCGCAACTGCTTTGCCAGGCAAACTGCCACTTGGCGTTTTTTCCGTTTTCGCAGGGATGGCCTGATCCACGATGCCATTGCCGCGCAGGGACAAATTCGAAACAGAGTTGATGGCCATGGTGGTTGATCCTTACGCCGTTAGTTTAAAGACTTGCTCAAGTTATCGGCTTTATGCGGTGAAACTTTAATGCAATTTCGATTATCTTCCAATCTCAACACGTCGATTGGCAGTCACTTTGCCCTCGATGACCCGCTGAGAACTTTCGTTGCGCACTCGTAACCGTTCGCCGATGCTAGCGTCGCTGAGAGCGATACCACTGGAGGTAATCTCGATGCCACTTTGTCCAGCGATGAGAGTAACGGTTTCGCCACGGCGGACCGCGGGTGTCACTTTGACGGATCGAGGTGAGATCACCTTACCTATCATTAGCGCGTGTTGTAATTGCCGACCGATCAATTGTTGGGGGTCAGTTTCATAACCACCGGGCAAGGTAGAAAGTTCGCGGCGTTCAAACTGAACGTCGGCGGCACTAAGAATAGTTCCCCGGCGCAGAAAGCGTCTGGCGATTAGTACTTGGTCGTAAATTCGAACATTGGCGCTGAGATAGATGCTCCAGGGTTTAGCATCAGGACAGCGCACGCCGACCGAGGTATTGCCAGCGGTGCGGGCGCCACTAGGCAGAAAGGCTTCCAGCGCTGTTTGACATTTAGGTAGCCGCAGGCGGCGATCAAGAGATTGGAGCCGGATTTTCGGGAGTTCTTTACGGTCGCGATGTTGCGCCGTCAAAAAAGCGTGAGCAGTACGCTGAATGTCATCAAGTGATTGTAAGGCGGGATCCGCTATAACAAACGCCGGCACCGTCAGCCCACAGCAACAACCGAGCAGGAAGTTCCGAACGATATGGGGTTGCATAGGTTTGACCTTAAATTAACATACTATTGAGTTGTATTCATGAATTAAAGAATATTAAGCAAATAGTATGCCATTAATATCTTTCCCCTTATATTGAGTTGAGTACTCTGGCAAATGTCACATTACAGAATGTAACATTCTAAAACTTAGTTAGCTAAGCCTAGCGAGACAGGCCGCTGGTTTTTTCCAATTCAATGATGCGTTGTTTCAACATGGCAGCGCTCACTGTCCCCAAATGGATGTCGGCCAATTCGCCTTTAGGAGAAATCAGGAAAGTTGTCGGCAATCCTTTCAGATCAAAACCCGATATTGGTTGATCACCGCTCAGCACGATAGGAAAGGTTATAGATAAATCTTTGGTAAACTGACGAATCTTGGCGAATTCCAGTTCCTCGAAATTAACGCCAATGACTACGGCATAGTCATGGTTGGCGTTATAGAATGCCTGCAGTTCTGGCATTTCCATCAAGCAAGGTGTGCACCAGGTTGCCCAGAAATTGACGACGGCCCATCGTCCCCGAAAGTCCGTCAAACGTACCAGTTGCTGATCCAAGCCGGGTAGAGTAAAAGCCGGTCTCTGAGCGTTAGCAAGAGACACGGCTATCAGCAAGATCAGGATGAAAACCCAGCCAGAAATGCACCGGTAGGGCTGGTAACAGTACATAGAGAGCATTTCAATGGACATCCCGAGCCGGATTTAGAAAAAACAGCCGATTAGTCAAGGAGTCTGATTGGAGTCGAATGTATTGTTTTTCCGTAACGCCATTTCCCGCGCCTTGATGGCTTGTCGGCGGGCGTCCAGCGCATACTGGCGAGCATCCTCATAAGCACCGCTTTCCAAATGGGTTTGCGCTTCTCGCAGCAAGTGTTGAGCTTCCATCAGGGTTTGGGGCGAGCGCTGGAGGGCACCCACTGCCTCTGCAGAGCGAATGGCCTGGCGAGCGTCGCTCATTTCTTGCACGGGTGCCGTCGCGCAAGCAGCCAACGCTAGGATCGCGACGGCGAATCGCGTAAATTGAGTAATCAATGCCTTGATAATTCAGCGTGGCTGCTGCATAAGAAGTTAATGATAGAGAAAGCAATGATGGTTTATTTAACTAAACTAGCACCGGCTACTGAAACCGTCAAGCCAGTTCGGCATGAATGTAATCTGAAGAACCAGTAACGAAATGGCAGTGATTGGATGATGTTTCCAAACCTAGACAGGAGAGCGGAAAAGATGGCAGAAATTCTAGTGCTGTACTATAGCCGTACTGGGGGAACTGCCGAAATGGCGCGGCAAATCTCCCGAGGCGTGGAGGAAATTCCGAAGATGACATCGCGATTACGCACCGTACCGGCAATTTCGGCGGTTTGTGAGACACTTGAGGACGATATTCCAGCATCTGGCCCCCCCTACGCCTGTCTAAACGATCTCAAGGAATGCGCGGGAATAGCTTTAGGCAGCCCGACCCGATTTGGCAACATGGCCGCGCCACTCAAGCACTTTCTGGATACCACGGGCGGGCTTTGGTTGGCTGGCACGCTTTCGGGGAAGCCAGCAGCAGTGTTTACTTCAGCTTCGACCCTGCACGGTGGACATGAATCCACACTACTGACCATGATGCTGCCGTTGCTGCATCATGGAATGTTGCTGGTAGGCTTACCGTTCACCGAGAGAGTGCTGCATGAAACGCACAGTGGAGGTACACCCTACGGTCCGAGCCATTGGTCAGGAGCTGAATCTTCCGCAGTCCTTAAAAATGAAGAGAAACAATTAGGCCGGGCGCTGGGCCGGCGATTGGCGGAAGTAGCGTGGCGTTTAGAGAGGGGAGGTGTATGAGCCGGTTCTGGCTCGCTGTTGCTTTAACTGGCTATTTTGGCCTGTTTGGATTGCTGTTGTTATGGTTCGCCTGGCTGGAACCTCCACATCGCTTGCCAGTCGCGCTAGTATTGCTAATATTGGTTGGGCCATTGCTATTGCCTCTGCGTGGTTTGCTGCATGGCCGTTCTTATACCTGCGCCTGGACTACATTTCTGGCGCTATTCTATTTTACAGTCGGGATTTTCTACGCTGCAGGCCCCATGTCGCGGCCTTGGCTATCCTGGTTGGAGATTGGATTCACTGCTCTGTGGTTTCTGGGAGCGATCCTATACGTTCGTGCTCAAGGTCAGGCGCGTCGATCGATTGTGGCTGTTAATCCGATCCCGGCAATTATGAATTCTAAGCAAACACAATAAACTCTTAAAATTCCAGGCAACCTAATATTGTTAAGTATCGTCTTAGCAATGCTTCGGGCAGTTTTTGGAGCGATTTGCAGTTTTCATCAAAATAAATAACTTTATGAAATTTATAATTTTCAGAGTAATCTTTGAGAGAGTATTCACCTAAAGATAGACAAAAAGGTGTTCTGGTAGCGGTGGAACAGGTCAGGGGTCGTGAGGG
>DDST01000169.1 GCA_002343485.1 Proteobacteria bacterium UBA2383
AAACGTTTCGCCTCGGCGCAGTAGGGCAGGGCAAAATTTGGGTTAAGTGCAATCTAGGGTTGGAAACCTGATTTTTGATGGTTGGAAACTCGTTTCGGGTAAGGCACGGTTTGGTTGAAACGGGCCACGAAAAGCTGTGTTGGCTAAAACCACTTTTGGTTGGAAATTGCCTTTTCAATCCATCTCACCGGCCTCGGCGCTCTCGACCAAAGTCGGAATGTGCGGGCCATACTCTACCGTCTGCTGGATGCCCGATATGGACGCAACCCTGACGCCACTACCGACCTTGCGAGCGTACTTTGCATACAGCACCTTCGCCCGGATGATATCGTAGCTGTACCCGCGCCCCATCCTGTTGGCGATCTTGGTCAGTCCATTCAGGCATTCCGTGTAGGCATTGGTGATCCGCACTGGCGAGTTCCAGTACATAAAGATGTCGTCGTAGTGATTACGAACCGTCTTTGCAAGCTTCTTGAAGTCCTCCAGCCCTTGGTCTGGCAAAGCGTTCTCCCACGCCTCGAAGGCATGCTTCGCAGATTCGGCATCTGGATCGTCGTAAATTCGGTAAAACATCTCCTTGAGGTCGTAGGCATGCGCAATAGCTGGCAGGGATCGCCGTACCTCAAGCAATGCTTCCTGTTCTTCGAGACTCAGATTCTTTGGGCGTTTCAACGTGATCCAGCGAATGGACTTCTTGACGTGGATGCGCTCGTTTTTGGTTAGTTGAGACTGGAAAATTTTACGCTCGGTCTCAAGTGCCTCGGAAGCAGCTTTGAGCACATGGAATTTGTCGATCACCAGTTTTGCGTTGGGCAAGTATTGGGCGAACGAACGCTTGAATGGCCGCCACATGTCGGTACAGACCCATTCCACGCGCTCCCGGTCGCGCATGTCCTTGAAGAATGGTTTCAAATGATCCTGTGTCCGCTGGGGCAGCATGTTGAACACATTATTGGTTGCCAGATTGGTGAGGACGCAGCGCATGTCGCCAGCAAGGTTCACCTCGTCGATTCCAAGAATGACAGGGGTTTCGTAGCAGACAGTGCGATCAAGCTCTGCAATCATGTCCAGTGCGATGTTCTTGACCGAGTTCACCGATAACCCGGTATGGTCCGCCATGTCGTGGAATGTCGTACCTAGGCAACGCTCACGAACAGCATCAACTAGACGCTTCGTGGCTCGGCGGCGTTCGTCAAGGAATCCCAGTTCCGGCACCACCATGCACTTGCATACGTCGCAGCGGTAGCGGGGCCGTTCCACTTCCAGCCGAACGGGCTGCATTTCCATCGGCGTATCGGCAAATATGTTCTTGCGCTTGCCGTGCCGATACATTGGCTTTCCGCACCCATCGCATGCGGGCACGTTGTCATCGACGGCCTCGGCAACAATGGTGATTCTGTTGTTGCCTGTCCGCAGATCGACTGGCTTGATGCCCGGCAGTCTTAGTAGATCAAACATCCTGATTGTCCACGTCGATGTTCCGCTGCTGGCTGATCAGTTCGTAAATCACATCGGTTAGCGCCGACATGGCTTGCCGATCAGACTTCAATACGAGCGTGGCAAGTTTCTGATGGCTGGTCAGTGCGCGAACCACGCCTTGCTGGACAGCTCCTGGCAGGTTGCCCTTCATGGCCTGATCCCGCGTATTGCTTTCAACCTGAGCCATCACCACATCGTTTTCGCGAGCAATGGCGGCAATCTGATTGACGAAGGCCACCTGATCGCTCAATGGTGTGGCTTCACCAAACAGATGGTTGAGCTTGTCGATAATCTCAGTCAGGAAGCGCGGGGTGTCGCCCGCACCGCCACCACCCGGCCCAATGGGCTTGAGCACAGGGGAATCGCCTTCTTCGCCAGGAGGATCTTCTTTGCCCTTGATGTCAAAGCCGGTCAGCACCAAGCCCTTCAAATCCACGCTCTCGGGCGTTTCGCCTGAAAGACGCTTTTGCAGCAACTTGGCAAAAGCAGCGAAGTTCTCAAGTGCTGGATCGGCGAAATCGATCAACTGGGCAACATAGGCATAGGTGCGGCAGAAGCGGCCAAGGCCCGCCTTGAAGGCCATCAGCGTCTTGATTTGCTCTGCATGCTCCTGCCGGTGATGGTCAGCCGACTTCATGCCTGCCTGATCGCCCTGGCTGTGCGCCTTGTCGAACGCCGCCTCCCAAGTTGCAATGGCTTCACGGAGCATCTTCAGGCGTTGATTGAACAGCCGGGTCGGTCCTTCCGTCGCGGTGTAAAGCGCTTTGTGCTGCGGCTCCTGCGCATGCGTGATGTCACGGATGGTCTTGAAACGGGCTTCCTTGAAGGCTTCCAGGTCGGAGGCTTCATACAAGCCTTGGCCGTCAAGCTGCTCCTGGATCTCGTAGATCACGTTAGGGTTTTGAGCATCCTCGATTTGAGCCCCGTCGTCGTACATGGCAAAGGCCCGACGAACGTTCTCCGGATCATTCACGAAGTCGATGATGAAGACTTCATCCTTGCCCGGTGCCATCCGGTTGAGGCGGGAGAAGGTCTGAACGATTTCGACATCGTTGGCGATCTTCTTGTCGATGTACTGGGCCACCAGTTTAGGCTGGTCGAAACCGGTCTGAAACTTGTCGGCCACCAGCATGACGCGATACTCCGGACGATCAAAGGCCAGGCGCAAATCCTGCCCCTTCACCTCCGGGTTCATGCTGTCCTCGGTGAATTCCTCGTTCTCATCGACGATGAAGACATCATCCTTGAATTGCTCATCGTCGCCATGCATCACCTGTTTGCCGGTCATCTTGCCCGAGAAGGCAATCAGGGAATGGATGTAGCTGTATTCGGCGTGCTGGGCGATGTAGCGGTCAAACGCCTTCTTGTAACGGATCGCGGCAGCACGNNAAGTGCTCGATGATGAACTGCACCTTCTGCGTGACGTTGGTCGGGTGCAGCGACATCCATTGCGCCAAGGCTCGCTTGGCAGCTTTGCCGCTGACGCGCTTGTTGTCCTCAATCTGCTTGGCGAGGTTGAAGGCGGTCTTGTAGGGCACGTAGCCCTTCAGAACATCCAGGATGAACCCTTCCTCAATAGCTTGGCGCATTGGATAGCGGTGGAAAGCTTGCGGCAGGTTATCCTTGGAAGGCTTCCGCGATGGATCAGGAACGCGGCCAAACAGCATCAACGTCGAATGCTTGGGCGTGCCGGTGAAGGCGAAGTAGCTGATGTTGTCTGGACGGGCACGCGACTTCTGAAGCTGCTCCAGCAGTTCCTCTACGGTCAGCGAGGCCATCTTGCCCTGGCCACTCATGGCCAGCGCCGTCTGGAGCTTCGCTGCCGTGGTGCCGGTCTGGGAGTTGTGCGCTTCGTCGATGATGACCGCGAAATTCTTCCCCTTGAGGGTCTTGTCCGTCACGATGGCTTCCATCGCATACGGGAAGGTCTGGATGGTCACAACGATGATCGGCGTTTCCGCCAGAAGCGCATCCGCCAACTGCTGACTCTTCGACTTCGAGGACTTCTGGCGGTCGATCGCGGCAATCACGCCGAACTGATGGTCGATCTGCTTCACGGCATCCTGAAGCTGGCCGTCCAGCACGTTCCGGTCAGTGACAATGATGACGCTGCTGAAGATCGAATCGCCGTTATCACTGCGCAACTTTACGAGATCATGGGCTGTCCAGGAAATCGTGCTGGTCTTGCCGGAACCAGCGCTGTGGTCGGCCAGATAGACCATGCCGGGGCCGTTCTGCTTGGCATCGGCGATCATTTCATTGACCGCAGACCATTGGTGGAAGCGCGGGAAGATCAGCGTTTCCTTCTTCGACCAGTTGCCCTTCAGGTCGACGACATCCTTTTTCTCGACATAGACGAAGCTGTGGAAGACGCGCAGCCACGCATCCTGCTGGCAGACAGCCTCCCAGAAGTAGGCTACCGGGTATTCACGGGTGCCATCGGCCTTCAACTCGCCTTCCGGGTTGCCTGCATGGCCGTCATTGCCCTTGTTGAAGGGCAGGAAGAAGGTGTTGTCGCCATCGAGCTTGGTCGCCATCTGGATTTCGGAATCCGACATGGCGAAGTGGACGACAGCGCCCCGCTTGAAGGTCAGCAGCGGCTCGCGGCGCTTGGTCTTGGGATCGTAGGGCAGCCGGTCGGTACGGTACTGATCCATGGCCGCTTCTGCCGACTGGGTAAAGTCGGTCTTGAGTTCGACGGTGGCCACCGGAATACCGTTGATGAACAGCACCAGATCAATCGCCAGCTTGCGCGAAGGATGGTACTGAAGCTGCGGCACCACGCGCAGGATATTGGCGGCATAGCGCTTCAGCACGTCGACGTTACGCTTGTCTTCCGGCGCGGCTTCCGAGAGATCGATGTGACCACACCCGGCAATGGAGAAGCCTTGGCGTAGCACCTGAACCGTGCCGTGCGTCTCCAGCGCCTTGGCCAACCGATCCATCAGCACTTCAAGTGCACGGTCGCCGTTGTCCTTCTTGAGCTTGGCCCACTTCTCGCCCTGGCCGGAGGCTTCCAGCCAGGCAATCAAGTCCTCGGCGTACAACGCCCGTTCGGTATCGTATTTGGCGGTTTCGCCAACCTTCCAGCCTTGCGCCTCCAGCCTGGAAACGATGTAGTTCTCGAAATGCTTTTCTTGGTGTGCGGTGTCGCTCATACGATCTCCCGGAGGTCGATTTGGCCGGTGACGGCAGCGGTAATGAAGGCAGCGCGGCGCTCTTTGAGGAGATTGATGCTGCGCTGGGTTTTTTCGGTAAGCCCATCGATTCTGCTTACTGATTTATCGAGAAAATCGGCAATCGACTTTTGCTCAGCGAGACTTGGACGGGGCAGTTTCACTTGGCGGAAATTGTTGTAGCTGAGGTCTTGGCCATCCCTGATGAATGTCGCCGTTGCCTGAAGACCTTGAATGTATGCGCCCGATTTGAACAGGTAGGTAAAAAAGCCAATGTGTGCGTTCTCGCAGGCTTTAAGCACAACATACGAAGACCGAACGCATCCACGAGCCTTAACCCGCTCAATCCCTCCCTCAAAACTCCGCATGCTGATGACGAAATCACCGACTTCGGCATGCTTACGTTGATCAAGATTTTTCACTGCATGCGTTACTTGGCGTTCCTCTAAGCGTTCATATTCTGCCAGCGGAATTACGCCGTATTTCTGGGTTGCCGAGAGGTGTTCATCCTCCGTCCACGCTCGTTCTTTGCTTTCCGGGAAAAGACTATTGCTGGGCACAAAGTCCCAATGCTCTGGAATGTCTCCTAACCATTTCGCGCCCGAATCCTTCATCTTCACATCAGGATCAAGCCCCTTCGTAACCGCGTGCGTGATGAGCGCCTGGCGCTTTTCCTTCAGGAGTTCGATGAAGCGGGTTTTCTTGGTGATCAGGGCGTCGATGCGGGCGGTTTCGCGGTCGACGGCGGAAATAACCTGAATTTGCTCTTCATGGGAAGCGGTTGGCATCTCAATAGAACCAACATGCTCCCAGTCGGCCCGTGGCATCTTGGCACCTTCGCACCCGGCCTCAATTTGCTGTGTTACATCAGGGGTCAGCAGCCATTGCTGAAGCCAGTGCGGAAGCGTATTGCCCGTTTTCAGAACCAGAAATTCAGTTGAGCATGCACCATCCATCTCAGCAACGATGGCTTTTCGCAGATAGGGGCGCAACTTGCCGTACAGAACGTCCTGCTCATAGAAAATGCCGACCGTTGAATCCTCGGTTTGCCGAGAATTGCCGCTTGTTGGCTTGTATTGGCCGGATTCGGCCTCAACGTCTTCAAGCCCAACATAAATAGCATCGGCAGGCACATCGCTACGTCGTTCCGTTCTGATTGATGCGCGGCGCTTGATTCGAGCGATTTCCCAATGTTCCGGCACCTGCCCAATCCATTCCACGCCGGAATCCCGATAGGCCGGGTAAGGCTTGTAGTGGCTCATGCCTGATCTCCTTCCGGAGCACCCAATGCAGTACGCTCCCGAGCATGCTCGATGGCACGATGCAGGCGTTCCCGCAGCACCGCCACCGGGGGTAGTTCAACAAGGTATTCAGCTACCCGAATGGATGCCTCATCCAGTTGCAGGAGTTCAACCTGTTCGGCATCGGCACTAGCGCACAGGATCAGGCCGATAGGCGGATCTTCCCCCGCTGCGCGTTCATGCTTGTCCAGCCAGCGCAGGTAAAGCTCCATCTGGCCCTTGTGGCTGGGCTGGAATTTCTCCAGCTTCAGTTCGATGGCCACCAGACGGCGCAGATGGCGGTGATAGAACAGAAGGTCAAGATAGAAGTCGTCCCCACCGACGCTCATGCGCTTCTGGCGCTCAACGAAACAGAAGCCATTGCCCATTTCGAGCAGGAAGGATTCCATTTCACGAAGAATGGCGGCTTCGAGGTCTTTTTCGCTGTACGCACCAGACAAGCCAAGGAAGTCGAGCAGGTAGGGGTCACGGAACACCATATCCGGCGTCATTCGCCCATCGCGCAAAGTGGCCAGTTCCTGACGGACGACTTCCGGACTGTTCTTCGACAGGGCAGTACGCTCGAAGAGCATGCCGCCGATCTTTTGCCGTAAGGTGCGAACGCTCCAGTGTTCCACGCGGCACATCTCGGCGTAGAACTCGCGGGCAAGTGGGTCTTTCAGCGGTAGCAGTGCGATGAAATGCGTCCAGGTCAATTCTTGTATCAGCGATACAAGAATTCGCTCATCCGGGAACAACTCGGCAAATCTCGCCATCCGGGTCAGGGCTGAATAGCTGAAACCCTTGCCGTAATCCCGCTCCAATTGTTGCGCCAGTGATGCAAGAATCTGCTGGCCGTACTCACCCCGGCCATCGGTCAGATTTTCTGTCAGCAGGCGTTTGCCGATCCGCCAATAAGCGATG
>DDST01000087.1 GCA_002343485.1 Proteobacteria bacterium UBA2383
TCAAAGGGGAAAACCCAGTTCAGTCCGGTATAACATTTTCAGAAAATTGACTAGGAGCAGAGAGAAGATACAGACGTCGTTATGGTGCAATAGCCTTGATGATGGTTCACCCTGTATCATGACATTGATAGCCAAATACGACCCATGGAAACACATCATGAGCCTCATGAATCAGAAGACGCTTGTTGATGACCTCAAGCAACATATTTCCCACGGACAGGTGGTCGTGGTAGCAGGTACCGGGATATCGGTTGCCACCTGTGAGAATCAGCAGGTAGGCAGCTTCCCAGTTGCGACTTGGACGGGGCTGCTGAAGCACGGCGTGGATTTTTGCCAGCACACTGAAAGCGCTTTGAATGCGAAAGAAGCCCGATCTGTTTTAGGGCAGATCAAAGTAGGTGAAACAGATTTTCTCATTACCGCCGCTGAACTCATCACAAAACGTCTGCATGATAAAAGACCCGGCGCGTTCCGGCGCTGGCTGAAAGACTCGGTCGGCAAGCTTGCACCCACGCAGCCGGGCATTATCCAGATACTGGCAAGTTGGCCGGTGGTGCTGGCGACCCTAAATTACGACCGTTTGATCGAAGCCGTTACGAGTCGCCAACCGATCACTTGGCAAGACCGCAGCAAGATTGAGGATGTTCTTCGTGACGGTCACGATGCGGTCATTCATCTTCATGGCTACTTTGATGAGCCAGAGTCCGTCATTCTCGGACTATCGTCCTACGCCAAGGTCGCTAACGATCCGCACACTCAGGCAGTTTTGCAACTGTTCACACTGGGACGCACGCTGCTGTTCGTGGGTTGCGGCGGTACCTTCCAAGACCCGAATTTCAGCCGGCTGATCGAATGGGGATACGAGGCGCTCAAGAATTCCACCGCACGGCATTTTGTCCTATGCCGGCAGAGCGAAAAAACCAAATTCGTGAAGCTTCAGAAAACGGCCCCGTGGCTTTATCCCATCGTGTTTGGGGCGAAGCACGAAGATTTGCTGCCTTTTCTGCGCAGTCTGGCCCCCTCTGTGACGCCCAGCCATCCGCACGGGCCACCGCCAAAGCCGCCGCCCCTCAATCTCGCCGGTTACGCCAAAGCGGTGCGCGACCGTTACGCCAAGCTTAAACTGGAATCCCTCGACGCCACCGGCTGTTATTACCGTGAGTTGGAGCTTTGGCGGGTGTTCGTGCCGCAGCACGTCCGCGAGTGCCAGGAATATTTGCCGCAAGTGCTGGAACTGCCCAAGGAACACCTGCATCGCTTGCGCGAAGAAGGTTATATCGAAAGCGGCAAATTCCAGCCCGAGGATATCCAGGAACTGCGTCGCCGCTACCTCGAACAAACATCCCGCAATGTTCTGGAACTGGTGGATGACCCCAGTTTGCCGCAGGTGGTCATCCTGGGCGATCCCGGCTCTGGCAAGTCTTGCCTGCTTCAAGCGCTGGCGTTGCGTTGGGCCGATCAACCCGAACTCGAAAGGCGGAGTTTGGATTTGCCATTATTGATCGAATTGCGTGCCTACGCGCAAGCCCGCGAGCGTGATCACATCAACGGCTTTCTCGATTTCTTCCAGCAGAGTCCGCTGGCGCTTTGTCAACTGGATTCGCATGGACTTCGCGAACTGCTGGAATCGGGTCGCGTAAGGGTGTTCTTCGATGGACTGGATGAAGCTTTCGATCCCGTGCTACGCGAGGAGATCGTGAACATCATTCAACGTTTCACGAACGATTTTCCCCGTGCCCGGATCGTCATAACTTCGCGGGTGATCGGTTACAAAGGCGAGAGTTTCCGTAGTGCTGGCTTTCGTCACTTCATGCTCCAGGAACTGGACGACGAACAAATTGCCGTTTTCCTGGACAAGTGGCATCGTGATACTTATCGCTCTACCGAGAGTGCCGAGCGCAACGAAAAACACGCCCGCCTGACCCGCGCCATCGCGGATTCGCGACCCATCCGCGAGCTGGCGGGCAATCCGCTTTTGCTTACCATGATGGCGATTCTTAACCGGAATCAGGATTTACCACGCAGTCGTGCTGACCTCTATGAGCAATGCTCTCGTTTGCTGTTATTTCAATGGGAAGTAGAGAAAACCCTGCGAGCTGACCCAGATCTTGCCCAAGACGCTGGTGCTATTGGCCTACGGGAAAAGCAAGACATACTTCGCCAGCTTGCCCGCGCCATGCAAATCGGTGCGAACGGACCGCTAGGTAATTTGATTGCCACCGACCGCTTGGAAGCCATCATCGAGGAGACAGTGAAACCGCTGGTGAAAGGCAATCCGCGCGCCGTGGCCCGCGCGCTGATCCGCCACTTGCGCGAGCGCAACTTCATTCTGTGCTTTGCGGGAGGTGATTCTTATGCCTTTGTCCACCGGACTTTTCTGGAATATTTTTACGCTGACGATCTGCGCGTGCGCTTCGAACACGAGAAGAGCATCAACGAGGAAGATCTCAAAACGCAAGTGTTTGGCCCGCACTGGACGGACGAGACCTGGCATGAAGTGTTGTGTCTGGTAGCGGGGATGATTCATCCGAAGGCGCTAGCGAGCATTCTGGAATTCCTGCTGGTGCAACCAGACCCGGAGCAGACTTGCCAACATATTTTTCTGACGGCCCGCTGCGTGGGCGAGGTACGGAAAGGTTCGGATCTGGGTGGTGTGGCAAATACGGTGAAACAACGACTTACCGAACTCGTCCAGTTTGACCTCCATTATTCCTACGAACCTTGGGATGAAGAGGCTAACAAGATTCGTTTAATTCGCACTCAGGCGGTTAGATTAAGAACTAGCATTTGGCATGAGGATTTGGAGACACGCGATTTACTCAGCTCTCGCGTTCAATTGGAAGAGGACAGGGAAGTGCGGCTAACAGCGTTGGAAGCGCTTGTAGGGGGCTGGAAGTATGATCCTATTATCCTGCCCTTGCTCAAAGATCGAGCACAGTTTGATTATTATTATGCTGTTCGGCTGGTGGCGATGAGAGCGCTAGTGGAGTTTTGGAAGGATGATCCTGATACTTTGCCTTTGCTTAAAACCCGTGGCCAGTCTAAGGAAGGGTTTTGGCTCGAGTATTTCGAAGTGGTAGGAGCACTGGTATGGGGTTGGAAAGATGATCCTGACACTCTACCTTGGCTCAAAGCTTGCGCACAGTCCGAAGAATGTGTGTATGTGCGGCAGGCAGCAGTGGATGCGTTGGTAGAGGGCTGGAAAGATGATCCAGAAACCGCAGCTTGGCTCAAAACCCATAATCAACCCGGTGCGTGATGTTGGTTTTCAGCCGATGAACAGTTGAAGACGCGGTTCCACTCGGGCAATCGCTTCGAAATCGTGGTCATCGTGCAGCAACACCATGTCATGCTCGACGGCTTGGCGCGCGATCAGACAATCGTTTGAACTGCGCGGAGTCACGCCCGCCCAGCGGCAACGACAATAAAGGTGGGCAGCGGCGATATGCGTTGCGGCCAAGTCGCTGGATGCGAGTAAAGGAAGGTCGGCAAAATACCGTTGCAGCGTGGCGAAATGAGCATCGGAACTGGCACCTTGCAGGATTTCCTGAAGAATCAGCGGCGTCAGAGCGACGGTCGTTTCCGAATCCAGAATCCGTTTCAAATGATGGACTGCTGGCCGGTCAGCGTTCCGTAGCAGACTGATCCACACCGATGTGTCAACGAGAATCATCGCCGGCACGAGCCGCCTTGTAATCATAATCAGGATCGATGAGTTCCTGACCGGCCAATTCAAGAATCTGGCGCTGTTTCTGGCTTGCCACAAACCGCCGTAGGGCGATGTCTACTGCTTCCCGTTTGGTCTTAACCTTGGCCAACTGCATGGCTTCGTTGATAAGGTCGTCATTGAGTACGATATTAGTGCGCATATACACCTCCCAATGTGTATATATTGGGTCTCTGAACAGACGAGATCAATCATCGATCACTCCTCACGCGCCAACGTCTCCAACGCCTCATGGGCTTCCAACCATGCGCTTTCGATTTCCTCCAGTTCCTTATCCACCTGCGCCTTGCGCAACAGCAACTCCTTTAGCCGGTTTTTGTTAGCATCTTCATACAGCGCCGAATCCAACAACTCATCGTGCAAACGGGTTTGTTCAGCATGCAACTGTTCCATCCGCTGTTCCAGCTTTTTGACGCGCTGTTCCAGCGGCTTGCGCTTGACCGCCGTCTGCTGGCGGCGTTCCGCCGCCTGCCGCTTCTGCTCGCGGCGTTCAGCGGCGTTGCCGCCATTGCCGGTGGCGCGTGGCGCGGCGTCCCGGCTGGCGGCCCGCTGCTGTTCGTTCAGCCAGTTGCGGTAATCGTCCAGATCGCCGTCGAACGGCTGCGCCCGGCCTTCCGCCACCAGTAGAAACTCGTCGGTGACGGTGCGCAATAAATGCCGGTCGTGCGAAACCACGATCAGCGCGCCCTGATAATCCTGCAAGGCCAGGGTCAGGGCATGGCGCATATCCAAATCGAGATGGTTGGTCGGTTCGTCCAGCAGCAATAGATTAGGCCGCTGCCAGATCAGCAGCGCCAGCGCCAGCCGGGCCTTTTCCCCGCCGGAGAAGGGCGCCACCGGCTCCAGCGCCCGGTCGCCGTTGAAACCGAAGCCACCGATAAAATTGCGCAACGCCTGCTCGCTGGCGCGTTCGTCCAGCTTTTGCAGGTGCCGCAGCGCGCTCCAATCGGGCCGCAGTTGCTCCAACTGATGCTGGGCAAAATAGCCGATGGCGAGACCCTGCCCGGTTTCGATCTGCCCGGCCAACGGCGGCAGCAAACCAGCCAGCAGCTTGATCAAGGTCGATTTACCCGCGCCGTTCGGGCCGAGCAAACCCAGCCGCGCCCCGGAACCGATAACCAAATTGACGTTGCTCAATATCGTGCGCTCACCGTAGCCCGCCGCGGCTTTCTCGACCGCCAGCAGCGGATTGGGTAAGCGTTCCGGTCCGGCGAACCCAAATGAGAACGGAGAATCCACATGAGCGGCAGCGATGCGCTCCATCCGCTCCAGCGCCTTGATGCGGCTCTGGGCTTGCCGGGCTTTGGTGGCCTTGGCGCGAAAGCGGGTGATGAAACTTTCCAGATGGGCGATTTCCCGCTGCTGCTTCTCATAGGCCGATTGCTGCAAGGCCAGCTGCGCCGCGCGCTGGTCCTCGAAGGCGGCGTAGTTCCCGGTGTAGAGCGTGATACGCTGCTGGTCGATGTGGACGATATGATCGGCCACGTTATCCAGCACGTCGCGATCGTGGGAGATCAGCAGCAGGGTGCCCGGATAGGCGCGCAGCCATTGTTCCAGCCACAGCACGGCGTCGAGATCGAGATGGTTGGTCGGCTCGTCCAGCAACAGCAGGTCGGAGCGGCACATCAGCGCCTGAGCCAGATTCAGTCGTACCCGCCAGCCGCCGGAGAATTCGGCGACCGGCCGTTCCAACTGACGGGCGGCAAAGCCTAGCCCGGCCATCAGCTTACCGGCGCGGGCGCGGGCGCTGTAGCCCCCGATGCTGTCGAAGCGGGCGTGCAATTCCGCCTGCCGCGTGCCGTCGTGAGCCGCCTCAGCGGCTTGCAAGCCGCTTTCGATCTGGCGCAGCTCGGCGTCGCCGTCCAGCACGAATTCCAGCGCCGGCACTGGCAATGCCGGGGTTTCCTGGGCAACGTGGGCCAGTGTCCAGCCCGGCGGCACATCGAGATCGCCGGCATCAGGATGCAATTCATCGCGCAGCAGGGCGAACAGCGTGGATTTGCCGCTGCCATTGGCGCCAGTCACCCCAACTTTCCAGCCGGGATACACGGTCAGCGACACATTATCGAACAGCGGCTTGCCACCGCGTTGCAGGGAGAGTTGACGGAGAGTAAGCATGGCGCCAAGTTTACCAGTTGGCCGATGATAACGGGATTCAATTCACGATAGGACTCACTACAATCAAATCTTACCCAACGGCTGTTCACATGCTTTGAATGCCATCCAATGACCGATCAGGAACTTTTGCGCTACAGCCGGCAAATTCTGCTGCCGGCATTCGATATTGAGGGTCAGGAACAACTGCGCAAATCCCATGCGCTGATCATCGGTCTAGGCGGACTCGGCTCGCCAGCCGCCATGTACCTGGCCGCTGCGGGAGTAGGCCGGCTGACCTTGGTCGATTTCGACACAGTCGACCTGTCCAACCTGCAACGGCAGATCATTCATCGCACCGCCGATCTTGGCCGGCCCAAGGCCGCGTCAGCGCGGGACACGCTGCTGGCGCTCAATCCCCTCGTTGAAGTGGTGGCCATTCCACAGGCGCTGGATGAAGCGGAATTACTGGCGCACGTCCGGCAAGCGGATGTAGTGATAGATGCTTGTGACAATTTACCGGCCCGGCTGGCGATTAACGCTGCCTGTGTCAAGGCCGGAACGCCGCTGGTGACCGGCGCAGCGATCCGGTTGGAGGGACAAGTGCTGGTTTGGCGGCCCGGCGGCGAAGGCGCCTGTTACCGTTGTTTGTACCGTGAGGCTGAGATGCCTCCCGAAACCTGCGCACAGACCGGCATCCTGGCTCCAGTGGTTGGGATTATCGGCAGCCTTCAGGCCACTGAAGCGATCAAGGTATTGACACATCTGGGCGAACCACTGGAAGGGCGCTTGTTATTACTGGATGCCGCGCGCATGGAGTGGCGGACGATGCATGTTCGACGCTGGCCGCAATGTCCGGCCTGTGGATGCGCGTAGCAAGCGGGAATCAAGAGACACCCTAGAGATTCACAAGAAAAATAGAATCATAGCCACCCGAAGACCGGGCAGAACCTATGGTGAGATGCCGGTTAGTCTCATAGAAGTTAGAGCCGCGCTGGCCAATAGCCATGACATTGGCCATCAGGGCCGCTATGCTTGCGGGCCATGAATCAAACCATCACTTCCCGTTTGCGTCAGCGTCGACGCCACTGGCGCTGGGCATTTGATACGCTGGCATTCCTGATTGTATTGCTGGGGTTGGGCTGGATCATCGTCGAAGGCGCTGGCACCCTGCACTATAACTGGCAATGGTACCGGATTCCGCAATACCTTTATCATATCGAGGATGGTGTATTTTACTCTGGCCCGCTGTTACGCGGGCTGGGTGTGACGCTGGAGTTGACCGGTTGGAGTTTACTGCTGACCCTGATTTTCGGCCTGACGGCGGCGCTGCTACAGCGTTCGTCGTCTTGGGCAGCCCACGCGATAACTCGGGTCTATGTCGAAATCGTCCGTAATACCCCACTGCTGGTGCAGATCTATCTGGTTTACTTCATTCTGGCGCCGATCCTGGATCTGGACCGCTTCGTGGCAGCGATATTGGCGCTGGCCATTTTCGAAGGCGCCTTTGCAGCAGAAATCTTCCGTGCCGGCATCGAGGCCATTCCCAAGGGCCAGTGGGAAGCCGCCCGCTCGCTCGGCTTGCCGTCCCACGCTATTCACCGCTTGGTGATCCTGCCCCAAGCCATCCGCCTGGTGCTACCACCGCTGACCGGACTGGCCGTGTCGCTGATTAAACATTCTGCCTTGGTCAGCGTCATCGCAGTCGCCGATCTGACCACAGAGGGGCGTAATCTGATCGCTGACACTTTCATGACCTTTGAACTTTGGTTTACGGTCGCCGCTCTCTATCTGGTCTTGACCACCAGCCTGTCACTGCTGATCAGCAGGCTGGAGCGCCGCCTGCCTATGCATAGCGCTGGGCATTGAACCATGCCGCCACGCCGGCCCCGGTTCCGTCAATTAGACCTGCTCATTCTGGTTGCCGTTCTAGCGCTGATCAGCTACATCCTCTACCGGGTGCAATTTCATTTTCACTACAATTGGAACTGGCAGTTAATTCCCAGCTATTTCGCGCGTTATGAACCCGGCTCAGGGAATTGGGTGCTGAATCTGCTCGGGCAAGGCTTTCTGATGACGGTGCGGCTGGCGATTTGGGGCGGGCTGCTGGCAGCGCTAACCGGGGGCGCTTTAGGGGTGTGCCGGGTGGCGCACAGCCTATTTTTGCGGCTGCTCAGCCTGACTTACATTGGGCTAATCCGCAACACTCCCCCGCTGGTATTCATCTTCATCTTCTATTTCTTCATCAGCAGCCAGCTCATGCCGCTGCTGGATATAGAAAGCTGGATCGCGGACGCCGGGCCGGGCACTTTAAAAGGGCTGACATTCTTATTCGGCCCGCTGGAGCTGTTACCCAATTTTCTATCCGGACTCATCTGCCTGGCGCTGTTCGAAAGCGCTTACGTCTCTGAGATCATCCGTGCCGGTATTGAAGCTGTACCGCAAGGCCAGTGGGAAGCAGCCCGGGCGCTGGGAATGCATTCGGGTCAGGCGATGAGCAAAATTGTTTTGCCGCAGGCACTCGCTAAGATGGTTCCACCGCTTGCTGGCCAGTTCATCTCACTCATTAAGGACTCGTCATTAATCTCACTCATCTCCATCCAGGAACTCACCTTTACGGGAACTGAGCTGGCAGTATCCTCCGGACGGGTGTTTGAGGTGTGGCTAACAGTAGGGGTATTGTATTTTGTGTTGTGCTTCGGATTAGCGCGGCTGTTTGGGCGTCTGGAACGGCGGTTGAGCCGATACCACTAACGAATGATGGATCTGAATGATAAAGAAAGGAAAATCTTAAAAGAACATCTAAGAACAACAGGCGGACCTGGAAAGCGTCCGCCCGTTTTACATCAGATTACAGACACAGCGACTTGCCCTTGGAGCCGAGATCGGTAAAGGCTTCGTTCAAGCGAGCCACCATATTCTGTTCTGCGGCGCGCAGGTACTTACGTGGATCATAGAACTTCTTATACGGCTTGTCGGTTTCTGGATCAATCTGGTACAAGAAAGCCTTGGGATTCTCGGTGACGAACTTGCCAATCGCCTCCGAATAGGCGAATTGCAAATCGGTGTCGATGTTCATCTTGAACACACCGTACCCGACTGCTTCAGTGATCTTTGCCTTCTCCGAGCCGGAACCGCCGTGGAACACCAGATTGAGCGGTTTCGCCGCAGTCTTGCATTCCTTTTCAATGAGCGCCTGTGAGTTCTTGAGAATTTCCGGACGCAATTGCACGTTGCCGGGCTTGTACACACCATGCACGTTGCCGAAAGAGGCGGCCACCGAGAAATGACCAATGGGTGACAGCCGCTCGTAGGCCTGCAATACATCTTCCGGCTGGGTATAGAGATGAGAGTTGTCAGCGCTTTCATCAAGCTCGCCGCCGATGCCGTCTTCTTCACCACCGGTAACGCCGAGTTCAATTTCCAGGCTCATGTCCAACGGCGCCATGCGCGTTAAAATCCGCGCGCACTCGCTGAGATTGAATTCCATCGGATCTTCAGAAAGATCCAGCATGTGCGAACTGAACAACGGCTTACCGTGCTGCTTGAAGTACGCTTCGCCATGATCCAGCAGCGCTTCGACCCAGGGAATCAGGCCCTTGTTAGCATGATCGGTATGCAGCACCACGCAGACCCCATAGTGTTCGGCCAGCAAATGAACATGCATTGCTGCCGACACCGCGCCTAACACCTTGGCCTTAAACCCGTCCTTCATCCCCTGTCCGGCATAGAACTGCGCCCCGCCATTGGAAAGCTGAACGATGACATCGGCTTGGTTCTTGGCGGCGGCTTCCAGCACGGCGTTGATCGTGCTGCTGCTAGAGACATTGACCGCTGGCAATGCATAACCGCCTGCTTTCGCAGCGCCCACCAAGGTAAGATAATCTTTACCAGAGACAACGCCAGGTTTGAGCTGTGCCATGAAAGAATCCTCTTATGTTCTAAAGTGAATAAAACCACGAATGAAACTGCTTGACGAAGAATGATCGTCATTCAGGCTTTAAAGAACTGGATGACGACCTCGAATCCAGTATAGCCTTTGCGCCGCCATCGTAGTAGCCATGTTCTCACAGTTGGATGCCGTCAGCGCTCAATGCCCCGTTGGAAAAGCGGCTCATCCGGTATTGAGCAGGACCAGCAACACGATAATCGCGGCACCCGCAGAGATGAGTCCGCCAATCAGGATCTTATTGAGCCGGGCCGTTGCGGGCCACCGCAACGCCAATTGCTCCACCGTCTGCTGCATTTCCTCGAAAGCATGCGTCTGCTCCTGGATCTGGCGTTCGGTTTCACCCAAACGTTGCTCATGGTCATCCAGAAAACTGGCGCTTTCAATGCCTTCCAGCGCTGTCAGCCGCTCATGCAAAGCGACCATCTGGCCATGCAATTCTCGAAGAATCGGATCGAACTTGCCAAACTGTTCAGCCTGGGCACCCAGCCATTTCTCCAGCGCTGCCAACCGTTCCCGGTCAGCGCCTAGCGCCTCAGCCCCGCGCGCCCGTTCTTCGTTGAATTGCTGTTCGAGCGCGCTAACCCGCTCATTCAGCTTGCCCAAGGTTGCTAGCGCGGTTTCCCGCTGGGCGTGCTCTTGCTTGTGGAGGCTGGTGAGGGCGTCGATATGACCATTGATCTCCTGGGTTTGCGCCCGGGAGCGCTCGGTCAGCGCCGCTAGTTCACGGGTATGCGCATCCAATTGTTCACGATGCTTCATGGATTGCGTCCTCAGTGCTTTCTCCAGGTCCACGCTCACTTGCCGAACGCCCTGGAGTTCTTGACGGAGAGCGTCCATAGCCCCGGCAAGTTCGTCAGATCGCAGGTGACCCGCATGATGCGCTTCACGCAGGGTGGCGAGGTCGCTTTGAGTTTTCTGGATCTCCTGGCGAAGGGCGTCATGAACTTCCCGGTGGAAGGTATCCACCATCACAGTCAGTTTATCGATCTGCTGTCCATACACTCCGTTAACATCACGCACAGACACCAAATCGTCCTGATTTTTTTCAAGCTTCTGGCTGACGGCATCCAGTGCTGCGGCCAGTCCGGCAACCTGCTGGCTGTGTGTAGCGCTCGCCTGGTGAAGCGTCTCCAAACCGTCCAAAGATCCCTGCATCTCTTGGCGGAAGGTTTCCATCGTCACGCCAAATTCATCAATCCGTTGATTGTAAGTACCGCTGCTTTCACGAAGGAACGCCAGTTCCTTCTGGGTTTCCTGAACTTCCTGGCGAATCGCATCTATTACGGCCATCATCTCGTCCGCCCGCTGACCGTGTGTAGCACAGGCATTGAGCAGGGCCGCCAATTCATTTTGAGTTCCCTGAAAGCGTTCGCGAATTACTTCCAGGGCATCATTGAGAGGGTCATCATGCGTGCTCATTAGCGTCCTCAATAATACAGGGTGGGGTATTAGCTAAGTTTAATGGTTTCCGAAACATGATTCTGAAGAGAGAATCTGACGGATAGATATGTTAAAAAAGAGGTTAGAAGAATCAGTTGCTCAATACCATGCGTAAAACGACCCCTTCCATTTTCTTGATTGGCCCGATGGGCGCTGGAAAAACCACGATTGGCCGCCGGTTAGCGCATGCGCTGCGATGGACCTTTTTCGACAGCGATCAGGAAATCGAGCAGCGCGCCGGCGCCACGATCCCCCTGATCTTCGAACTTGAAGGCGAAGCCGGATTCCGTATCCGCGAGAAAGCCGTTATCGCTGAACTTACTCAAAACCCGGCTATCGTGCTGGCCACAGGCGGCGGCAGTGTGCTCGACCCCGACAATCGCCGCTGCCTGGCGGGGCGCGGGTTTGTGGTTTACCTCTATGCCTCGGTTGATGAACAACTTCGCCGCACCCGCCATGACAGTCATCGCCCCTTGCTGCAAACTGCCGATCCTGGCGCTCGGCTAGAAGCGCTATTTACCGTGCGCGATCCGCTCTATCGGGATACCGCTGACCTCATCATCACCAGCGATGGTCAGGCGCCACGCATCATCGCCCAACGGGTTCTTGCCCATATTCAGGAGATGCCTTCCCTATGAAAACGCTGTACGTTGAGCTTGGCGACCGCCGCTATCCTATCCACATAGGCCCTGGCCTGCTGACACAGCGCGAGTTACTTCGTCCCCACATTCCCGGACGGCAGGCGCTGGTCGTCAGCAATACCACCGTTGCCCCATTGTACCTGGAGCCCGTATGCGCCGCCCTGGATGGATTGCGCCATGAAGCGGTGATTTTGCCCGATGGTGAACAATACAAGACGCTGGACATGCTCAACGAGATCTTTACCGCGCTGTTGAATCATCGCTTCGACCGCAACTGCACCGTCATCGCGCTTGGCGGTGGCGTGATCGGTGATATGGCTGGCTTCGCCGCGGCCTGCTATCAGCGCGGTGTGCATTTTATTCAGATTCCCACAACACTGCTGGCCCAGGTAGATTCCTCGGTCGGCGGCAAGACCGCTGTTAACCATCCGCTCGGCAAAAACATGATTGGGGCATTTTACCAGCCGCTGTGTGTCCTGGCCGATACCGATACCCTGGCAACTCTGCCGGATCGGGAGCTGAGTGCCGGTTTAGCGGAGGTCATCAAGTATGGATTGATTCGTGATGTACCGTTTCTGGTATGGCTGGAGACAAACCTGGAAGCCCTGATGGCGCGTGATGCTGCCGCGCTGAGCGAGGCCATTGAGCGATCCTGCCGGAACAAGGCAGAAATCGTCGCCGCCGATGAGCGGGAAACCGGCGAGCGGGCCTTGCTCAATCTCGGCCATACCTTCGGCCATGCGATTGAAACCGGCGTGGGTTATGGGGAGTGGTTGCATGGCGAGGCCGTAGCGGCGGGGATGATCATGGCGGCTGATCTGTCGGCGCGGATAGGCTGGCTAGATCAGGCGCAAGTAGACCGGGTCCGGCAGCTATTGGCGCGCGCGCGCTTGCCATTGCGGCCGCCTCTGGCGCTGACGCCTGATGATTTTCTGCGGCTCATGGCGGTGGACAAGAAAGTCAAGGACGGCCGGCTGCGATTGATCCTGCTACGCGATCTGGGTCAGGCCGTCATCGCCAGCGATACTGATCCTCATTTTTTACGGGAGACACTGAAACATGTGTATCCTCCGCAATGAGAGGCAAAGCTTCTAGGGGCAGCAGATCATCGCAGCGCAGGGCCGGTCATTCATTGACCGGCAAGAAAATCACCCGGAAAGGCTCTGTCCTGGCCAGGACCGCTTGTTAAGAACGTCAGTGGTTTAAACCTGCGCTACGGCAACAGATCACCGCTGGCAATCGGATAGTCAATGCCGGCATGTTCCAAATCGACAAAGGTGGTCGCATGCAGCGCCGGGTCAATCTCCAGCCCCAGCAACAGGCCAATCTGTGACAACGAGAAGATACCGCGCACCGCCAAGTGGCCGGTCGTAGGATGAACGTCCACCACCATCGCATGCTGGCGGTTGACCTGCCGCAAGGTGGCAATGATATCGCCGACCCGCGCCTTGGCAACGTCTTCCATGAGTAGCACTTCTAACTTCGGTTGCAGGGTCATGATGTCGGCGACCAGCAGATCTTCCCAACTACCGCCCGCCTTGGTCAAGATACGCTTCGGCTTTTCACCTTCAATGTCGCGGCTGGTGATCAGTCCAACAATGTGTCCTTCTACATCGCGCACCAGCAACATGCGTACCCTACGCTTGACCATGGTCTCCTGCGCCTTGCTCAAGGGCGTATCCAATTCAGCAGTATAGGCGGTAACCAGGCTAAGATCGGTCATCGCCGACAAGGCGGGATCATCGGCAGCGACATGTTCAGACAAATGCTGCTGCGGACGAAAATAGCCTGCGCCGGCTCCCAGATGATGAAACATCAGTGGTTGATAGGTTTGGGACATCGAGGATGACCTCCGGGTGAATGCAAAAAAGTCGAATTAAGCGCTAATAAGGCATGAAAATACGCCGTGCCGACATCCATTCGCCATTCAAAACCGCCGCACGGGCCGGGCAATGATGCCATCGGTCCATTCTAGAATCGCTCGTACCCGTGGAGTCAGCATGCCCCAAGCTTCGGCACGGTTAACCCAGCGGAATTCACTGTGCTCGGGACGGCCCAATTCAGGATTTAGCGGCAGATGAACCTCAATGCCTGGTGATTCAGCAATATAGTAACGGGCGACCTTGCGCCCTTGATTATAGGGGTGCGTTTCGCGGTAGACATCACCCCAGCGAAACCGCAGACCGGTCAATGTGGTTTCCTCTTCCACTTCACGAACGGCCGCTTGCAACGGCGATTCATCAATTTCCACCACACCTTTGGGAAAATCCCAGTAATTGTAGGCTCGCAATAGTAAATAGTCGTAATATTCACCCGTCCAATGCACCACGACAACCCCGGAAGACAGGATTTGGGGACTGGGTGGCTTCAGGGGTGTGGTGCGATTCACGCGGTGATCCTGCTTAACGTCCGGTGCTGGCGTGATAGGGTCCGCTGAGTTCATGCACCGCCTCCACCAGGACCCGGGCATGTTCCGGGTCGGTGCCGGGCTGGATGCCATGCCCCAGGTTGAACACATGGCCAGGACCAGGACCGAAGTCAGCCAACACGTGGGCAACCTGCTGGCGGATACGGTCAGGCGAAGCATACAATACAGCAGGATCGAGATTACCCTGCACGGCAACCCGGTCACCAATCCGCCGGCGGGCATCACCGAGATTGAGGGTCCAATCGATACCCACCGCATCGCAACCGGTCGCGGCAATCTCTTCCAGCCAGGCGCCGCCCCCCTTGGTAAACAGGATCACAGGCGCCTGCTCATCGCCGGTTTTCCGGACCAGCCCTGCGACAATCCGTGACAAGTAGGCCAGCGAGAATTCCTGATAAGCGCGTGGCGTCAGAATGCCGCCCCAGGTATCGAACACCATCAACGCCTGAGCGCCAGAGGCCAGTTGCGCATTCAGATAAGCAATGATCGACTGGGTGGTGATCTCCAGCAGGCGATGCAACGATTCCGGCTGGTCATACAGCAGGCTCTTGATCCGGACATAATCCTTGCTGGAACCCCCTTCGACCATATAGGTTGCCAGAGTCCACGGGCTGCCGGCAAAACCGATCAGCGGCACTTGACCTCGCAATTCCTGACGGATCAAGCGCACGGCATCCATGACATAACGTAGTTCTACTTCCGGATCGGGTACGAACAATCGTTTAATATCCGCCGCTGAATGCACTGGCCGGGCGAACTGCGGACCTCCACCCTCGCTAAACGATAACCCCAGACCCATAGCATCCGGCACGGTCAGGATGTCCGAGAACAAAATGGCTGCGTCGAGAGGGAAGCGGGCGAGCGGTTGCAGCGTGACCTCACAGGCTAGTTCCGGGGTCTGACACAGGCGCATGAAATTACCGGCGCGGGCACGGGTGGCGCGGTATTCCGGCAGATAACGGCCCGCTTGACGCATCAGCCAAACCGGCGTGACATCCACCGGCTGGCGGCGCAGTGCCCGCAACAGGCGATCATTATGCAATGTGGTAATCATGGTTGCTCAGTTTGAGGCGGGGTAAAACCCGGCGAGGAAATCCGGCGGAGCGAGCGATCAACCCAAATTTGACGGCAATTTTACATCAAGTATGCCGAGGTTTCCGAAATAACGTCCATGAATGAACCGCATGAGACTGCATGAAGGTTTTTCCGGTAGGTTAAAAACGCTATGGAAGAGAGATTGCTTGAGCTTGTCAAAGTTCGGTTTGAAATATTAACTTATTAATATTTAATCCGTTTATAATTAGACAAGCTCAACATCAACGGCTTAACTGAATAACCGTGAGCATCAGGGCAGGAAGTAAATTCCAAGGAAAGCGGCTTTCTTACACTCCCAGATAATCCAAAATCCCCTCTGCTGCTTCCCGGCCTTCGAAAACAGCAGTGACCACCAAATCCGAGCCGCGCACCATATCGCCGCCCGCAAACACTTTAGGATTACGGGTCTGGAATTTGAACTGACTCTTGGGCGAGGCTTGCACCCGGCCTCGCAAGTCCACGGCGATGTCGAATTCGCTGAACCAGGGTGCTGGGTTAGGCTGGAAACCAAAGGCGATAATAACCCGGTCGGCGGGCAAAATTTCCTCGGAACCGGGGAGGATTTCAGGCGCACGCCGGCCTTTGGCATCCGGCGCACCGAGCTGCGTTGCGCAAACTTTAACCCCTTCCACCCGTCCGTTGCCGGTAATTTCCAGCGGCTGACGGTTCCACAGGAAACGCACGCCCTCCTCCTTCGCATTGGCCACCTCGCGCCGCGAGCCCGGCATGTTGGCCTCGTCGCGGCGGTAAGCGCAGGTCACGCTGGCCGCACCTTGGCGAATGGCGGTGCGGTTGCAATCCATCGCCGTATCGCCGCCACCAAGCACCACCACCCGCTGGTCCTGCATACCGATGAATTCACTAGGTGTTTTTTCTAACTCTAACAAGCGGTTAACATTGGAAACCAGATAGGGTAACGCGTCGTAGACACCGGATAGATTTTCACCGGGGAAACCGCCTTTCATATAGGCATAGGTCCCCATACCGAGAAATACCGCGTCATATTCATCCAGCAGGCGTTGAAACGGCAGATCGCGGCCAATTTCAGTATTGAGCACGAATTCCACACCCATCCCCTCCATGATCTCACGGCGGGTTTGCACCACTTCTTTTTCCAGCTTGAACGGCGGGATGCCAAAGGTAAGCAGACCACCGATTTGTGGATAGCGGTCGAACACCACCGGTTTGACCCCGTTACGGGCCAGGATATCGGCGCAACCGAGTCCTGCCGGTCCCGCGCCGATAATCGCCACTCGCTTGCCGGTTGGCGTCACTTGAGACATATCAGGCCGCCAGCCGGCTTTCAGCGCCTCGTCGGTGATGTATTTCTCGATAGAGCCGATGGTGACTGCGCCGAAGCCATCATTGAGAGTGCAATCGCCTTCGCATAACCGGTCTTGCGGGCAAACCCGGCCACACATCTCCGGCAGCGAGTTGGTGCGATGCGAGAACTCGGCAGCTTCGAATAAATTGCCTTCAGCGATCAATTGCAGCCAATTGGGAATGTAGTTATGAACCGGGCATTTCCATTCGCAGTAAGGATTACCGCAATGCAGGCAACGTCCCGCCTGAACAGCGGCTGATGAGGCATCAAATTGCCCATAGATTTCCTTAAATTCGAGAACACGCTCGCGGGCCGGTTTCTTGTCTGGGTCCTGGCGGGGGTTTTCGATGAACAGGAGTGGCTTGGCTTGGGACATAGTGAAAACTCGATTTGCCAGATTCTGGAATTAAAAAAGATTTTCTTGTGGATTTAAAATCGCGGGTAATTGGGAATGATTAGAATAGGTGGGCCAATCAGGAGTATATTCTTCTGCCTGGTTTCCCCAGACAAACCAACCGGTTTGTGGGCCACGAGCAAATAACTCAATATAAGGACCACTGCTACATGCTTCGATAATTTTATATTGCCCATCAGGCTTTCTACTATGTTCCCGCTTCATCGAAACGATGATGTTCTCTTGGCTTCTACCCGGTTGAAGAGTTCTCACATTTTTTCCACGCACCCCAAAAAGGATCATTTCAGTCACGTTTCTAAAATAGAATCCAACTCCTCTTCGATCAGGACCACCATCCTTGCGCGTTTTATACCAGATAATATTGGTTTTATAAGTAAATCCCCAGTGTTGCATGACTTCTAATCCAAGATTCAACAGCGCATTAGGAACCCATAAATACAAGTGGGCCGTGTCTTGCGTAATCGCGTCAACAGGCAATGCCTTGATATCATCAAGTGTCATTGTCAGATAGCGTTGCAACCGCTTGTGTTCTGGGGCCATCTTGCCAGTGCGGTTAGTAAATTGCCAAGGCGGATCAGCAAGAACGGTAGCGAACTTGCGATCACCGACAGTTTGCAAAAGATCGTGAGAGGCGCTGTTATCCATTAATCATCCTCAACATAAAGCAATTTTGAGATTCCAAAAACTAGAATTGGGCATCCCGCGCCACTACCGCCTTCAATTCTTGGAATGAGCTTACTCATATGCGCCGTTGATGCAAACGGAAGAGGAGCCACGACCTAATTCATTGAAAATACCTTGCAGTTCATCACGCCTTGTGAGGATAACCCCGGCACTCATTGCTCGAAGATCAAACAAAAGTCTAAAATTGTTTAAGTCTCTATCATAAAAAGGATCTTTATTATTCCATTCAATCTCTAGCGCAACTCGATTTTTAAAACAATCGACTTTATGCGTTGGAGAGTCTGTTGTCTTCTCATCGACAACGGCTTGAGTTTTGAATTCTTTCTCAATCCATTCCTTTTCATAAAGAAAGCTGTCAATAAACTCAGAGTTCTTGGATTTTCTTCCACCAGGATTGGTTATCCAGCTTTTTCTCAGCCGAAATGTTGTCAGTACTGAAATGACATCCTGCCATTCGTTTGAAAAATCTTCTTTCAAGATTACACATGCATGTTTCCATTCATGAATCTCATAATTTTCTCGCATGAATGCTGGAAGCAAATCAATGCTCATAAGTCTTTTTATCATACTCCAACTAATCAGGAAAACATCAGGTTTTCAAAGCGGTTCCCTGCCCTGAAAACCCGGCGCTTACGCTGCTTCACGCAATGCGCCCACCAGTGACTTGAGATCCGCCGCTTTTGGCTTAATCAACCAGAACCGGCTGGCGTAGTAACGAAAGTCGTCCAAGATCGTCTGGCCCCAGGCGCTGCCCGTCTCAACGACATAGTCCTCAATCAACTCCAGCAGATAATTGCGCTGCGGCTCCATGTTTTCGGTCGCAATCCGATGGATGTCGATCAATTCATGGTTATAACAATCCACAAAGGCATTGCGCTCATCCAGCACGAAGGCGAAACCGCCCGTCATGCCCGCGCCAAAATTCACCCCGGTTTCACCCAGCACGACCACTACCCCGCCGGTCATATATTCGCAGCCATGATCACCAACCCCCTCGACAATCGCGAGCGTTCCGGAGTTGCGCACGGCAAACCGCTCGCCCGCCGTTCCTGCCGCATATAACACACCACCGGTTGCGCCATACAAACAGGTGTTACCGATAATCGGGGTCTCCTGGCTGGCAAATTGACTGTGACGCGGCGGGTAGATGACCAGCTTGCCGCCGGCCATGCCCTTGCCCACATAGTCATTGGCATCGCCTTCGAGATAAAGATGCAAGCCGCCGGCGTTCCATACCCCGAAACTCTGACCCGCAGTACCCGTCAACCGCAACGTAACCGGCGCATTCTCCATGCCCAGATTGCCATACCGGCGGGCAATTTCTCCCGACAGCCGAGCGCCAATAGAACGGTGGATGTTCTTAACCGCATAGTGGAACTCGCCACCGGTTTTGCCTTCAATCGCTGGTAACGCATCAATGACCATCTGCTCGGCCAATTCACCCTTATCAAACGGTTCGTTACGCGGTTCGATACAGAATTGCGGATGATCCAGCAGCAGATCTGCATCTGACAGCAACGGCGACAAATCGAGGTTGCCTTGTTTGCCGGTTTCGCTAGGCAGGATATCCAGCAACTCCGTGTGACCGATCAGATCCTCAAACCGGCGGATGCCGAGTTCTGCCATAATCTCCCGTGTTTCCTGAGCGACAAAGCGGAAGTAGTTCATAACCTTGTCCGCCGTCCCCCGGAAATGCTTTAATCGCAACACATTATTCTGGGTAGCAACCCCGGTAGCGCAGTTATTGAGATGGCAAATCCGCAAATATTTGCAGCCCAGCGCCACCATCGGCGCGGTGCCAAAACCGAAACTCTCCGCGCCCAGAATCGCCGCCTTGATCACGTCCAGACCGGTCTTCAAACCACCATCGGTTTGCAAACGCACTTTGTCGCGCAGATGATTCATGCGCAAGGTCTGGTGAGTCTCGCTCAGCCCCAGTTCCCAGGGCGAACCCGCGTATTTGACTGAGGTCAATGGCGAAGCGCCGGTGCCGCCGTCGTAACCGGAAATGGTGATCAGATCAGCATAGGCTTTGGCAACTCCGGCGGCGATGGTACCGACCCCCGCTTCAGCAACCAGCTTGACCGATACCAGCGCCTGGGGATTGATCTGCTTGAGATCGAAGATCAGTTGCGCCAAGTCTTCGATGGAATAAATATCGTGATGCGGCGGCGGCGAAATCAGCGCCACACCGGGCTTGGAATAGCGCAACCGGGCAATAGTGGCGTTGACCTTATCGCCAGGCAATTGCCCGCCCTCGCCAGGCTTAGCGCCCTGGGCAACCTTGATTTGCAAGACTTCGGCGTTAACCAGATAAGCAGGCGTCACGCCGAAGCGCCCGGAAGCGACTTGCTTAATCTTGGACATCTTCTCCGTGCCGTAACGGAGCGGATCTTCACCACCTTCACCGGAATTAGATCGCCCGCCCAGCCGGTTCATAGCGACCGCCAATGCCTCATGTGCTTCCGGGGACAACGCGCCTAGCGACATGCCGGCGGAATCAAAGCGCGGCAGAATGCTTTCCAGCGATTCCACTTCTTCCAATGGGATGGGTCGGCCCGCTGGTTTCAAGCGGAACCGGTCGCGTAACGCCGCCACTGGCCGCCCGTTGACCAGGCGGGCATATTCCTGATAATCCGCGTAGCTGCCGCTGCTGACTGCCTTTTGCAAGGCATACACCACATCAGGATTGTAGGCATGGTACTCGCCCCCGTGGATGTACTTAAGCAACCCACCGGCATCAATCGCTTGCCGGCGCTTCCAGGCCCGGCGCGACAACTCGATCTGTTCGGCTTCCAAATCTGCAAAGCGCGCACCCTGGATGCGGCTGACAGTGTCCTTGAAACAGAGGTCAACCACCTCATCATGCAATCCGACAATTTCGAATAACTGCGCGCCGCGATAGCTATTGATCGTGGAAATCCCCATCTTGGAGATGATCTTATACAAGCCCTTATTGATGCCTTTGCGATAGTTTTCCATCAGGGCAGGAAAATCACGATCGGTGATTTCGCCGGTGCGCAACAGGTCGCGCAGCAGATCATAGGCCAGATAGGGATGCACCAGCGTCGCACCGTAGCCAATCAAAACGGCCATCTGATGCGGATCGCGGGCGGTGCCGGTCTCAATCAGCAAGTTCACATCGCAACGCAACCCGTCCCGCACCAGCCGGTGATGAACTGCACCGGTCGCCAGTAGAGCATGAACCGGCAACCGGCCGGGGGCGATGGCGCGATCAGACAGCACCAGCAACACTGCGCCATTGCGCGCCGCGGCAACTGCTTCATCGCAAATCCGTTGAATCGCAGCTTGCAGTCCTTCACCGGATGGATAATTCAACGCAATGCGCTGGTGGGGGTAACAGCCGCCGGGATTGGCGAGCAACGCCTGCATCCGGCCTTCGGTCATCACCGGTGAGTTGGCAGTCAGCCGGGGTGCGTACGCTGGGCTTTCCTCAAACAGATTGCACTCGACCCCAAGACAGGTTTCCAGCGACATCACGACCGCTTCGCGCAAAGGATCAATCGGCGGATTAGTCACCTGAGCGAACTGCTGCCGGAAGTAATCGTAAAGCGAACGTGGCCGTTCGGAGAGGACAGCAAACGGGGTATCATCGCCCATCGAACCGATGGCCTCCTGACCGGCCTCGGCCAACACCCGCAATACCTGGTCGCGCTCCTCGAACGTTACGCCAAACAGTTTTTGATAAGCATTCAGGGCCTCCGGGGTTTGCGGCGCGGGTTCCGGCTCGTCTTTGTACAGCGAACGCAGCCGCTGGATATTGCCACGCAACCAGCGCCGGTAAGGATGACGGCTCTTGAGATCGTTATCGATATCGGCCGGTGTTAGCAGGCGGCCCGTCTCGACATCGACCGCCAGCATTTCACCCGGCCGCATCCGGCCCTTAGCGACCACCTGTCCGGGAGCGTAGTCGTAGACGCCAATTTCCGAGGCGATAGTCAAATGACGGTCTTCGGTAATGACATAGCGAGCCGGACGCAGACCGTTGCGGTCCAGCACGCAACCGGCATAACGGCCATCGGTTAACACAATGCCAGCGGGACCGTCCCACGGTTCCAGATGCATGGAATTAAACTCGTAGAATGCCCGTAAATCCGGGTCCATATGTTCAATATTCTGCCAAGCCGGTGGAATCAGCAGGCGCATCGCACGGAAAATATCCATGCCGCCCATTACCAGCATCTCCAACATGTTATCCAGCGAACTGGAATCGGAGCCGTGCATATTGACCAGAGGGCGGATTTCCGCCATATCCGGTAATAGGGATGAAGAAAAGACATGGCTGCGGGCAGCGGTCCAATTCCGGTTCCCGCAAATAGTATTAATCTCGCCATTATGGGCTAAATAGCGGAACGGTTGCGCCAGCCACCACTGCGGCAGGGTGTTGGTGGAAAAACGCTGATGGAACAGACAAATCGAGGATTCCAGCCCCGGATCGTTAAGATCAGGATAGAAGACTGGCAGATTGGCTGGCATCACCAATCCCTTGTAGCTGATCACCCGCCCGGAGAGAGAGAGCACATAGTAGACCGGATCGCGTTGGCTAATCTGCACGTTAGCGCGACGGCGGGCGACGAACAGATGGCGTTCGAATGCCTCGGCGGTCATGCCGGCAGGCGGATTGACAAAAATCTGCTCAATGTGCGGCAAGGTCCTACGCGATTCGTCGCCACAGGCGTCCGGATTAACCGGAACCGGACGCCAGCCAGCAACAGTCAACCCCTCTTTTTCCAGTTGCGCTTGCAAGTCAGCGCGAGCGGCCGCCGCCTGATCCAGGTCACGGTTGAGAAACACCATACCGATGCCGTATAACTCCCCTAAGGCAATGCTTGATTCAGCGGCAATCCGGCGCAGAAAGGCATCTGGTTTGCGCATCAACAACCCGCAGCCGTCACCGGATTTGCCATCGGCGGCTACTGCACCACGATGGGTCAAGCGGGCCAAGGACGCAATAGAGGTTTGCACCAACCAGTGGCTTGGTTGATTGTCCATCTGGGCCATCAAGCCGAAACCGCAACTATCTCTTTCAAATTCAGGCCGATATAGGCCCCGTACTGGCAGGGAGGAGGAAGGTGCATGCATCAATCAGTCACTCCGCATAGGTGAGGCAAACATCACGATCGGCTTCCCTTTCCTCTTGAGGGGGCGGAGGCGGGAAAATTACAGGATGACATGCAAACAATGAGCCGGATGAGGCTTACTAAGCATAGTATCAAAAGCCATAGCATCGGCAAATGTTACGCGTTTGAATTAGAATTATTTTCTATAGGAAAAATGCTTTGATCCGATCAAAAAGCAGATACTGAAGATGTCAGCATGGGCAATATTAGTGCGCCGGCATAACGGTTTGCTTCATGATGATCGGGTTAAGCGCCTACAATGATGAATGCTGATATTAATGCTGATCCGCTCTCACGTGCTAAGAGCCGGACTTTCTCAACATCGCCACACGATTTCGAGGAGAACGTCATGATTGAAGTGCAGGGTTCAACTGCGGGCAATCCCGACCTAGATTGGAGCCAAGTCCGGGAGACCATTTTGATGCTGGCGCTAGCCGTTGCGCAAATTGAAATATCGATGCGTGACAGTGATGGCTCGGTGGAGATGCTCAGTAATTCCTTCACTTCGATGGTGGGGCAGGTCAAGATGATTGAAAGAACCGCTGCCGCTCTGCCAGACACAGCGGAGAACGCAGCAGCCAAGGCAGCGATGATTGAAAGCTGCGCAACCATCAGCGGGATGATGCATTCAGCCATCGTCGCTTTTCAATTCTACGATAAGCTAACCCAGCGGCTAAGCCATGTTACTTCTAGTCTGGGCTCACTAGCCAATCTGGTTTCTGATGCCAGGCGGCTGTATAACCCGTATGAATGGCTGGGCATGCAAGAAAAGATCAAATCGCGCTATACCATGGAAGAAGAACGCTTGATGTTTGAAGCAATGATGGCGGGGAAAAGCGTCAAGCAGGCCCTAGCTATCTACACCGATGCCATGGAGAAAAAGAGACAGAAAGCGACCGCTAGCAGCGGCGGGAACGAGGAAGAGGATATCGAATTGTTTTAAATATTAGCCAAAAGAACATTGGGTTAGCTTGCACAACGCCGAGTCAGCCAGCGATCCAAACTGTTGGCGAAGGCTTGCTTGTCGCGGTCATGGTAAGGCGCCGGACCACCGGTGATGCTGCCTGCCGACCGGAGTTCCTCTTTTAGATTACGCAACGCCAGCCGCTCCTGGACATTATCCGCTGTGTACAACTCACCACGCGGGTTGAGCGCGGGAATCCGTTGTGCGACCAGTCGCGCCGCTAGTGGAATATCGGCGGTGATCACCAGATCGCTGGCTGTTGCATGGTCGACGATATAGTCATCGGCGGCATCGAAGCCCTGGCTGACCTGCACCACTTTGATCAGCGGGGAAGGCGGGGTCTGTGCGCGATGATTGGCCACCAAGGTCACCGGTATCCGGACCCGCTGTGAAGCGCGGAATACAATAGCTTTAACTGGAGCCGGACAGGCATCCGCATCGATCCAGATTTTCAATCGCTTCTCTCCCTGGATAGCGCAGCGATCAACCCTGCGCTATCCAAGCCTGCGCCTGAGACGCGGCATCCCGGACCCGGTTGGGGGCTGTGCCACCCAACACATCCCGGGCCGCAACGGAACCTTCCAGCGTCAGCACCGTAAACACATCATCTTCGATCAGCGGCGAGAACTGCCGCAATTCCTCCAATGCCATCTCTGCTAAATCCCGCTCAGTTTCCACACCCAGCCGCACCGCCTGACCGACCGCTTCATGGGCGTCCCGGAATGGCAGTCCTTTGCGCACCAGATAATCTGCCAGATCCGTTGCTGTGGCAAAACCACGCCGGGCGGATTGCAGCATGTTATCCCGTTTAGGGAGCAGTGCGGGAATCATGTCAGCAAATGCACGCAGACAACCGAGAACGGTATCCGCTGTATCAAACAGTGGTTCCTTATCTTCTTGATTATCCTTGTTATAAGCCAGTGGTTGACTTTTCATCAGCGTCAGCAACGCAATCAGATGCCCATTGACCCGTCCAACCTTGCCACGCACCAGTTCCGGCACATCAGGATTCTTCTTTTGCGGCATGATCGATGAGCCCGTACAAAACCGGTCCGGCAAATCAATAAAATCAAATTGCGCCGAAGACCACAACACCAGCTCCTCCGCCATCCGTGACAAATGGGTCATCAGAACCGCCGCAGCGGCCGTGAATTCAATGGCGAAATCCCGGTCGCTAACCGCATCCAGCGAGTTAGCGCAAGGGGCATCAAACCCGAGCAGTTGCGCGGTATACGGCCGGTCCAGTGGATAGCTCGTCCCTGCCAGCGCTGCCGCGCCCAATGGCATGACATTGACCCGCTTGCGGCAATCTACTAACCGCTCATAGTCGCGTTTCACCATTTCAAACCAGGCCAGCATGTGATGACCAAAAGTCACCGGCTGAGCAACTTGCAGATGGGTGAATCCCGGCATGATCGTCGCGGCCTCGCGCATCGCCAGTTCCGCCAATCCACCCAGTAACCGCCTTATCTCAGCCAGAATGACATCGATGGCGTCGCGCAAATACAGACGGATATCGGTTGCCACCTGATCATTACGGGAACGGCCGGTATGCAAGCGCTTGCCGGCATCGCCAATCCGCTCGGTCAACCGCGCCTCGATATTCATATGAACATCTTCCAGGGCAGTAGACCACGAAAACTCGCCACGCTCGATCTCGCCACGAATCGCCTCCAGTCCTTGGACAATCGCGGCACAATCCGCTTCGGATAAGACTTTAATCCGCAACAACATCCGGGCATGGGCGATGGACCCTTGAATATCTTGCCGGTACATCCGCCGGTCAAAACCCACCGAAGCGGTGAACACGGCAACAAAGGCATCGGTGCTTTCAGTAAATCGTCCGCCCCAGGTCTGATTGGTTGATTGGTCGCTCATGGCTCGTCCGTGTTTGTGATAGATCATCGACCGGCCAGAGCGACCGCGCCTAAAGCGGTGCTCCGCAGTCTCTGGAAGAGTAAATCGAGTACAAAGCTAATAAAAACCAGAGTCAAGGACATGCCTTTGACCAGCGGCCGGCCGAGAAATTTGAAGATAACAACAACAAGGTTCTCGACATGCCCGGCGACTTCCTTGGAAAATTGCGCCGCCCGATGCAGCATCCAGGCCAGATGGTCAAGGAGGGTAGCGGTTGCCGTCAACGCCAAGCCAACCGCCCCCACGGCCAGCGCGCCGGCTTGCGAAAGAATCCAGTTGATTGCCTTGCCAATCATCTTGAGTACAAAGGCGCCGCCGACCACCACCGGATTACCGCCCGCCGCCGCTGCGTTCAACCAGGCTTCGATTTTCCCCGGCGACAGTTCTGCTTCCCGCGATGCCGCTTCCAGGCCTGGCCAACTGAGCGAAGCGACCGCGCTCGTGTAGCTGGGCATCAGATGTGCATCAATGCTGATCAAACCGCGATCGCCATTCCTGACCGGCAGGCCCCGCTTGCCGGCAGGCGCGTGTTGAAAAGGGAACACCGGAATCATAGGTACCGGATCGGAGGTGTGATAGACGCGGAACATGTTGGCAGCGCCAACCCGTGACGTCAGGCTTTCCGCGAAAAGCCCTACCCCGGTGCGGGGCGCGCCGAACGTATAGAGTTTAACGGCGCCGGCCTGAGCAGCCGAAAGGCAGTCGGCGCCAAGATTGGCGAGCGCGCCGCCCAGGCTATGGCCCACGCAATGAATGGTGGCCGGATTGCGGTTGCGAAGGAACGCCATGATGTCTGGCGCAAAGGATTTCCAGACTTGATTGAAACCCGCATGCACCGGATAACCGCCCGGTCCCAGTTGCAATCCAATATTGAGATTGCTCAACCAGTCAGGTTTGCTTTGCGTACCGCGGGTTGCGAGCAACACCTCACCCTGGTAGCTTCCCTGGCCAGCGGCGATATAGCCAAAGCCGGTAATGTCCTTCCAGGCAATGAGACCGCCTGATTTTCCAGTGAAGCGTGACGAGTCGTTAACGGTGAACATGTCCTCGCAGCCCAACTCACCGCCACGCGCCTGTAGCTCCGATATCGAACGATTCATCAGACGATAGACGCCTGTTGCAATAGCCGCCGCCTGCTGCGGATTTAAAGTATTCATGATTTCTCCTGTTGAACTTTTAGGAATTCAACGAATATCGCAAATGCCATAAATTTCGCCTTTGCGGCTCGGCTCGTTTTCAAGGCGGCAGACGAGGGAAATTGGTTTGCCCTGAAGTTCGCCATTCTCCTCGTAGTTCATCTTATCGAACATCCAGGCCTTGTATTCCTTACCCTGGTGCAGAATGAGCAAGGTCTGCTCGATGAAGGGTTGATGGGGCAGAAATGAACCGAGCAAAGAACTCCTGAAGATAGCAGGCAGGCGAAATTCGCCATTTGCGTCAGTCACTGCTTCATCGGCGCCGGTTTCTTTGCCCCAGGCCCAAATAAACTTGCGATTAATAACCGCGCCGGCGACTGGCTGATTCTGGCTAAGGACGACCCCTTGAACTGCCGAAAATACGCAAACCTTACCCATCGCATTGGCCTTTTCTATCACGGTAAAGAATAACAGGGCGAAGATCAGACTTCCCCCCAAGCATTGAAGCATGACATGCTTTCTCATAGAAGCCCTGGACTCTTCAAATAACCGTAGTGGTGCTGCTGGTGAATCGTCCACCCTGGATCTGCCTGGTTGGCCGCACATGGCATCCCCCTTGTCTTGAATACAAATAGGATGCTACACAAGACCACCGATACCGGCAACGACCGGCCTACGGCGCGGCCATCCATTGCGCTGGAGGATCAAATGCTGACATTGCTGGCGTCGCAACGGACCGGCATCCCCATCTAATGGGATGACTGATCATGACCGGATTATTGCTACCCTGGATTCTCTGCTCACCGGCATTTAATGCCGGTCTGCTCTATGCTGTTAATAAATAACCTTACGATCCACATTAGATCATGCCCACCGATACCCTGCGCATTGCCACCCGTAAAAGTCCCCTCGCCCTCTGGCAAGCTGAACACGTCGCCGGGCGCCTGCGCCAGACCCATCCGGGTTTACCAGTGGAACTGGTGGGCATGGTGACCCAGGGCGACAGAATTCTCGACAGCCCCCTGGCCCGGATCGGCGGCAAGGGCTTGTTTGTCAAGGAGTTGGAGCAGGGATTGCTCGACGGTCGCGCCGATATTGCCGTACATTCCATGAAGGATGTGCCGGTCACCTTTCCAGAAAATCTGGGTCTACCCGTCATTCTGACCCGCGAAGATCCCCGCGACGCTTTCATATCACGCCATTATTCCCATCCTGATGCCCTGCCGGTTAACGCCCGGATCGGCACCTCCAGCTTGCGCCGCCAATGCCAGCTGGCTGCCCGCTATCCCGGTTGGGAAATTTGCAGCTTGCGCGGCAACGTCGGCAGCCGGCTAGCTAAGCTGGATACCGGCGAATTTGATGCGATCCTGCTAGCGGCGGCCGGTCTGAAACGGCTTGGATTGGAAGAACGTATCACCCTCGCGCTGGAGCCTGAATTCAGCCTGCCCGCCATTGGCCAGGGAGCGATTGGTGTGGAATGCCGGTTGGATGACACCCGAACTTTGGAATTGATTGCAGGACTCGATGACCCCGCCACCCATATCCGGGTCACGGCGGAACGGGCCTTCAATGCCAAATTACAAGGTGGCTGTCAGATTCCCATCGCCGGTTATGCCCTGCTAGAGAACGGGCAAATTTGGTTACGCGGCCTGGTGGGCGAACCGAACGGTAGCCAAATCATTGCTGGTGAAATTCGCGGTTCATCTGTAGACGCCGGAAATCTCGGCGTGGCGCTTGCTGAAGAGTTGCTCGGACGCGGCGCCGATACCATTTTGCGCCGGTTGCTGGCCCCCTGCTGAAATGAGTGCTCCCTCACCCTCAACACCGCTTCCAGACGAGAGGAGCCAGTCCCTGAACGGCCTGGGGGTGCTGGTTACCCGCCCCGAGCATCAAGCTGACGCTCTGTGCCAGTTGATCAAGCAACACGGCGGCACCGCTATCCGTTGGCCGGCACTGGTCATCACCGAACCACGCGACTGGACACCAGCGCTGGCGATTTTTGACCAACTGGCCGATTACAATCTGGCGATTTTCACCAGTACGAACGCTGTTGATCGAGCGTTGCCTTTGATTCAGGAACGCGGCGGATTCCCACCCCAGCTGGATATTGCCGCCATTGGTCAGGCGACCGCTCAAGCGCTGGAACGGCAAGGCGTGACCCGCTGCCTACGGCCAGCACACGGCTTTACCAGCGAAGCACTGTTGGAGCTGCCCCGCCTGCAACACGTTGCCGGTCAAAATATTGTGATCATTCGCGGCGAAGGCGGACGGGAATGGCTGGCGGATACCCTGATCGCTCGTGATGCATGGGTAGCCCGCGCTGAAGTTTACCGGCGGCAGCCACCCGCTGTCGATGCCAAACCGCTTCTAGATCGCTGGGCACAGGGCGAAATTGGCGCGGTTGTTATCACCAGCACCGAGAGCCTGCGGAATCTTTTTGATATGCTAAAGACAGCCGGGCAAAACAATTTACGTGACACACCCCTGGTCGTGGTCAGCGCCCGCATCCGGCAAATTGCCGTGGAATACGGCTGCCGCTACCCCCTGCTCGCCCGGGACGCCAGCAACCAAGCCATCCTTGCCGCTCTGTTCGGCCTGACAACGAATCCACCACCACCTCTTCGGTAACGCGACATGACAGATCAAAAATCTGATACTGACAGCATCCCAACTATCCCAACACTGGACAAACCCGCAGCCTCCTCAACTGCGAAGACGGCATCGAGTACGCCGGCAGTAACGCCCGCCCCGCTGGCCACGCCTGCGGCAGCCCCAACACCCACGCCCAAAAGCGGCCGGGGACTGGCCGCATTCGCATTGCTGATGGCCTTGGGCGCGGGCGGCGGCAGCGGCTATCTATGGTACCTATGGCAACAAGAACAGGCCACGCAGACCACCCGGCTGGATCAAGCCATCAAGCAAGCCATCGCTCAGCGGGACCCTGAATTTCAAGCACTCAAGACCACCGTTGGAGAACTCCAAGCACTCAAGGGTCCAATCGACCAAAACAAGAACGCTATTAGCCAATTGCGCACCGGCGATCAGAATCTCAAGGAGCAACTATTGAGCCTGACCGGCGACCTGCAACCCTTGAAAAACGCTATTGAGTTGCAAAAAGGCGAAACCGAAATCGCTAAGAGCGAAATCAAGCTGTTGCGCGAGAGCCATGAGGCCCACAAGAACTCAGTTCAACAGGAAAAACAGGCGCTTGGCGCGCAAATTCAGGAACAGGAAACGCGCCTAGCCCAACTTAATGAGCATCTGAAAAACCTGCAACTCAGTCATAACGGCTTAGCCGACCACCTGGAAACCGTCAAACTGATCGCTTCCAAGGGCGGCGATACTAACGCCTTCCCTCTAGCAGAAGTTGATTATTTGCTGCGGCTGGCTGACACCAAACTTAAGCTGGAACACAACGTCGAGGCCGCCCGTCTGGCACTGAGCGCTGCCCAACAGCAGTTAAAAACAGTTGACGAAAAAAGATTGGCTCCAGTGCAAACGATGCTCGGTGAAGCCATCGCCACCCTGGGCGGCGTGCGTCTACCCGATCTCAACGCGCTCGCTCATAAACTGGTCGAAATGGAAAAGCAAATCAACGGCCTGCCGCTAAAACTCGACTCAGGCGTACCCGATATCAAGAATCGGGTTAAACCCGCCACCACGGTTACTTTGAGCGACGATGCCGAGCGCCCTTGGTGGGATCGCACCAGCGAGGCGGTTTGGCATCAGTTCAAAGACATCGTGGTCATCCGCCGCGAGCGCAGTGAAGCACCACCGCTCATTGCCCGTGAGGATGAATTCTTCCTGCGCCAGAACCTGCGGCTGGAACTGGAAAGCCTGCGGACCGCTCTCTTGCGTAGCAACGCTCAAGCCTTCCAGGATTCCTATGGACAGATCCGCAACTGGACGGAAAGCTATTTTGACACGGCTGACCCGAAAGTCACTGCGTTCCTGGCCGAGCTTCAAGCCTTGCAAGCGGTACAGTTCAACCCCTACATTCCTGACTTAACGGGTCTCAGGCAATCGTTCCAGGAATTCATCACCCAGCGGCAGCCCATCCGGACCATGCGGCCAGCATCCGCAGTTTCGGGCGCTTCAAAAGCGGCCTCGCTACCAGTGGAGCCGGCGGAACCCGCCGCGGAACCGGCTGAATCACCGGCGATGAACGAGGAGACAAAACCATGAGATTATTGTTCAGCATCATCATCACGCTGTTCATCTCGGTCTGGATGGCGCTATCGCTCCGGCAAGATCCAGGTTACGCCATGTTTAGCATGGGTCAATGGACTATCGAGACCAGCCTCACGTTCTTCGTCATTTTCCTGATCTTCGCGTTCTTCGCCTTCTATCTGCTAATTCGATTGGCCGTCCGGCTTTGGCAAACACCCGCCCAAACGCTGGAAGCCAATCAGCGGCGGCTACAGAAAAAAGCCCGTCGACTGTTTGATCTCGGTATTCGTCAGCTTTCCGCGGGCCAATGGGCGGCGGCTGAGAAGACCTTGCTCAAAGGTGCGGAATCCAGCGAAACGCCTGCTCTGCACTACTTGGGTGCGGCACGCGCCGCCCATCATTTCCCTGATGTCAAGTGGCGTCGTGACCTGCACCTGCGCCGGGCTGAAGACTTGCCGGAATCCGACAAAACAACCGTACAACTCACCCGTGCGGAATTCCTGCTGGAGGATGGGGATGCTGAACAGGCACGCACTATTCTGGAGTCGCTGCACACCCTCAACCCTCGCCATCCAGGCGTACTGCAATGGCTGGCCAAGACCTACCAGTCCCTGAAGGCCTGGGAACCGCTGCAAAAGCTGCTGCCGGAGGTACAGAAGCAAAAGGCATTGGGCGCTGAATTGTTCGCAGAATTACAGGCCCAGACCTACCTGGCTTTACTGGAAGTCACGGCGGCTGGCGGTTCGCTGGAGAAACTGAGAGAACTGTGGAAACAGGCGCCAATCGTGCTGCGTGAAGAGAATGAAGCATTTCTGGTCGCCTATGCAACCGCCTTGTGTGACTGTCAGGCTATTGAAGACGCCGAGGCTCTGCTACGCGAGGCGATTGACCGGCGCTGGAGCTCAAAGCTGGTCGTTGGCTATGGGATGCTCGGGCGCGGCAATGCCACAGCACAACTGGCTGCCGCTGAAGGCTGGTTAGCGCAACACGGCGATGATGCGTATTTGCTGCTGACGTTGGGCCGGCTGGCTAAGCGCTGCCAGCAAAATGCCAAGGCGCGCAACTACCTGGAACGCAGCATTCAAATCATGCCCACACCGGACGCCTATCAGGAATTGGGTGAGTTGCTAGAGTCCCTGCATGAACTGACCTATGCCGGTCAGTGCTTCCACGCTGGATTGCGGTTGTTGGTAGGCAAACCACAAGAGCAACAAGGCGCTATGCTGCCGGCTACCGGGAAGGTGCAGCTTGAAGGGCCGGATCAATCGCCTGCACCAGCAGCGGCAACCTGATAACCAATCCGCTCCTCCACTCCTCGACCTCACCTACCCCCTCCTCTCTCTTCATAAGTAATGAAGAGAGAGGAGAAAGGGACAGTTTCAACGTGCCGAAAACTCAAAAGAATCGTAGAACAATTGCTCTGCGGGCAATCCCTGCGCCATAAAAGCTGGCTTAGCAGCATCAATCATCGGTGGCGGGCCGCTCATATAAACATCGTAGCCGCTGAGATCGGGATAATCGGCAATAACAGCTTCATGCACCCAGCCTGTCCGCCCCTTCCAGTGATCTTCAATACGTGGCTCCGATAGCACCGGGGTGTAACGGAAGCGGGGATATTCTTCTAGCCAGCGCTGCGGCAACATATTCAGATACAAATCTACCTGCGCCCGCGCTCCCCAGTACAAATGCAGCGGATGATTCCACCCGATGTGGAAGGCATGTTCCAGCATACCCTTCAGTGGCGCAAATCCGGTGCCGCCGCCCACCAAAATGACCGGGCGCGGCGAGTCCTCGCGTAGAAAAAACGTCCCCAGCGGTCCCTGGAAGCGCAGTAAAGCCTTCTCTTTCATCCGCTCGAATATGTAACTGGTAAAAAAGCCCCCGGGCACATGACGCACATGCAGTTCCAGCAGGCCATCGGCATGGGGCGGATTGGCGAGCGAAAAACCGCGCCGCCGGCCATCCGCCAGCAAGATATCCACATATTGGCCCGCCAGGAATTGCAAACGCTCCGTGTTAGGCAGCCGCAAAGATAATCGCATGACGTCCGGAGCCAGCAATTCCCGCTGTTCCACCCGGCAGGGCAAGATTCTCACTGGAATATCACCAGCGGTTTTCACTTCGCGCGCTTCGATCACCAGGTCAGAATCCGGCCGCGCCTGACACAGCAACGCCTTACCCTCAATCGCCTCACGCTCGCTGAGAGCAGATGGACGGCCTTCAGGATAGATCACTTGGCCAGACAAAAGCGTACCCATGCAAGAACCACACGTGCCGTTACGGCAACCATAGGGCAAGATACTACCTTTTTCGCGCAGGGCGGCATCCAGCACGGATTCGTTATCCGCAACCTGAAACTCATGGCCGCCCGGTTGGATAATGACATGATAAGGCATTGATCAACCCACTTGTATAATCTTAGATACGATCTATTGAGAAGCAGATCCATTCAGTCCGGTTCGCCGGATTTACAATCCCAACTCTCCCCATAACGCATCCACCCGTTGCTTGACTACCGCGCTCATGGCAATAGGCCGGCCCCATTCCCGCGTTGTCTCACCAGGCCATTTATTCGTAGCGTCAAAACCGATTTTCGAACCCAATCCTGATACCGGCGAAGCGAAATCGAGATAATCAATCGGCGTATTCTCAATGGTGACCGTATCCCGCACCGGGTCCATACGGGTCGTCATCGCCCAGATTACATCTTTCCAGTCGCGAGTATTGACGTCTTCATCCACCACAATGACGAATTTGGTGTACATGAACTGCCGCAGAAAGGACCACACACCTAACATGACCCGCTTGGCATGTCCAGGATACTGTTTGCGCATCGCCACAACGGCCAACCGGTAAGAGCAGCCCTCCGGTGGCAGATAAAAATCGATAATCTCGGGAAACTGCTTTTGCAGAATCGGGACGAACACCTCGTTCAGCGCCACACCGAGAATCGCCGGTTCATCCGGCGGCCGTCCGGTGTACGTGCTGTGATAAATCGGATTCTCACGGTGCGTGATGCGGTCGATCGTGAACACCGGGAAACGATCCACTTCATTGTAATAACCGGTATGATCGCCAAACGGCCCCTCCAGCGCCGTTTCACCAGGTGCGATATATCCTTCCAGCACAAATTCAGCGCTCGCCGGTATTTGCAAATCGCTGTTCAAGCATTGCGCCAGCTCAGTACGCGACCCACGCAACAATCCAGCAAAGGCATACTCTGACAAAGCGTCCGGCACTGGCGTCACCGCTGCCAGAATGGTTGCTGGATCAGCACCCAGCGCCACAGCGATAGGGAACGGTTCGCCAGGCCGGGCTTGCTGCCAGTCGCGGAAATCCAGCGCCCCGCCCCGGTGCGCCAGCCAGCGCATGATGACCTTGTTCCGCCCGATGACCTGCTGGCGATAGATACCTAGATTCTGGCGTGGTTTATTCGGTCCCCGTGTGACGACCAAGCCCCAGGTGATCAACAGTCCGGCATCCTCAGGCCAGCAATGCTGCACCGGCAACCGCGCCAGGTCCACATCCGCTGCTTCGATCACCTGTTCCTGACAGGGTGGCCGGCTGACTTTCTTCGGCGCCATATCCAATACCTTCTTGAAAATTGGCAACTTCTCCCAAGCATCGCGCATCCCTTTCGGTGGATCCGGTTCCTTAAGAAAGGCCAGCAGCTTGCCTACGTCCCGCAAGGCATCCATGCTATCAGCACCCATACCCAACGCCACCCGGCGCGGCGTACCAAACAGATTGCCCAGTACGGGGATGGTATGGCCTTTTGGATGCTCGAAGAGAATCGCTGGCCCACCCGCGCGCAGCACCCGGTCGCAAATTTCGGTCATTTCCAAATGGGGATCGATGGTGGCCTGAATACGCTTCAACTCACCCAGTTGCTCTAACTGAGCAATGAAATCACGTAAATCCCGATATTGCATGGAGAGCGTCCTAAGCGGAGGGTTGAATCAACCAGTACAAAAGTGCTTACCGGCATTGATGCAGGAAGCGAAACATTTTAACAGCAAACTCCTCCCCATCTCCGGCCTTGCTATGACAGGTCTATTCTCAGCAACTACACTTGCTGAAACTTGCAATTTATCCATAGCGGGCAGCGGCATCATTAACCCATCACCCCCTCACTGCGCCACGCCCAACTCAGGAGGCTCCATGAAGTTCCCGCTTCGCATCGCGGCGGCTATCGACGCATTGAACACGATGATCGGCCATTGGATGACGTGGCTAATTCTGCTTTGCACCCTGACCAGCGCTACTGCCGCTACCCTGCGCTATGCCTTTGACTGGGGATCGAACGCCCTGCTGGAAGCGCAATGGTTCATGTTCGGCTTGGTTTTCCTGTTCTGCTCAGCCTGGACGTTGTGCGAAGGCGGTCATGTGCGCATCGATGTCGTGTCGTCACGGCTACCGCCGGTGGCACGAGTCTGGATCGATATCGTGGGTTCGCTCTTGTTCCTGCTGCCGGTCTGCTTGTTGATCGTGGTTGATTCCTGGAACTATTTCCTGCTCTCTTTCCACACGCGCGAAGCCTCGCCCGACCCTGGCGGTTTGATCTGGTGGCCGCTGAAACTCGCCATCCCAGTCGCATTTGCCCTGCTTAGCCTGCAAGGGTTATCTGAGATCATCAAGAATATTGCGGTCCTGACCGGCGACCGGCCCATGCCCGCCTTCCATGGAGGGCATTGACATGGCCGAATTCCTGATCGCCAGCATGGCGCCAATCATGTTCTCGGCGCTGATGCTGTTTCTTCTAATCGGCTATCCCGTCGCGTTCTCGCTAGCGGCCGTGGGCATGGCGTTCGGCCTGTTGGGCATGGAGCTTGGCCTGCTCACTCCCAATCTCCTTCAAGCACTGCCTGACCGCGTGTTTGGCATCATGAAGAATGAGATTCTGCTCGCCATCCCATTCTTCACCTTCATGGGTCTGGTCTTGGAGCGCAGCGGCATGGCCGAGGATCTGCTCGACACCATCGGCCAGTTGTTCGGCAGCATTCGCGGTGGGCTGGCTTTTGCCGTGATCTTTGTCGGCGCGCTGCTAGCCGCCACGACCGGCGTGGTCGCCGCCTCGGTGATCGCCATGGGGCTGATTTCGCTGCCCATCATGCTGCGCTACGGCTACGATAAATCGCTGGCTTGCGGGGTGATTGCCGCCTCCGGGACCCTGGCGCAGATCATCCCCCCCTCGCTGGTGCTGATCGTGATGGCAGATGTACTGGGCCGCTCAGTGGGCGACATGTACAAAGGTGCGGTCCTGCCCGGCCTGATCCTGGGGGGGTTCTACGTCGGCTGGGTGTTACTGAACACGATCTTGCGGCCACACCTGACCCCGGCCCTGCCGCCGGAAGCCCGTACCTTGCATGGCTGGGCGTTGTTCAAGCGGGTGATCGTGGCCATGATTCCGCCATTGCTGCTCATTTTTCTGGTGCTCGGAACGATTTTTATCGGCTGGGCCACTCCGACCGAAGGTGGCGCCATGGGTGCCGTGGGCGCGCTGCTCCTGGCGTTTTCTAAAAAAAAACTGAATCACAAAATGCTCACGGAATCCTTGCACTCAACCGCGAAAATCGCCAGCTTTGTGATCTTCATCCTGATTGGCTCTAGCGTATTCAGTCTGGTATTTCGCGGCGTTAACGGCGACTTATGGGTGGAACATTTGCTGCTTGACCTGCCAGGTGGTGCGCTGGGCTTTCTGATTGTGGTGAATATCCTGGTCTTCCTGTTGGCATTCTTCCTGGATTTCTTTGAAATCAGTTTCATTATCTTGCCGTTGCTAGCGCCCGTAGCGGAAAAGCTCGGCATCGACCTGGTTTGGTTCGGCATTTTAATGGGTGTGAATATGCAGACATCATTCATGCATCCGCCGTTTGGTTTCGCCCTGTTTTACCTGCGCAGCGTCGCGCCGCCGTCGATTCGCACCACCGACATTTATTGGGGCGCAGTGCCGTTTGTAATCATCCAAGTGATCATGGTGGCACTCATTATCAGCTTCCCTTCACTAGTAACCATGGGTCTAGACCGCCCCGCCCACACGGGTCAACCCGCTCCGATTCAGTTACTGATGCCGCAGGATAACCGGGGTAGCGCCAATCGAGACGACGCGGCTGACTTGTTCCGGCAACTCCAGCCGGCTGGGCAATGATGAGCACTCTCCTCCTGCCTCAACAGCAGGAGGAAAAGATAGAGAATCCTACAGCCGCTACTGACCCGCGCGCAGCATGGTTTGCATAAAGTTGGCCAGCGTCCCTTCCGGTAAACCGGACCAGATGTCGGACACTCTCTGGAAAGCGCGCATCGAGTCGAAGATCTTCTTGAAATCGGGATTCTTCGCTGATTCCTCGGCAAAGATTTTCTGAGCGGTTTCATACGCCGCCCTCAGCACATCGTCCGGGTAGCGCCGTAACTGCGTACCATTCTGCACCAAGCGCTGAATGGCCAATGGATTCTTAGCGTCGTAGGCAGCCAGCATACCGACGTTGGCTTCAGCAGCAGCCGCCTCAAACGCTGCTTGATACGGTTTGGGCAGTTTTTCCCACTGCTCCTTGTTCACGTAAAACGACAGCACCGGGCCGGGTTCCCACCAGCCAGGGTAATAGTAGAACTTGGCGACCTTATAGAAACCGAGCTTTTCATCATCATAAGGACCGACCCATTCAGCAGCGTCAATCGCTCCACGCTCAAGCGCCGGATAAATCTCGCCGCCGGGCAGTGACTGCGGTACCGCTCCCAACGCCGAAAACACCTCCGCACCGAAGCCCGGAATCCGGATCTTCAAACCCTTGAGATCTTCCAGCGACTTGACCTCTTTGCGGAACCATCCACCCATTTGCGTGCCGGTATCTCCGCCAGGGAAGTTGATCAAATTGTATTTGGCGAAAAACTCACGCAGCAACGGCCCTCCTTCGCCGTGATAAAACCAGGCAAACATTTGCCGTGCGGTCAGGCCGAATGGCACGGAGCAGTCGAGCGAGAACGCCTTGTTCTTGCCATGATAGTAGTACGATGCGGTATGGCACACTTCGACCGTGTTTTGCTGAACCGCGTCCAGCACCCCAAACGGCGGCACGATCTCACCGCCAGCAAATACGCGGATTTCAAACTTGCCTCCGGTCATGTCTGCGATTCGCTTGGACAGCACTTCACCGGCTCCATAAATGGTGTCCAGGCTCTTGGGAAAGCTCGATGCCATCCGCCATTTAATGGCCGGTAAAGATTCGGATTGCGCGATAGCAGGGGCAGCGGCTGCGGTAGCGGCCGTCGCTAAGCCTAATCCAGCTTTCCTGATAAAATCACGACGTTGCATGTTCTCCTCCTCGGCGGATCAATAAATTATGGTAAGTTCACTGCTGCAGAAAATTGCAATGTATTATCTAATAACTTTATCAGAGCTTTGCTTGATTGCACTGGACAAATCGACGAAAGACATGAAATGCATATCCAACCTATTTAAGCTGCCTGGAGACTGACAACACCTCCGGTTGCAACCCTTCTCAGCCTGCGCTACCGTTCCAGCCTGGCTGGATTCAGGCACCATTTAACATGCCATTGCCAGCATTGATTGAACCGCTGCCTACTCTCCCAATCTCAAACCACGATCCCGCCGGAGCCTGTTGTGACCCGAACCCTGTTTCTCGGCCTGGATGGCGCCACCTTTCACATCCTCGATAACCTGACTCGCGACCAGCCCGGCCAAGGCATCGTTATGCCATTTCTAGCGCAATTCATGGCGCAAGGTTTTCGCGCACCGTTACGCTCGACGCCACATCCGCTCACTCCGCCGGCCTGGACCACGCTAGTGACCGGCCGCAACCCTGGCGAACATGGGATCTACGATTTCATGCGAGCCGATGACCGCCAGCGTGAGATATTTTTCACCCTTTACGACTTCCGCGATATCCGCTGTGAAACGATCTGGAGCATCGCGGGCCGTCAAGATCGGCCTGTCGTCTCACTTAATTTCCCGATGATGGCACCGCCACCCAAGCTCAATGGCAGCTTGATTCCTGGCTTCACGCCGTGGAAGCACCTGCGTCGCAACATGACTCCAGAGGGACTCTATGACCGGCTACGGGATATTCCCGGCTTCCATCCCAAAGAATTAGCCTGGGATTTCGAACGGGAGAATCAGATTGGTGAAGACATGGATGCCCGCTATCTGGCGGCATGGATCGGCTACCATTTGCCACGCGAAGAATTGTGGTTCCAGGTGGCACACAAGCTACTCGCCGAAGATCAGCCCGCGCTGATGGCAGTGATGTTTGACGGTACGGACAAAATCCAACATCAGGCCTGGGCTTATCTCGATCCCGAACTGTACCCCGCTGACCCGGATGCCGGCTGGCTCCGCCTGCACGAGCTTTGTCTCGACTACTTCCGTAAACTGGATGGTTATTTGGCCGGGCTAGTGCGGCTGGCCGGTCCAGAGGCGCAAATATTCATGGCTTCGGACCACGGCTTCACAGCTTCCAACCGTGTCGTGCGTATCAACCGTTATTTGGCGGATCTTGGTTACCTGACCTATCACGAGATTGCTGACAATGACGCCGCCCGCCGCCGGGCATCCAGCCCATTTGCCTACCTGGACTGGGAAAAAACCGTAGCCTACTGCCCGACGCCATCCAGCAACGCCATTTTCATCCGTGTCGCCCAGGAGCCCAGCCAGCCTGGAATCGCCCCTGCTGACTATCTAGGATTCCGCGCTCGATTGATTGAACAGCTTTACGCGCTGCAAGACCCGGTGACCGGCGAACCGGTCATCCGCGACATTCTGACCCGGGAAGCAGCCTTCCCCGGTCAAGCCAGCGCCAACGCCCCAGATTTAACCTTGGTTCTCGCCGACTACGGTTTTGTCTCGATCCGCAACCTGGAGCCGGTCATCATCACCCGCCCGATACCCGTTGGCACCCACCATCCGGACGGTATCATGCTGGCTGGCGGCTCCGGCATCCAGCCAGGCTGGCAAACGGAACCCATCCCCATTGCTAGCGTAGCCGCCACCCTGCTGCACAGTCTGGATCTGCCGATTCCTGCCGATTTCGACGGCCACGTCATGACGGACGCCTTCACCGCCGAATTTTTACACGACCGGCCAGTGCGTTACGGGCCGACGACCCGCCCTGTCAAGGATGGCGAGGTACAGGAGGAAGCGATTCCCGCCGAGGATCGCGACAAGATCCTGGCGCAACTCGCTATGCTCGGTTATCTGGAGGAATAATGCCGATTGCCTCATTGGCTACCGTCAATCTCAACTACTTGCAGTTTCCTGCTAAAACCGAGGTGCCATTATGCGGCGACTTGGTGCTGGTTCACGGATTGGCCGCCAGTTTAGGATTCTGGCATCTGAGCATCGTCCGTTCACTATCCGTACTCTGCCGGTTGATCGCCTACGATTTGCGCGGGCATGGCCGCAGCGAAATAACGCCTACCGGCTACTCCATTCCCCAAATGACCGACGACCTCGCTGCTCTGCTCGACCATCTTGGCCTGGAGCGCGTTCATTTGCTCGGACACAGTTTTGGCGGCGCGATAGCCTTGCGGTTTGCCAGCCGTTATCCGGAGCGGGTCCACAGCCTGATTCTGGCGGACGTGCGCCTGCGCGCCTTGCAGCCTTATCACCGGCTCCGCGACTGGATCGACTGGCCACTCTGGCGTCCCATACTGCAACAGGCCGGTATCGAACTGAATGACATGCAACCGGAAGGCGGCTACGAATTGCTGACCGCTATCGCTCGGGCGCATTCGCCCGAAACCAATACCCTGCTGCCACTGTTTCAGACCCCTGCTGGCAGCGTCCGCCGGAGTGGCGCGGCCCATCGCTGGCTGCAATTGCAGGAAACGACCTCCGTCCGGCGCGATTTACGGGTATCCGATGGATTGTCTCCCGCAGTGCTGCGCGCTATTCGCACGCCGGTGCTCGGCCTCTACGGCGAACGTTCACCGGTCATGCCCACCGCCCGCGCCTTGTACCGTTTGTGTCCGCATTACGAATTGCACCGGGTGCGCCATGCCGGACATTTCTTCCCGTTGACTCGGCCACGGCGATTGGTGAACACTGCCCTACGCTTTTTGGCTACCCAAAGCGGAGTTCCCGCCCATCTTGAACATCTCTTTCATGACGCCGATCACGAGCATGAGCACGAATACGAGCAAGAACCGGCCTCACTCTTCGCGACCTTTTGAGCCAGGCCCACCGCCTGGTCTATCCAGTGAGCATTTCCGCCGGATCGCCGCCCGCGGCTTTGGCGACCCCTATAACGCCTACCCGCACTCGATGATCGCCTACAAGGGCTATATCTACGTCGGCACCACGCGCGCCAACCTGTGCATGCTCAAGGTCTCCAAAATCCCGTCCCGGTTTGCCTTCTGGCCGGTGGAATGTCCTGATAACCTTTATGATCTGGATATGCGCGCCCAGATCTGGCGCTACGATCCGGTCACCGGTGAATGGCAGGAAGTTTATCGTTCTCCCTGGATCAGCGGCACCGGGGGTAACACCATACCGCGCGACATGGGCTATCGCGGCATGGCCGTATTCCAAGGTGAATCAGATCCTGAACCTGCATTGTATGTATCCACTTACGCCTCCGCGGAAGGCCCAGGCGCTTATATCCTGCGCAGCGTCGACGGTGAATATTTTGCACCGGTGTCCAAGCCAGGTCTGCTGGAGTTGCCGACCACCACCATTCGTACTTTGACACCGTTCAAGGACAGGTTATTCACCTCGCCAACCGGGCAAGCCGGCGGTAGTCCCAATGCAGCGAACATCGCGGTAATTTATGAGAGCCGTGATCCGATCCAAGGCAGCTGGGTCCCCGTCAATACGCCTGGATTTGGCGATCCGGATAACGTCAGTATTTTTGAACTGACTGATTTTGGTGATCATCTCTATGCCGGTACCATTAACTTCAAGCATGGATTTCAAGTGTGGCGAACCTTGGCTGAAGGCGCCCCCCCCTACCGCTGGGAGTGCGTTATCACAGACGGCGCTGGGCGTGGGCCGCTGAACCAAGGTGTTGTCAGCTTCGCCAAGTTTAAAGACATGCTGTACATCGGCGGGGGTATCCAGAACGGTGGCATCGACAGCGTCCACAAGGTGGGACCCGCCGCACCGGAATTGATCCGGCTCCATCCTGATGGTGACTGGGATTTGATTGTGGGCAGTCCGCGCAAGGTACTCGATCGTTTGAAATTGCCGCTGTCCGGTTTCCGGCCCGGTTTTAATAACTTGTTCAATGGCTATTTCTGGCGGATGACCGCGCATGATGGCTGGTTGTATCTAGGAACGTTGGACTGGAGCCGGATGTTGTCCTACGCCGATCGTGAGCGTTGGCCCGCCTGGTTCCGGCGCACGGTTGACCGGATCGGCCTGGAAAAAATTATCGCCCAGCAGGCTGGTTTTGATCTTTACCGCAGCGCCGATGGTGAAAACTGGCTGCCAGTCACAACGAACGGTTTTGGCAATCCCTACAACTACGGCTTGCGTGGGCTGGTTTCAACCGGCCACGGCTTGTTTGTCGGCGCGGTTAATCCGTTCGGACCCCGGGTCGCCTGTTGCGAAGAAGAGCAATGGCGCTATCAGGATAATCCGGATGGTGGTCTGGAAATCTGGCTGGGTTGTCAACCATAGGCTGATCATGCAAGCACCGCTGTTTGTCCTGACCTGTATGCGTTCCTACTCTTCGCTGGTCAGCGCCATGCTGGGCCAACATCCCGGTATGTATGGTTTGCCAGAATTAAATCTATTTATGGCTGACACATTGGCTGGTGTCATGCGCAAATTGCAAATCGTCCGCCCGCAGAGTTTGCATGGGCTGTTGCGTGCAGTGGCGCAGACTGAATATCAAACCCAAACGGTGGAAACGATTGAAAAGGCAAATGTTTGGTTGCAACAACATGCCGATTGGAATGCCCGCCAATTTTTGAATCATGTGAACGAACAAACTGGACCGCGTATTTTGATCGATAAAAGCCCGAGTACTGGCTTGAATCCAGTCAATCTGCAACGGCTGCATCGTTACTTCCCAAATGCGCGCATCTTGCACTTGGTGCGCCATCCACGTGCGACTTGCAACTCTATTCATCAACTGCGGCAAAAAACCGCCCCTACGCCTGAAAACTCTCAAGCAAAAAATCTGTCTCCAGAGCAATTATGGTTACAGATCAACGGCAATATTTTGAATTTCACTGAACGGCTTCCCTTGGGTCAAAGTATGCGGGTTCAGGGCGAACAATTACTGGCGGAACCGGAACGGTATCTGGCACAAATTACTGAGTGGTTAGGTCTAAGCCGCTATGCTCATAGTGCTATCGAAGCCATGCTGCATCCTGAAAATTCGCCCTATGCGTGTATTGGTCCATCGAATGCGCGGTTTGGCAATGACCCTAACTTCTTACGCAATCCCCGCTATGTTAAAAGGCACATCCCGCCGCAACGGCTGGAAGGACCTTTAGAATGGCAGAGTGACGATGCGCAAGGCTTTTCTCTCGATACTTTGGCAATCGCTCGCCGCTTTGGTTACGGTTGATCACAAACCAGCAAAGCCACCTCTCTAACACTGCCCTACAGGAAAAGACTGTCATGTGCCTGCTGATCAATTATCGCGTATGGTCCAGTAGCTTGCTGGCGGTTTGTCTGATTGCCGGTCTGAATGGCTGCAACGATGATGATCTACAACAGCAAAATTCATTGATCAGCCCAGCAATACAACAGCATTTCAATCAGTTCGATAGTAATCATGATGGAAAGATTACTGTTGATGAATTGAATCGGCCCACTCTGTTTTACAAGGTAGATCGCAACAATGATGGGTCTATCACTCTGCAGGAGGCAAGTGATTATCTCGATCAGCGACAGGCAACACGACGTAGACCAAACGCTTCAACTCCTTCGGACATGGGCATGTCCGTTGCCAGCCCCCCGGCAAGTGATTCGAATACCGCACTTGCTTGGGCATCGTATCCAGCATCTCGCTACCAGCATCAGGTTTCTGACCAGCGGCCTTTACCGGATACCCGTAACGGGAGGATGTCTGAAGCCGTAAGCTATGATACTGCGCCCAGGCTGGTGCCGGCCCGACGGCTACGCTTAGCGCGTGCTGATGCTGATCAAGATGCGCCGGCTGGCAATACACCAATTGAAACCGGCAACACAGGTGGAGTCCGGAAGTTTCTGAACCTACCCTATGCAACTATTCCTGGGGTTAATCCTAACCTGTTAAGTCTAGACGTATACGCTCCTGCTACAGGTCAAAATCATCCTGTGATCGTCATGGTGCATGGGGGTGGCTGGCAGCGCGGGGACAAGGCAAATGCCAATATTGCCACCAATAAATACCGTCATTTCACGCAGGCTGGTTATGTGTTTGTCAGCATCAACTACCGTTTATCGCCAGCGGTTAAACACCCCGCTCATGTGCAGGATGTCGCTAAAGCCCTAGCGTGGGTCGCTAAAAATATCAACCGCTATAGCGGTAATCCCGCTCGTATCTATCTTATGGGACACTCAGCCGGTGCTCACTTAGCAGCACTGGTGGCCACGGATCAACGCTACCTGGAAGCTGCCGGCGAAAACCTGCAATTACTCAAAGGTGTCATCCTTTTGGATGGCGCTGGCTATGACATTCCTAGACTCATGCAAGAACATGATCAACCAAGTTTTTATGTTGATGCTTTCGGTAATGATGCGCGTGTTTGGAAAGATGCTTCTCCAGTGACACATATAACCTCTAGAAAAGGCATCCCACCCTTTCTCATCTTTTACACTCCACGCACCCGTTCACAAATGCTCACTGAGAGTTTACGTCAATCCTTGATGAGTGCTGGCATACCTACCCGCATAAAAATAGTCAATAAAAGTCATGCGCAAATTAATCGTGAAGTTGGTCAATCTGGCGATGATGTTACGCAAAGCATCATGGAATTCTTAAAGTGAAAATTGGCGTGGCAGGCCTGCTCATTGCGATTATCTGTCTTTCTCCTCTGACGATTGAGCTTGCCACCGCAAATTCTGAGTGTTCAACCGATCAACAATTTTACGGTTCACCTACTAACCTCAGAGGTAAAAGAGAAGGAATTATATCTAATCGTCATCAGGAACATTTTTGGATAACCGCTGATGGCGTTTTTCATGTGCTCATTAATAACGGAAAAAAGCAAAATGCCCTACAGCTTTTTTCCAGTATTGATGGCATTGATTGGTTCCTGCAAATCACTTTCAGCAATACGAATCACCGGAGCCATCCGGATGGCTTTCTTAAAGATGATATCCTTTGGATCGTCTACCCTTCATCAGACGATGAGATTTTTCTTTATAAATTATCATACTCTTTCCAAACTAAATCCTGGTGGTCAAAAACTGATACGGTCAAAGTCTATCAACAAGCTGGTTATGTTCCTGATAGACCTACTCTCGCTTTGGATCGATGGGATCAAACCTGGGTCGCCTTCTCTGAATTAGATCAGAAAACCAACCAAACGTTAATCAAAGTAATTAAATTAGCCGGTAATATGGGAGGTCTAAATTGTTGCGAGGTTGTGCCGACCACTTTTTCTATATCTACCAGTTCGATAAAAAGTGCTAGGATCTTAGCACTTAAAGATAAAATCGTTTTGATTTACACAGATAAAATCAACGATGGCAAAAAAAATGAAGATTATGGCTATAGCTTAAATTGGGCATATATGCCATTACCTTATCTTAGTAATTCCGAATGGATAACTGGTGGGGAACTGTTTCAGTACAAGTCTGATGAAAATGATCCGCATGGTACACACTTTAATGTAGCCAAAGACTCTTTTGATAATATCCATATTGTTACTCGTGCTGAAAAAAGAATTATTTATTTATCCATTAAAAATGGCAACTCTATACAAATTGATCAGGCACGCTCAATAACTACCGAATCCAGTCCCCCTTATATGCAAATATCTATTTCAGAGAATAACGAGATTTATGTTATCTATCCAGTCAGATGCATGCGCCATGAACAATTAAATTTTAATGTTAAGGTGCTGAAAAGCTATGATCTTGGTGAAACATTCCAAGGAATTGCCATACTGGAGTTAGACCATAAAAGCCATCCAGGAAATCCCCGTCTTGAAG
>DDST01000197.1 GCA_002343485.1 Proteobacteria bacterium UBA2383
TTTTTTTATCTCTCTTTAAAAATATATTTAAAATCAATATGTTATTTTTTATTTCTTGTTGGCACAAGGGTTGCTGTAGTAGCACCTATCAACAACGTTCCGCTTCTTAGAGTTTTAGACAGCAGAATCGGGATGAAGATGGTTCATAACTAATCCCAGTACGCCTCAAGCCAAGCGTATAAAAATTGAAGAGAGTAAGACAATGTTTATTAAACTAAAAATCGGTACCCGCATTGGGCTTGCCATCAGCCTGCTATTAATTTCTGCTGTTCTGGCTATTGCCATCACGGCGTTTTTCCGGTTTCAAGGGTTGTTATTCGAGGCCGAAAAACGAGAAGCCCATAAAACGTCCGAATTAATGACTCAGGCTATCGCCTCTCAAAGTCAGACTGCTGAAACGCTAAGTGCCCTCTTGGCAAACATGCCTGCCGTTCAACAAGCGATGGCCAGCGAGGATCGCGAACAGCTCCTGACGCTGATTCAGCCCGCTTACCAGGTGCTCACCAGGAGTTATGGCGTCGACCAGTTTCAATTTCACACACCGCCGGCAATTTCGCTAGTGCGGTTTCATAAACCGGAAAAGTTCGGGGACGATTTATCAGCGATACGCCCAACAGTCGTCGAAGTGAACACCACGGGCAAGGCCGTCAATGGACTAGAAAGTGGAGTAGCTGGGCTGGGGATCCGGGGTATCGCTCCAATCTCATTGCAAGGCCAGCATCTCGGCTCAGTAGAATTTGGAATGGCCTTCGATCAAACATTCTTCGATCGTTTCAAGGCCCAACATAACGTAGAAGCCGCCCTGTTCATCCAACAGGAACAAAACTTCAAGGCGCTATATTCGACCTATGGTGAACATTCCCTATTGTCCAATCAACAGTTACAAGCAGTGCTAAACGGCGAAACTGTTGTGCAACACACAGACTTCGGAGGCCAGCCCGTAACAGTCTATGCCGAGGCTATTAAAAACTATTCCGGCAAGCTCATTGGGGTATTGGAAATACTGATAGACCGCAGCGGTTCCGTGGCGCAGATGGCGTACACGCGCAATCTCATCCTGGTCATCGCGGGGCTGGTTTTCGTGGTCAGCGCGCTCGTTATTGGGTGGATCGTGCGCTCTATCCGGCGCCCCATCGGCGGCGAACCGGTGGAGATGGCCGAGATCACCGGCCAGATTGCTGCAGGTGACTTAACAGTGCACTTCACCGAGACGGGCAAGGAGACTGGCATCTATGCCGCCATACGCGATATGGCAACACAATTGAAAGGCGTGGTGACCCAAGTCGCCCAGGTTACGGACCAAGTCAATTCATCGGTTGCTGAAATCGCTCAAGGCAGTACCGACCTGGCGCAGCGCACTGAGGAACAAGCGGCCTCTCTGGAAGAAACCGCCGCCTCGATGGAAGAGCTGACCAGCACGGTCAAGAACAGCGCTGACAACGCCGGACAGGCCAACCATCTGGCCAGCGCCGCCCGGTTGCAAGCGGAACAGGGCGGTCAGGTGGTGGACCAAGCAGTTGCCGCCATGAGCGCCATCTACCAAAGCAGCAGCCGGATTGCCGACATTATCGGGGTGATCGACGAAATCGCTTTCCAGACCAACCTGCTAGCTCTGAATGCTGCAGTGGAAGCCGCCCGCGCCGGGGAACAAGGGCGGGGGTTCGCCGTGGTCGCCGGCGAGGTGCGCAAGCTAGCCCAGCGCAGCGCCGATGCCGCCAAGGAGATCAAGTTACTGATCACCGACAGCGTCAGTAAGGTGAAGGATGGCAGCCATCTGGTCGAGCAATCCGGCCAGACTCTGAAAGAGATTGTCACCGCCATCACGAAAGTCAGCAATATCGTCGCTGAGATGGCCACTGCCGCCCGCGAGCAGGCCGGTGGCATTGAACAGGTCAACCAAGCCATTTTGCAAATGGACCAGGTCACCCAGCAGAACGCGGCCCTCGTCGAGCAGACTGCTGCCACCAGCCAATCCATGAGCGACCAGGCCCATGAACTTCAGGAATTAATGCGCTTTTTCACACTGGATCAGCGTACGGCAGCCGGTATCGATTTTACCCTGGCAGCGAAAAAACATCAGGCTTGGAAGACGCGGTTACGGCGTTATCTGGATGGTCAGGAGGCATTGACCGAAGCACAACTGACTTCGCACCGGGACTGCGATCTGGGGAAGTGGATTTATTCGGGAGGCATGCAGAAATACGGACATTTCCATGAAATGCAGACGATGGAGAAAGAACATGCTCAATTCCATAACCGGATCAAGTCACTGGTTTCATTGAAAAAAGAAGGAAGAGCAAATCAGGCGGAAGCCGAGCTGGCCCAAGTCGAGCGTATGTCCAACCACATCGTAGCGCTACTGAATCAAGTAGCCCCAAAATTTAGTAGCGCTATTGGATAGCGACATGGACATTAATATGATTAACTTAACACTATCAAGATATTGTGGAACATCATGTTCATATCGAGAACATTGTCCCTATCTGACTCAAAGCGTAGCAGGCACCTCTGCCGCACCTGAGTTAGCCAGCGATGACACACTTCTCTGCTTTACTTCGCATATGCCTACTCTGAAGCAAGCGACTGATCTCCTGATCCAAGAAGCCCTGCGCCGGTCCAGTGGCAACCAGACGGCTGCCGCCAAGCTGCTGGGCATCTCTCAACAAGCGTTGAGTAAGCGTCTGCGATCCCGGGAATAGCTGACAGTTATCCACCCCTATCATGGTGTATGGATCCTAACGGGCTGTCACTGAACAGGGTTCTTCTACAGAGGGTTTTATGTATACGCTGCAGGTTGGGCAAAAGCGGAATTTGCCCAACCTGCAGCTTCGCTTTATTCACCTCCGCAGAGCAGAATGACCATCTATGTATTATGTCATTGACTTCCTCGGCCTGACGGCTCTGGACCTGACGTTTCGCCGGCTAAAAACCGGGTAATCATTCACTCCCCTCGCCTGCCTGCGGGCGAAGGGCTAGGAGTGAAGGCAGAGGACGGAGGGACTGAATGATTACCAAGCCGGATAGCCAGGCAAGGTACACAATGCGGACCTGATCCTTCATGACCGGCGCAAATGGGCATACGGTGGCAAGGTCTGTATGCGCCGGTCCTCGATGGGTCCGCCGACGGTGAAATGATAAAGCGACTGCCACGCCATACCATCGAGTTCCAGCAGTTGATGCAGCGCATCGTCAAAGAAACAGCCGATGCCAGTAGCGCGAATTCCAGCAGCCTCTGCTTCCAAATAGAGAATCTGCCCCAGCAGGCCAGTTTCCCAGAATAACTCCCGGTACACCCACGGTTTGCCTTGGAGCGGGCCAGAAAATCCGGTTAGGAAACCGGCCGCGAAGCAGGCGTCAGCGGCAATGTCCTGATGGCAGGAAATGACTTGCGCCGCCTCACGGGCATCGCCTGCGGTCAGTTTATAAAGCGGCAGATGTTCGGGCGCGTGCTCGACCGGCAGCCAAGCCCATTCGCCGCGTAGCGCTTGGCGCAATTCCGGCAGCACCTCCGGACTCCGCACCAAGAGATATAAACCGGGCGGGACTCCATCAATCCGGTGCGCGAATAGCAACGGATGCACGCGTGGCGGCCACGGCCACGCATCGAGCGGGGGTACGTTCGTGCGTGGCAGCAGCGCATCCAGCATCCCGAACCAGCGTTTGGCAGGCAACGAGGTGACACCGTCGAAAGCCACCGCACTACGCCGCTGGCGGATTAGCGCCACGGCGTTAGCTGGGCAGCCAGATTCAGCCAGGGGAGGACGGGATGGCGCTTGAAAGGTGGTTGACGGGATGGCGCTGGGCCGATGGGCGGCGCGATTGACATCCTCGATGCCGGGCCAATGGACCTGGCAAGGACTCAGGCGGTTGGCATGGCCGGTGAAGGAGAGGCCGTGCACCAGAGCGCTGGGTGATAAACCCACAGGCGGCGGCTCTGATCCCACCCATAGTGCAATCTCTGGGCTCTCGGGTTCAGCATCGGTAAAATCCTCCGCCCGATCCAATCCCAGCAATGCTGCCAGTTCATCGTCACCCCAGTTGGAGAGCAATCGTGCTTGCCATCCCAGAGCGGCGGCGGCGTACGCAATGGCAGCGATAGCATGACCACTGTCGTGCTGGCAATAGCGATACGCACGCAGGCCATACTTCCAGGCTTCGCGCCAATGGATACCGGTCAACGCTAGCACCACCCCACCACGGAGTTCGCTTCCCCAAGTTGTGGAATCCGGTGCGGCGCGCTGTTCGAGAATATGATCATGGCTCAGGTAATGATAAACACCGGCGGCCAGACCGGGTAAGGCGGGACAGACGAGATAACCCTCGGTCGGATGCAAATTGCCGCTCGACGGATTGCAGCGTAGCGCCCAGCGCGCATCGCCATGCTGCTTCCAGGCAGATAATCCCAATGCAAGCTCGAACAAAGCCGCCAGTGAGTCGCGTTCGAGTGGATAGGCGATTGGCCGCTCGCCCCGGCGCACGGACTCGAACGAAGTGGCCACGGTATCGGCTTGCAATGGCAATTCGACGCACGGCGCTCCAGCGTAGCGGCGAAAAGGATCGGGCTGATTGGCCCAATCAAGTCCGCCCGGACCGGGCGCGTAGCGGTCCAGGTGATGTTTGCTCGCCCGGTGGTAGGCGATGATTCGTGCAAGAGGATCGGGATCGGTATGGTCTGATTTCATGTCCCAGTGCCGGTTGTCAAGCAGTAGTTTCAATCGAGGAGCAAATATTAATGGCTTGTTCTTTCGACAAGATCGAAATATGTTGAGAAGCCATGCCCGCGTGCTCACCGGTCAACCAGGCAATGGACGGCCGTAGTACCAACCCTGAGCCGCATCGCATCCTAACACCTTCAAGCATTCGGCATGAGCAGCCGTTTCGACGCCTTCCGCCATGACATTCAGGCCAAGGCTATGGCCTAAGGCAATGATCGCGCGGACGATCGCTTTGTCATTGGGATCATCCAGCATGTCGCGCACAAAGCTCTGATCCACCTTGAGTAAATGTACGGGCAGGCGCTTGAGATAGGCAAGCGAGGAATAGCCAGTACCGAAGTCGTCGATAGCGATCCGGACCCCTAGTTTTTTCAGCTCAGTGAGCAGGCGTACCGCGGCTTCCGGGTCACCCATAACGAAGCTTTCGGTGATTTCCAGCTCCAGTTGACCGGGTTCGATGCTGGATTCTGCCAGCGCGGCCCGCACCGAGGCCATCAGATCACCGCGCATCAGTTGCGCCGCAGAGACGTTAACCGCCACATAGTGCGGCGCTGTGCCGGCGTCAAGCCATTTCCGCATCTGGCGGCATGCTGTTATCAACGCCCATTCGCCAAGTGGCACGATCAGGCCGGTTTCTTCCGCCAGAGGAATAAAGCGGGTGGGCGAGATCACGCCAAGATGAGGATTACTCCAGCGCGCCAGCGCTTCGACGCCAACAACATGGCCATCAATCAAGCCCACTTGAGGCTGGTAATGCAGCTCCAATTGTTGGGTATTCAAGGCCTGGCGCAAAAGGGTCTCCAGCGATATGCGTTCCTTGACGACTTCGGCCAGTTCATCGGCGAAGAAACGGTAAGTGCCGCGGCCTTCATCTTTGGCTTGGTAGAGGGCTGTGTCTGCACTGCTTTGCAGGGTCTGGATATCCTGGCCGTCGATGGGATAGATGGCAATGCCGAGGCTGGCCCCAATATAAAAGGTATTACCGTCTATTTCGAAAGGTTCGCTAATGGCGGCAATCAATCGCTGTGCGACGATGGCCGCTTCCTGTATATCATCCAAGCGGTCCAGGATAATGTTGAATTCGTCGCCGCTGATGCGGGCAACCAAGTCAATGTCACGCAATACACTCTTGATGCGCAAAGCCACCTTCACCAAAAGGCGGTCGCCCACCGAGTGGCCCAAGCTGTCATTGATAATCTTAAAGCGGTCAAGATCTATGAACAGCAGAGCAATCTGATCATGTTCCCGGCTGGCCCGTTGTATGGAAAGATGTAATAGCTCATGGAACAATTGCCGGTTGGGCAGGCCGGTAAGCGAATCATGATACACCAGAACATCAAGTTGCTCCTGAGCGCTTTTGATGCTGCTGATATCAGTGAACACCCCCAGATAGTTCACGGTCTTGCCTTGAGGGTCATGCACCATGCTGATGCTGAGCAATTCAGGATACACAGAGCCATCCTTACGCCGGTTCCAAATTTCACCCTGCCAGCGGCTGGTTGTCTGGAGTATGGTCCAGAGCGCCGTATAGAACTCGCGATGGTGGCGGCCAGACCGGAGTAAGCGCGGGTTTTTCCCCAATACTTCCTCTTCGCAGTAGCCGGTGATCCGGGTAAAAGCAGCGTTGACCGCGACGATACGAATATCTGCATCGGTGATCACCATGCCTTCGTTGCTGTGCTGGAATGCGGCTGCCGTCAAGCGCAAGTGCTCTTCATCCGCTTTGCGTTGGCTGATATCAACCGCCACGCCGCACATGCGCACCGGTGCTCCGCTCTCGTCATAGAAAAAGCGCCCCCGGCCGGCGACCCAATGGATGGAACCATCCGGCCAGACCACCCGGAACTCGTGTTGAAAATCGAGGCGCTGCGTACGTGCTGCTTCGATCTTATTCTCGATGACCTGGAGGTCGTCTGGATGCACGCGGCGCTGGAATGTCTCATAGCGGCCATCGAATTGCTCCGGCTTTAACCCGAATATCCGGGCATGGGCATCGTTCCAGATAATGCGTGCGCCGGACAGATCCCAATCCCAAATACCAGCATCCGCCGCCCCCAGTGCGAGTGTGAGGCGCTCCTGGATTAAGTGCATGCACCGCGATACAGCTTCCAGTTGAGCCATTTTCTGTTCCAGCTTGTGGATCAGGATGGCGTTGTATTCCCTGAGCACGGCCGCTTCATCAACCGGCTGGGCAGGCGGTTCTGTGAGGGTAATACGAGTCAGTTGGCTACGGATGATTGCGAGAAAATCATCCGATTCTATGGGCTTGACGACAAATGCATCTGCGCCCAGGTTTAGGGCAAACGCTTCAGTTTTCGGGTCAGCATAGGTGGCCGTGTAAAACACAAAAGGGATTTTCCTAAGCCGGGCATCGGTCTTCCATTCGCGGCAAAGCTGAAAGCCGTCCATGACCGGCATGAGGATATCGGTGACGATAAGATCGGGCGGTGCGTGGCGGGCCCTGTGCAACGCATCGGCACCGTCATTGGCTGCATCCACCTGGTAGCCGTGGAACTCTAACAAGGCACGCAGCAAGCAACGATTTTCTTCGAGATCGTCGACGATCAATATCCGGGTCATGGTGCATCATCCAATGCCAGCACCTCCCGCGTGCACCGCATCCAATCCATTTTGCTGCTCCGCCGATAATGACTGCACCAGGAGATAGCACCGGTCGCCAGAATCAACAAGGCAACGCTGAAGCGAGCGATCGTTTTGCTTTCCACGATGAAATCCATGCAACCTCCAGCACCTGATCTCCAAGCGTTATTTTAGTCTCAAACAATTTTCATAATACTTCATAGCAAGATCAAATATGGCACTCCAATTGAATCGGAGCTTCTAGCATCAATGCGCTCATACGCTGATTTTTCTTTTATAGAAATAAATAAATAAAAACAAAATATTATTTTTTATTTGAGAATAATTATCATTTATAATATGATAG
>DDST01000194.1 GCA_002343485.1 Proteobacteria bacterium UBA2383
TCTTTTAAGTGATTAATCATAATTAAATCAATTACTAATAACAAATAATGAGAAATTCCGTTATGAATTAAGACGAAGATACCTTAAAGACCGGCACCGATCCTCTCCCGTGATAACAAATACCCGTGATAACAAATACCCGTCTTCCCCTGATACCTAACTTTTGATCTCTAAACAAGATGGCCGGAACACCCAGACCGCAATACAATACCTTTTTATTCTTTACCCTATTATTCTTGACCCTAAAAATGGATCACTTGAATTCCACCGAATTGAAATACTGACGGAGCTGTGACGTTGTGAAACTTCAAATGTTGCTAAGTGCTGTTGTGCTGGTGAGTCTTTGCGCAGGTCCGATAGTCAGTTGGGGCGCGCCGAATGTACCCGAAGCGACCCCAGCCACCACACCACCGCCCAAGCGGTTCAATTTTGCCGATGTGCGCCGCCGTGCCGAAGTGCTGGCTACCCAACCCTTCAAAGCACCTGATAATGACTTGCCGAAATTTTTCAGGGAATTGAATTATGACCAATACCGGGATATTCGATTTCAAGCGGACAAAAGTCTATGGCGCGCCGAGGCACTGCCTTTTGAAGTCCAGTTTGTCCCGCTCGGATTCCTGTTCAAACAACCCGTCGCCATCAATGTGGTCGAAGAAGGCGCAAGCCAACCGGTCGAATATGCCAATGATTTATTCGATTACGGTAAAAATCAGATTCCTGGCGATGTACCCAAAGATCTCGGTTTCTCGGGATTCAAGGTGCTCTATCCGCTGCACATTGACGGCCGGTACGACGAGGTCGCAGTGTTTCAAGGTGCCAGCTACTTCCGCGCTGTTGGCCAGAATCAGAACTACGGCATTTCAGCACGCGGCCTAGCGATTGACACCGGTCTGCCCAAGCCGGAGGAATTTCCCTATTTCCGCGAATTCTGGCTGGAAAAGCCTGACAAGGATGCAACTGAGCTGACGGTCTATGCGCTCCTCGATAGCCAGAGCGTAACCGGTGCCTACCGTTTTATGATCAAGCCGGGAGTCAATACCCAAATTGAAGTCAAGGCCAGTCTCTTTGTCCGGGAAAAGGTCCAGAAATTCGGGGTGGTGCCGCTGACCAGCATGTTTTTTCATGGCGCACTGAATGAGCGTTTCTTTGATGATTTCCGCCCACAGGTGCATGACTCAGACGGTCTGCTGATGATGAACGGTAACGGCGAATGGATCTGGCGGCCGCTGAACAATCCGGCCCGGCTGCGCATTAGCGCCTTTCAAGATCAAAATCCACATGGTTTCGGATTACTGCAACGCGACCGTGATTTCGATGATTATCAGGATCTGGAGGCACACTACCATATCCGCCCCAGCATTTGGGTCGAGCCACAAGGCGAATGGGGCAAGGGTTCAGTACAGTTAATTGAAATTCCCAGCGATGCCGAACGTTACGATAACATTGCGGCTTTTTGGGTTCCTGAAAAACCGGTCGAACCCGGTCAGCAACTGGAATACAACTACCGGCTTTATTTCTTCTTGGAGATGGCCAATCTGTCACCAGGCGGGCGCGTATTGAGCAGCCGGGTCGGGGCAAGCGGCGCCGGCGATTTGGATCCTTCGCGCCGGCGATTCGTGATTGACTTCGGCGGCAATGCCCTCGCCCAGCTGGCGGACGATGCGCCGGTTGAGGCCATGGTCACTAGCTCCAGCGGCCAGATCAAAAATGTAGTAACGCACAAAAACCCCTATATCAATGGCTGGCGGGTGTCTTTCGAACTGCTACCACAGGAAAGCGATCCGGCTGATTTGCGCTGCTTTCTCAAGCTCGGTAACAATGTGCTGACTGAAACCTGGAGCTACCAGTGGACCTTGGCAAAGTAGGTGCGCTTCGATCACATTGGACAACGCCAGCGGATTCTTTATCCGATGAAAACTGCCTGGACCGCCTTAGAAATTACTGGAAGGCGCTTGGCGTGAGCGACTCCAATCTAGCGTTGGCTTTGAGTGAGCAAACGCTGCGGCGATTGCCGGAAATTCCGGAGAACGAAGACTCCAAAACGGCACACGCCATTATTGCCGCAGGTGAATTGCTGGATGACTGGCTAGCGACAGCACTCGAACTACCCCGGCCCTCGCCAGAACTAACCGCAGCGCGAGCGGCGCTCTTAAGTGGAGTGACGCCAGATTGGCCTACAGCGTTGTTTGCTCCACCTGGCGCAGCAGGCACTGCCCTAGAGCGCTTGCGTGCGGCGATTGCGAAACCGGCACCGGCGCCCAGCCCTAGTGCCATGCCTACGCAGCGTATTGCGCTTTTTTCATTGCTGGGTTTACTTCGCCGCTGGTGGCCAACATCCATCAACGCATAACCTAATTCTTTCCTCCGTTCTGGAAGCTGTTATGGCGCAATTTCCCCGACCCTCGGTGGTAGGACATACCGTTCGACGGTTCGTTTTTTTTCTGCTGGTGATATTGACTTCACTGATTGCGTTGGGTCTGCTGGTCAGTGTGTTTCAACCCAATGGCTTCAGTCCGATGGAACTCCTGCTGCTGTTCTTGTACATGATCCTATTTGCGTGGATCTGTATTTCCTTCTGGACGGCATTTATGGGTTTCTGGGTAATTCTATTTGGGCGCGACCGCTGGGCAATTTCCCGCCAACCGCCCGATATCCCGCCTGATTCCGCTACTTCGCCACCACGCACCGCCATTTTGATGCCCATCTATAACGAGGACTCGGAACGGGTATTCGCCGGTCTGCGCGCTATCCATCAGTCGTTGATGGACACCGGCCAGCTTGATGGTTTTGACTTCTTCATTCTCAGCGACACCCGTGATCCGGAGGTCTGGGTTGAGGAGGAGCTGCGCTGGCAGGATATGGTGTGGTCGCTGGACGGCAAAGAGCGCATTTTTTATCGCAACCGGCCAGAGAACACCAGCCGTAAGAGCGGCAATCTGGAAGATTTCTGCACGCGCTGGGGCGGGCGGTACCGTTACATGATCGTTTTGGACGCCGATAGCGTCATGCAAGGCCAAACGCTGGTAGAGATGGTGCGGTTGATGGAACGCCATCCTCGTGTGGCGCTGATTCAAACCCCGCCGGTCCCTGTCAACCGCGAGTCGCTATTTGCTCGCATTTTGCAATTTGCCAGCAGCCTCTATGGGCGGATGTTTACCGCTGGCTTGAATTATTGGCAACTCGGCGAGAGCAACTATTGGGGCCATAACGCCATTATTCGCATCCAGCCGTTTTTGGATCATTGCGGCCTGCCAAAGCTGCCAGGCCATGAACCGTTTGGCGGCGAAATTCTCAGCCACGATTTCGTGGAGGCGGCATTGCTACGCCGGGCCGGTTGGGAGGTATGGCTGGCCTATGACCTGGAAGGCAGTTATGAGGAAATCCCACCCACGCTGATTGACTATGCCAAACGCGACCGCCGCTGGTGTCAAGGCAACCTTCAGCATCTGCGGCTGGCATTTGCTCAAGGCTTCAATCTGTTAAGCCGGCTGCATTTCCTGATGGGCGTCATGTCCTATGCTGCTTCGCCGCTGTGGCTCCTGTTTCTCATCGCCACCGGAGTCGAGGCATTTATCCAGACCCAGCAGGAACTGGTGTATTTCTTCGGGGAAAACTGGATGCCGGTCTGGCCAGTGTCGTTTGCGGTGGAAATGACCACGGTGCTATTGGTGACCCTGACCATGCTGTTTCTGCCCAAGCTGCTGGCATTGCTCCTGCTGCTCAAGGAGAAACGCCTGCGCCGTGCGTATGGCGGCATGTTCAAAGCATCGCTCAGCGTCACCCTGGAAACTGTCTTTTCAGTCCTGACCGCACCGGTGCTAATGCTATTTCAGACCAAGTTCGTGCTGGCGATCCTGATGCGCCGGGCAGTAGGCTGGCCGCCACAGCAACGAGGTGATCATCAGACGGGCTTTGTAGAGGCCGTGCTGACCCATGGCGGCCATACTTTGATCGGTGTGGCTGCCGGAACATTGAGCTATCTCTACGTCCCAGCGTTCTTCTGGTGGTTTACGCCGGTCTTGCTGGGGTTGGGGTTGTCGATCCCCGTGTCGATGCTATCCAGCAGCATCGCTTTGGGCCGCCAGGCGCGCCGGATGGGCCTGTTTTTGACGCCGGAGGAGACCGATCCGCCAAAAGTATTGCAGGATTTGGATGAGTATCTGCAAGAAGATGAACCGGTGTTGCCGGTGCTGCGGAAAACGGCATCCAGCCGCTTCCTGCAAGCGCTGACCGATCCCTATGTCAACACCTTGCACCGGTCATTATTGCCAGAAAGTGAATCGCCCAGTAAGCGCCGCCGGCATTATCTAGAAGGATTGATTCATCAATTGGAGGAAGAAGGGCCGGACAGTCTGAGTTCCATGCAGAAGCGTGAACTGATTGCTAATCCAGAAACCCTCCTGCGGTTACATGCCTTGTTCTGGAGCCAGCCACCGCTCAACAATGATGGAATGCTGCTGGAGAATCGTAGGGCGGGTTAGGGCATCCGCCCGTCACCCGCCTTGGGGGGAAGTCCCACGGAATCGGCGGGTGACGCTTCGCTAACCCGCCCTTGTAGTGTATTTCTGTAGGGGCTATTCATGATAGGACGGCCTGCACAGGGAGACCGGATGCCGTACCCGCCCTGGAGCGATCGATAAGGAACTTTCATAACACTCACCCTCGGAATCGACGTTATCTTATTTACCAAGACGAAAGATGCCCTCCAACACCCCGCTCTCAATACCTGCCTCAACTCCACCTGAACAGCACGGCACAGTGATCGCGGTGCGCGGCAGCGTGGTGGACGCCTGTTTTCCTCGTCAATTGCCCGCCCTGCGCCAGCAGTTGCGTGCTGGACGAGAGGAGCTGGTGATCATCGAAGTGAGCGCTCATCTAGCTGCCGACAGGGTGCGCGGCATCGCCCTGACCCCAACACAAGGCTTGGCGCGTGGCGATCCGGTGCGCGATTGCGGCGGTCCATTGACGGTGCCGGTCGGGCCGGAATTGCTAGGGCGGATGGTCAACGTGTTCGGTCAAACGATTGACGATGGCCCCGCGTTGGCCGGCACGGAACAACGCTCGATCCATCAACCACCGATCCCTTTGGCACGGCGGCGGGCCGGTTTGGAGATGTTCGAAACCGGCATCAAGGTCATCGACCTCTTGTGCCCGCTGGAGCGTGGCGGTAAAACCGGCTTGTTTGGCGGCGCCGGCGTTGGCAAGACCGTGATTATCACTGAATTGATCCACAATATGATGGGCCGCTACCAGGGAGTCAGCCTATTCTGCGGTATCGGCGAGCGTTGCCGGGAAGCAGAGGAATTGCATCGGGAGATGCGCGCAGCGGGGGTCCTGTCGAATGCTGTACTGGTGTTTGGTCAGATGGATGAACCACCGGGCGCCCGTTTCCGGGTTGGCCATGCCGCATTGACGATTGCCGAATACTTCCGCGATACCGCCCACCATGACGTGTTATTGTTGATCGATAATATCTTTCGCTTTATTCAAGCCGGTTCGGAAGTGTCGGGGTTGATGGGCCGCATTCCCTCGCGGGTGGGTTATCAACCGACCTTGGGTACCGAGCTAGCAGAACTGGAAGAGCGGATTTGCAACGCTGCGGGTGGATCGATCACCTCGGTACAGGCGGTCTATGTACCCGCCGATGATTTCACCGACCCCGCCGCCGCTCACACCTTTGCCCACCTGTCTGCCTCGCTGGTGCTGTCGCGCAAACGCGCCAGCCAGGGTTTCTATCCAGCGGTGGACCCATTGGCCTCTGACTCCAAGTTGCTCACCCCCGTGCTGGTTGGCGAACGCCATTACCGGATTGCCCAGGCGGTGCGCCGGACTCTGGCAGAGTACGAGGAACTCAAAGATTTAATCGCCATGCTCGGGCTGGAGGAACTGTCGCTGGCCGACCGGCGCACCGTCAACCGCGCCCGGCGCTTGGAACGCTATCTGACCCAGCCGTTTTTCACCACTGAGCACTTCACCGGCCGCTCCGGGAAGAGTGTGCCATTGCCGCGCGTGCTGGACGATTGCGAGCGGATTCTCGTTGATGGTTGCACCGGCTGGCCGGAAGCAGCGCTGTATATGATCGGCGATCTGAGCGAGGTGCAGCACTGATGCGTCTGAAGGTATTGACCCCGGCCCAAACGCTGGTGGATGAACCGGCGATGCGGGTTCACGCCGAAGGGCTGGAAGGGTCTTTCTGTCTGTTACCACGCCACCGCGACTGGGTAGCAGCCTTGCAGCCGGGCATCGTTGGCTTCACCACAGTGGAGGGCCAAGAGCGGTTTTTAGCCGTCGATCAAGGAGTACTGACGAAATGCGGCGCCGAAGTATTGATTGCGGTGCGCCGGGCGGTGCGGGAGGATGATCTGGCCCGGTTGCGGCAGGTCGTGGAAAATGAATTTCGCCAATTGGACGAACAGGAAAGGATCGCTCGCAGTACGCTCGCCCGGCTGGAGGCAGGGATGATCCGGCAGTTTCTAAAGCTGGGAGCAGGCCGACGATGACGGCACCCTTCATGGCCGGCCCTTCTTCCAACAGCGAAAAGGGAAGAAAGAGTGATCCTTTGCCGGAACAAATTAAGTACAAAGCAACCCGTAAACTGCGGGCGCGCCAAGCGGATCGATCGAGCGTCTGGTTCGGGCTGGGACTGTTTGGCGCCGTGGGCTGGTCAGTGGCCTTGCCGACGGTGCTCGGCGCTTTGCTGGGACTGTGGTTGGACCGGAACTGGCCGGGCCGGCATTCCTGGACATTGACGCTGCTAGCCGCCGGTCTGGTGCTCGGTTGTGCTAGCGCTTGGCAGTGGTTGCAGAAACAGCGTCCACCGGATCGGGATCAACGCGATGATTGAGATAATCACCTGGGTATTGGCTGCACTGGGCGGTGCGGTGCTGGGTTCGTTCTATTTCGCTGGCCTGTGGTTTACCCTGCGCCGGCTGCCTGGCCATCCGCATCCTGCACTGTGGGTGGCAGGCAGTTTCATCCTGCGGCTGGCCGTTAGTTTAGCGGGGTTCTACGTGATCCTGGGTCCAGATCGCAACTTGACCCGGCTGGGGATTGCGCTGCTGGCGTTTCTGGCGGCGCGGGTTGCCTTGACTCGCTGGTTGCGACCGCCAACGCCGGAGCTTCGACCATGAACATTAGCCCTGATCAAATCGTGCTCTTCGAATCCGGCTTCATTCGCATCAGCGCCACCCTCGTATTTACCTGGCTGATCATGGCGCTGCTGGTGCTGCTGGCTCGCAGGATCACCCGCCGCGTGATCCATGATGCTGTGCTGCCGCCTTGGCAAAACCTGCTGGAGGTTCTCGTTGAGGGGATTCAGGGACAAATCCGTGATGTGACCCGTCAGGACCCGGCGCCCTATCTGCCGTTTATTGGCACTTTGTTCATTTTCATTGCTGCCAGCAATCTATTGGCCATCATCCCCGGTTTCGAGCCGCCGACCGGATCACTGTCCACCACCACGGCCCTGGCGCTGTGTGTATTCATCGCAGTACCGCTCTATGGCATTCAGCGCCGGGGGTGGCAAGCGTACCTGAAAAACTATGTCGAACCCACCCCGGTTATGCTGCCTCTGAATATTATCGGTGAATTGTCCCGCACCCTGGCGCTGGCAGTGCGTTTGTACGGCAACGTGATGAGCGGCGCGGTGGTTGGGGCGATTCTACTAATCATCACACCGTTGTTTTTCCCCGTGCTGATGCATGCGCTGGAACTCCTGACTGGGTTGATTCAGGCGTATATCTTCGCGATTCTGGCAACGGTTTATCTGGCAGCAGCGACGGCGGCGCATGAGGATTCTCCCCCGCCTCCAACCCCTCTCCCTACAAAGGGCACGAGGAGCATTAACGAACATTGAAGGGTAACATTGCCTATGGATGCCACACTCATGATTGGCCTTGTCTCCATCATTACTGCCGGTCTTACGGTCGCTATCGGCACGGTCGCTCCAGCGCTGGCGGAAGGACGGGCGGTAGCCCAGGCGCTGGCCGCCATCGCTCAGCAGCCGGACGAAGCAGCGATATTGACCCGCAGCCTGTTCGTTGGGTTAGCGATGATTGAATCAACAGCCATTTATTGCTTCGTGGTTTCGATGATTCTGATCTTCGCCAACCCGTTCTGGAACCATTTCGCCGCTGTTACCGGTCAGTAGCCATGCAGATTGATGGGTTCACTGTCATCGCTCAGATCATCAATTTCCTAATTTTATTATGGTTACTCAAGCGATTCCTGTATGGGCCAATCACCGGGGCGATGACTGCCCGCCAGCAGAAGATAGCGGCGGCTCTGGACGAAGCCCGGCAAAAAGTGGAACAGGCTGAAGCGGAAGCCCGGAAATACCAGACCCAACGGGCTGAACTGGACGCCCAACATGACAAATGGCTGGAACAGGCCCGCCAGGAAGTCGGAACTCGCCGCGAGGAATGGCTCAAACAGGCCCGCTGCGAGATTGATGCGCAACGCGAGGAGTGGCTGATGGCTTGGCGGCGGGAGCAAACGGAAAACCAGCATACCCTGCAACGGGAAGCAACCCGCCGGCTCACCGAGGCAGTTCGCCATGCCTTGCGCGAGTTAGCAGACGCCGATCTAGAGCAGCGCATGCTCGAACCGCTACTGACCCAGTTACGCACCACCCTGGATATGGGTGAGCGCGCGACGCTGGCACAGGCCGCCCTGGGAGGCTGCACCATCAACACCGCGTTTCCCTTGGATATGGCCTTGCAGCAACATTGCCAAGCCGCTCTGGGCAAACTGCTAGGAGAAGGAATTACGTTTACCTTTCATCATGACCCGAGCATGGCCTGTGGCATCACCTTGGAAATGCCGGGGCACCGCTTGGCCTGGACGCTGGACAGTTATCTGGATGGTTTTGGCGAAACGCTGGCCAAAGCGTTAAATTCGCCAGTGCCGGTCACGAGCAACGCCGATGAGCGACGCTGAAAACTGTACGCTCTCTTTTATTGATACGCTCTCTTTTATTGATAGGAGAGGAGTCAACGGTGAGGGCATCAAGTCGCTCTTCGCTCCTTTCGACCAGGCGCTGGCCGCCTACCGCCTGACCCCATCGATGGTTGAAACCGGCGTCGTGGAACAGGTTGACCAAGGTGTTGCCAGGGTTAGTGGCCTGCCAGGGGTGGAATCCATGGAACGGGTGCGTTTCCCCAACGGCATTCTTGGCATCGCTTTTAATCTCGATCCCGAAGAAGTAGGGGTCGTGCTGCTCAACGACAGCAACAGTCTCAAGGCCGGCGATTCGGTCGAACGTACCGGGCGAGTGGTCGATACCCCGGTCGGCCCGGAATTGCTGGGACGGATCGTCAATGCCCTCGGTGAACCGCTGGATGAGGCCGGTTCGTTCGTGACCGCCGAGCGGTGGCCTCTGGAGCGGCCGGCTCCAGCCATTATGGAACGGGCTCCCGTGAGCGTGCCGCTAGCCACGGGTCTCAAGGTGATCGACGCTGCTATCCCAATTGGACGCGGCCAACGAGAGCTGATTCTCGGCGACCGTCAGACCGGTAAAACTGCGTTAGCCGTGGATACGATCCTCAACCAAGCGGGCCAGAATGTCATCTGCGTCTATTGTTCTATCGGCCAGCGTGGCGCAGCAGTAGCACGGGTCATTGATGATCTTCGTCAGCGCGGCGCGCTACGCTACACCTTCCTGGTAGTGGCCGCCGGTGAAGACCCGCCTGGATTGCAAGTCTTGACCCCCTATGCCGCGACCACGATGGCCGAATGGTTCATGGCACAGGGCCGTGATGTATTGATCGTATACGACGATCTGACCCGTCACGCTCAAGCCTATCGAGAACTGTCGTTGCTGCTGCGCCGCCCGCCGGGCCNNCCTGCATTCGCGCCTGCTGGAGCGGGCAACCCATTTGCGGCCAGAGCATGGCGGTGGCTCACTATCAGCGTTGCCGATTATTGAAACCGAGGCACAAAACCTGTCGGCTTACATTCCCACGAATCTAATCTCGATCACCGATGGGCAAATCGTACTGTCTCCGGAACTGGCAAGGAAAGGGATTTTGCCAGCGGTCGATGTCGGTGAATCGGTATCACGGGTGGGCGGCAAGACCCAGCTACCGGCCTATCGGGCCATTGCCGCCGAACTGCGATTGGCCTATTCCCAGTTCGAAGAACTGGAAAATTTCGCCCGTTTCGGCACCCGGTTGGATGAGGCGACCCGCCAGACCATTGAGCGCGGACGCCGGGTGCGGGAAGTGCTAAAGCAACGGCAATATCAGCCTTTGCCAGTTGCCGAACAGATCGCCGTGTTGCTGGCAGTCACCGAAGGCGTGTTTGATTCAATACCGTTGGAGCAGATGGCAGTGGCAGAACAAGCTGTGCGCGCCCAAGCAGTCACCCATTGCCCCGGAATCGGCGCACGCATCACTTCGGGATCACCGCTGAGCGATGCCGAGCGGGATACCTTGCTTGCGGCAGCGCGGGCTGCGATGGTTAATCTTAGGCCTGATGCAGATACACAATCTCTTCTCCCTCTGGGTAAAAGCTAGAGTGAGGAGCTGACACTATGCCCACCCTGGAAGCGCTGCGCCATACCTTGGCTACCGTCGAGGAATTACGCTCCATCGTCCGCACCATGAAGGCACTAGCAGCCGTCAGTATCCATCAGTATGATCGGGCAGTGACTGCACTGGCGGACTATGATCGCGCTGTACGGCAAGGATTACGGGTAGTATTACGCGAGCAGATGGTAGAAGCCCAAGCGCAACGTCTGACGCTGGCTGACGCGACACTGGAAATACTATCCACCGCTGACAGCCCGCCGGCAATTGGCGCGGTGGTCTTCGGTTCCGATCATGGGTTATGCGGCCGTTTCAACGAAGTACTGGCTGAACAGGTCGCGTTGACTCTGCGCGCCTGGCCAGAATCACATCGCCGGGTCCTGGCGGTGGGCGTCCGGCAGGCGGCGGCGTTGGAGGAACAAGGCTTATCACCTCAGCAGTCGTTTTACACACCGGGCGCTGCCAGTGCCATCCAGCAGATCGTGCGGCAAGTATTGCCGGTATTGGAACAGTGGCAAGCAACTGGAGTGGTCGAGATTCTGCTATTCCATAATCGTCATCAGGGCGCCAATAGCCATACACCGGCTTGGGTGCGGCTGTTGCCGCTGGATACCGGGTCCCTAAGCCACGAGATGGCTCCACCGGGACGCTCTCTACCTGGCCACGCCGCTGACTGGACAGCGTTACTACCAGCGCTACTGCGGGAATGGCTATTTGTAGAATTATTCCGGGCCTGTGCTGAGTCACTGGCCAGCGAACATGCCAGCCGCTTGCTGGCCATGCAAGCAGCTGAACGTAACATCGCCGACCGGCTGGCGGAGTTAAACGCGACTTACCGCCAGCAACGTCAGGAGGCAATTACGGCTGAACTGTTGGACGTGGTCGCCGGCTTCGAGGCAACGATGAAAAACGTATTTCCCTCTCGCCGCTCTGTACGTTCAAGGGTTACTGCTACCAAATAGCCTGGATGATATGCACACGCTCTATGAGCGATATTTTTGAGTTTCACTAAAACGTCATTTCAGTGAAAACACCTTCTCTGATTATTGACGCCTAAGGAAGGCCGAATGAAAAGCGGCTATCAAGAAAAAGCGGCTATCAAGTAACAACTTTGATAGGCTATTCAGCTCAGCAATAGCAAGTGGATTTTATAGATAACATGCAAATTCTGGTCAGCAATGACGACGGCTACCAAGCTCCGGGCCTGCTCTGCTTGGCAGCCGCACTGCGTGAACTGGCGGAGATCGTCGTGGTTGCTCCCGATCGTGACCGCAGTGGCGCCAGCAATTCTCTGAGCCTGAAGAATCCTCTCTATGTTACCCGCCACGAGAACGGGTTCTACAGTATCGAAGGTACGCCGACTGACTGTGTCCATGTCGCTATCACAGGTCTGCTGGAACAGGAACCGGATATGGTAATTTCCGGCATCAACAACGGCCCCAACCTGGGTGATGACGTCATCTACTCCGGCACGGTAGCAGCGGCGATGGAAGGCCGCTTCCTAGGTCTGCCAGCGATTGCTATCTCACAGGCATCATTCCAACCGCAGCACTTCGCGACTGCAGCCCGCGTCGCGGTCTGGTTAGTCAACCGCTTACGGCAGCGGCCATTGCCATCTGATATCATCCTGAACGTCAATGTCCCTGACCGGCCTTGGGAACAACTATCGGGCTTTCACGTCACTTGTCTGGGTCATCGCCACAAATGGGAGCCGGTCATCAAAAGTACCGATCCGCGCGGCCGGCCTATCTACTGGGTTGGCCCAGCCGGCCCCGAACAACAGGCTGGTCCTGGCACCGATTTCCATGCTGTGCGCGCCGGCTATGTCTCGATTACCCCTTTGCAAGTCGACCTGACCCGCCATGGCGCTATTGACACCCTCCATCAGTGGTTAAATGAAAAACCTCCTGAAATCACTACCCACGAACGATGACGCTCAGAATACTTACAATTCTACTGGTAGACTTAGCGCTTTTGAAAAGCTTATCATTGTTGGACGTTTTTTAGCGCGGAGCAAGGAAGAAAATCATCCGCCATTTTCAGGCTTAAACATAAGTGAGCTATGTCAGCTTCATCACTATCTGATAAGTGTGGCTTAGCGATCAAAAAAACAATAAACAAAGACGCGGCTGATCATCTTCCAGCCCAACGTCAAAAGCGAAGTTCCACCAAGCGAAGCATGTCGAGGAGGTTATCGATGTCCCGACGGATCAGTGCCTGTCTGGAAGAAACGGTCGTATGTGACGACGAAGTGATTATGGAAGATCCCCTGTTGGACGAGGACAAGTTGGAAGAGAATGAAGACGATGAGATCGTCATTGGGGAGGGAGAATTGCAGGAAGTCGCAGAGCCTGCCTGGTCATCCCCTACAGTTGCCACTCCCCGGGAAGTTACTCTGGAGGAGCTGGACGCGACCCGGATGTATTTGAGCGAGATAGGTTTTTCTCCACTATTGACCGCTCAGGAAGAAGTTTATTTCGCTCGCCTGGTCATTCAAGGCGATGCCGCCGCCCGTAATCGCATGGTTGAGAGCAACCTGCGTCTGGTAGTCAAAATTGCCCGTCGCTACATGAACCGGGGTCTCAGCCTACTCGACCTGATCGAAGAAGGTAATTTGGGGCTGATTCACGCTGTCGAGAAGTTTGATCCTGAGCGCGGATTCCGGTTCTCGACCTACGCGACCTGGTGGATTCGGCAAACTATCGAGCGGGCACTGATGAATCAGACCCGCACCATCCGCCTGCCGATCCACATCATCAAGGAAATCAATGGCTATTTGCGTACTGCCCGCCACCTGACGCAGACCTTGGATCATGAGCCGAGCACCGAGGAAATCGCTCAGGCCATGGGCAAGTCGGTGCTGGAAGTGAAGCGGATGCTGCAACTTAACGAGCGGGTCGCTTCGGTGGATACCCCGATCGGCAAGGATGAAGACCGTTCGCTGCTGGACGCTATTCCCGACGATAACAATACCGATCCCTCACAGTTATTGCAGGATGCCGACCTTAATGAAAAACTGGAATCCTGGCTGGATCAGTTGAACGATAAGCAGAAGACCGTAGTGAAACGGCGGTTCGGACTATGCGGCCAGGAAAAGGCCACTCTGGAACAGGTTGGCAATGAAATCGGCGTTACTCGCGAGCGGGTGCGGCAGATTCAGATTGATGCCCTGCGCCGGCTACGTAAGATTCTGGAAGGCGAAGGGTTTTCTCAGGATTTTTTATAAATGTTTTATAAATGGCAACATCCCCTTTCTACTGGACGCAAGAACGGGGACGTTGATGCCTGATCAATCAATCATCAATAACGCTGCTGCAACCCGGCGGTCCTCCAACATAATGATGTTGTAGGTCCGGCAAGCAGCAGCAGTATCCATAACTTCCACACCGATCCCTTGCGCCAGCAGGGATTGGGTTAGTCTTGGATGTGGGAATCGTTGGCGGTCACCCGTACCCAGCAATACAATTTCTGGCTCCAACGCCACGATCGCTTCGAAGTGCCGCTCTTCCAAATCAACAAAAGTTTGAGGTGGCCAATCGGTAACCAATTGGTCGGGAGTGACGATCACACTGCGATGAATTTGCTGCTCATTGACATTGACCCAGCCTGGACCTCGGCTTTTGATGAAGTATCTATTCGTATCGGTATTGAGACTGAAACGCATGAAAAATTCCTCTGAACCCCGGAGAAGAAACCAGAAAGCCGGTACAAGCCGGACTCGCTGATCCATCGTATTCGCCATTGAGAGTCGCCATGATTGCGAATGTTCCAATGTGACTCTTGGCGTTCCTCGCCTCACCGTGAGAATCCATGATGACCGAGACATCTCCCTGCACCATTCACGCCCTCGAACTGGGGCGCATGAGTAATTTCATCTATGTAATCCACGATCATGCCACCGGCCGCGCCGCGGTCGTTGATCCAGCCTGGGACGTGCCTGCCATTTTAGCCACCGCAGAACGGCACGGCTTGCAGATCACTGACATTCTATTGACGCACAGCCACTTCGATCACATCAACGGCGTCGAGGCATTGCTGAACGCCAGCGATGCCCAATTGCACCTGCTTCGGGCTGAAGCAGCGTTCTGGAACAATTATCTGGATTTACCAACCCTGCATGAGGGCGGCGATCGCATTCAGTTAGGCGAAACCGAGATTGAAATTCTGCACACCCCAGGACATACCCCCGGTTCAGCCTGCTATCGGTTGGGCAATCAAGTGCTGACTGGCGATACTCTGTTCGTATTCGGCTGCGGACGCTGCGACCTTCGCGGCGGCGATCCCGAGCAGATGTATCAAAGCTTGCGCCGGCTGGGTGAGCGGTTGCCAGGCGGCACACTTATTCGCCCTGGCCACAACTACGGCATCGTACCGGCATCGACCATGCTCGAACAACGAGAGGGCAATCCATTCCTGCATTTCGACGATAGTCCAGGTTTCATCAAATACCGGATGCATTTGCATGACCGCGAGGAGCCGTACCGGCCAGAGCCGCATCCTCATTGCCACTAATCAGAACGAGGATGTTCCCGTTCAAGCCAATCGGCATTGTTCGCTCCTGTTTCCGGGAAAAATTTGGCATTCCCCGCCAGCCAGGATTAGTGCCAGCGGCACGGGCAACTTTGGAATTGCTGCCGGCATACGCGCAACCGGCGATCGTGCGTGGACTGGAAGATTTTTCCCATCTGTGGTTGTTATTCGTGTTTCACGGCATACCAAGAGGGCGCTGGCAGCCCACAGTACGGCCACCGCGGCTGGGTGGCAATCGACGGTTAGGCGTGTTCGCCACCCGCTCTCCATTCCGGCCTAATCCGCTAGGGCTATCAGCTGTCAAGCTGGAGCAAATTGTGATTCGCTCTGGCCGGATCATGTTGCACTTGGCAGGAGTGGACCTGCTCGATGAAACACCGGTGCTGGATATCAAGCCTTACGTCCCCTATGCTGACTGCCTTCTGGAGGCCACAGGCGGTTTCGCAGCCACAACACCTGTTAGCGGACTGACCATTGAATTCAGTCCTCAGGCAACTGCATTTTGCGTAAACTGGCCGGATGGCGATTTACGCCAACTGATTACACAGATCCTGCATCAGGATCCACGCCCGGCTTATGAGCAACGCGATGTTGCACAACAACAATATGGCATGAAACTCTATAATTTTGATATAAAATGGAAAATTTCTGATGGAACAGTGTATGTGATGGAAATTTTGGCATAGCTGAAATCCAAGGTCCGGCTCACACTACGATTATTTGCCGACACGAGGAAATGCAGGTTTCTATGCTGGAGATATGCTTGCTGCTCACCAGTAATAGCTAGCCATAGGCCGCCAGAAGCGTAAAAAGGCTTCCAGCCAAGATGCTGGATTCAGCCAAAGGTTGGTTATATTTCTTTTGCATAACACTTATGGATAATCGAATACCTTCCGGGGATGTATATCAACCCGCTATCAATCGGGGCTGGTGGGTCATCAGGGTTAATGGGATTTATATTGCGTTGTTTTTCCTATGGACCCAATTTCACTGGGGCGGCGAGCAGCATCAAGTTCTAATTGGTAATCTGGCTTTTATACCGGTTGAAATTTCCTGGATTGCCATGTGGTGGCGAACCGCCATGTATCCGGCTTTATCACGGCGCGCTCGTTGGGGATGGCGATTGCTAACAGCAGGCGCGTTATGCTATGGCATCGCCAGTTCCATTATCTGGAACTACTTGGAGCTGGTACTGCAGCAACAACCTTACCCTTCGATGACGAATAGCCAGCCTGTTTTTGAATGGTACATGCCGCTGTCCTTGACCCTATATGTAGTTTTTCCACTCTTATTTTGTGGATTTATCCTGATTACCGAAGCGTTTAAAAGTCGTGCCGAACTATTCAAGTTCTTTCTGGATACCGGGATCGTGCTGGTTGGCCTCGGCACACCGGTCTGGTATTTCCTGATGCGACCCATTGTGGAAACCTATCCGAATGTCTCAGAAATGGCGCTGCTCTTACAATATCCAGCCACCACACTTGTATTGTTGTTCATTGCGCTAATTATTCTCTTTAAAAGCTCAGGATCGCGCGATAATTCTCCTCTGCAATGGCTGGCGCTGGCCATGCTCGTTGCCTGTATAGCGGATATAGCATTTAATCATTTGATCCAGGAATACACTTATCAAACTGGCGATCCGATAGATACCTTGTATTTGGTAGCCGATTTGTTGCTGATGACCGGGGCACAATGGG
>DDST01000029.1 GCA_002343485.1 Proteobacteria bacterium UBA2383
TTTGAATGTCATAAGCAAACAACAGCTATTTTTCCATAAAAGATGTTGGTTTGCATTAATGGAGATTTTCAATAAAAATATATTTTACAATAACATAAAATTTTACTGGCGTATGGCCTGTTCATTATGAGTCATGACTCATGAGCCGTTTGCTTAAATCTTGCCACTCCCGGGATTTCCTGAATTGTTCAGGTTATCCTTCGAGGCATAGAGAGTCCCTTACCCTTCAAGACCATGTCTTATCGAAACGTTCTTCGTAATCGTTCCAGTCTCCAGTTAATGTTGCCGCTACTATGGTTGCTTCTGCTGTTGGCGATCAGCAGCGGTGTGGTGCGGGCGCAGAATGTCCTCACTTTGCCGCCCTTCAGTACCGATCCTGCTAAAACCACCGAACGTCAGGATACCGTGCGCCAAGCCTTGGCTGAACAACAGGCAACGATTGAGCACTTGCGCCAGGAAATTACCCAACTTGATGCTGAACAGCGAGGCAAACTACAAGCCCTGAGAGGGGAGGTTATCACTGCGGCCATGGTCGAAAAGGCCCGGCTCGACTATGACACCCTGCAACTCAAACAGGAAAGTGTGCAAGCTGACATCGACAGTACCCAGCGCCAGATCAAGACGTTGGAGCAGTCAATTGTAACACTGGAGGCCCAGGAGCAACTTTTGAGAAATCCGGCCAAGGGCGATAGTCTGGAAACCGGCAACCGGGATGAGCAACTGGCGCAAGTGCATCATCGGCTGGAGGAACGCGGTACCGATCTTAAACTCGAACAAGAAAACCTGAAGAATCTTAAAGAGTGGCTGACGTTGCTCGTACAACGCCAGGCCCTGGCGGCCCAATGGCGCATCCATCTGGAAGAACGCTATCTACAACAGCAGGTCCAGGGACGCCAAGAGGCCCAACAGGACCGCGCTGCCCGGCTGGAGCGGGAGAAGCAGGCGCAACTGAACAAGGCCGAAGAATTGCGCATCCGCCTGCAACACGACGGCGAAAAATTATCCGAGGCACAGCGCTCATTCCTGCAAATCAGTATTCAGACCGCCGAGGAGCGCGCCCAACGGCTGCGTTGGGACAATCGCCTGGCCGCCATCAATGACGAGCTGGCCAATTGGGAGAGTGTCGCCAATGCTCAGAACACCGATCCTCATCGCTTACAGGAAGGTCTTCGCCAGTTGACGGCGTTGCGGGGCGAGTTACGTGAGATGGGCGAATTGATCAAGAGCCGCCTCACTCTGCTTAGCCAGCAACAGCAATCGGTCCAGCCTGAGTCCGCCAGTACGAGCGATCAGCAACGGGGTAGCCAGACCCGCCAGTTGTTGACGGACCTGGAACAGGAACTCCGTCAGAGCGAGGAGCGCTTGCTGGAGCAAAGCGATCGCCTGGACCGTCTACGGGAAGATCTGGAAACCGCCCACACACAACGCAGCCGGCAGGATTTGCTGGCGCGCGAATCGTTTGTCCTATTTGCTCCAGCACAGTGGCCTGCCACTGCGCTGGAATTGAGCAAGGCCCCCCGGATTTTGTTGCACCAGATCTGGCTGAGCGTGGAATCGGCGCTTACGGTCATAGCCGAAGCTCGCATTGAGCAATGGCTCAGCCTGGCCGGGTTGATTCTGCTGCTTGCAGCTCTGGCGACGTTGAGCCGTCACCGTCTGGCTCGGATTTCGGAACGTTATGCTGCCAATCAAGACGGCAGCTTTGCAAATAAATTCGTTCTGACCGGCGCACGTCTTTTGCGTAGAAATCTATGGGGTATCGCCTTGGCTGCCACGCTGACCTTGGGGCTATGGCTGATGGGGGTCCCTCAGCCTGGGCTGGCCATTCTCCTGACCTTGGTATTGCTTTGGGTCAGTATCAAGACACCGCTCGATCTGGCGTGGCTGCTGCTCGCTGCGCCCGATTTGCCTGCTAAGCAATACCATCTGCGCCTCTATCAATGGGTCTTCTGGATTCTGCCAGGGGGCGGCATTCTCAGCGCTCTGGTCATCCTGGCTCATGTCAGCGAATTGCCGTATCCCGCTATCCGGGTGCTGGACCAGGCTTTTCTGTTCTATTGGCTGGTGGTCTGTTATCCCCTGCTGCGGTTGCGTCACCTGCTGCTGGAAGGGCTGGCAGGACGTTTTACGGGGCGGCTTTGGCACGGCACCATGCGCTTGTTGACCTTGCTGTTGCCCTTGGTGTTAGCCGGTGCAGCGCTGCTGAGCCTAGCCGGTTATCTTAACCTCGCTTGGTTGATCGTCTGGCGGTTGCTGATACTGGCCGGCGTTTTGCTGGTTTGGTTATTGTTGCGGAGCCTGATCGATGAGTTGATTATTTTGTTGAAAAACCAGGCCATCGCCTATAGCAACTACGGGTTGCTCTGGACCCAGGAAATTCTTGCACCTCTGAATAGTACCTTGCGTTGGGTATTGCTATTAATTGCTGGGGCCATTCTGTTGGAGTTGTATAGTGAACGAGGTTATCTCTTCACGTTTTGGACGTCGATTGCCTGGGAACCGGTGCTGATCGTCATTGTCGTGGCGCTGTTGAGTTACGAGGGACTTCTGATTCTGGCCGGTTGGCTGGTGGAGCAGACCCAGAACACTTTTGGTGGCGCCCTGATCCGCCATCTCCGGCAACCGGTTGGCTTGCTCGTGCCGGTCATCGCCGCGCAGTTGTTGCTACCTTCTCTGGAGCTGCCAGGGCAGCTAACCAGCCGCATCCATCATGCGCTGATCCTGATGAACATCGCCACCATTGGCTGGTTGCTGGTGCGCCTGACCTCGGTAGCTGAAGATGTGATGCAACAACACTACCTGATTAATATCAATGATAACCTCGGTGCGCGCCGCCTTCGGACTCAATTCCAGATGCTGCGGCGTATTGTGGTGCTGGTGGTGCAGGTATTGGCGCTGTCGGTGATGATGATGACCTTCCCCAAAATCCGGGAACTGGGCGCTGGCCTGTTGGCCTCGGCGGGTGTGGCGGGTATTGTGATCGGTGTCGCGGCCCGGCCATTTCTGGAAAATCTGATTGCCGGTGTGCAGATTGGCCTGACCCAGCCGATCCGCATCGAAGACGTGGTGATTGTGGAAGGGGAATGGGGGCGCATTGCTGAAATCAACGCCACTCATGTGGTGGTGCGCATCTGGGATGACCGGCGGTTGATTGTGCCGCTCAATTATTTCAATACCAAACCATTTCAGAACTGGACCTGGGCCAATTCCGAGTTACTGGGTACAGCGTTTTTCTACGTGGACTATACCTTCCCAGTCGAGGCAGGACGGCAGGAACTCAAGCGGATTCTTGACGAATCTGGCTTATGGGATGGTCGCGCCTGGGGTTTGCAAGTCACCGATACGACGGATCGCACTGTCACCTTGCGTGCTCTGATGAGTGCTCCGGATGCTTCCAGTGCCTGGGATTTGCGTTGTCTGGTGCGAGAGCGTTTCGTGGCTTTCCTGCAGACGTACTATCCGCAATGCTTGCCGCGTACCCGGTTTAGTGAATCCCGCTGTGGCGAGCCGGACCAGGCTCTGCTGGCCTTACCCGCAGATAGCAGCTCCGTGCGAGATGCTGGAAGCAGTGCTTGAAGGCCGTGCAAAAACTAAACTGTACATTCATTCGAACGAACAGGGTGAATGTCCGATGCCCATCGAACAGCGACGCGGCGATATCTCCAGCCCTTGGCGGTCCAAACTCCACGAAATCATCTTTGAAGCCGATACTCCAGCCGGTAAGTTTTTTGATGTTTCATTAATTATCTGCATCGTGCTGAGCACACTCTGCGTCATGCTCGACAGCGTCAGTGAGATCCGGGTTGCGTATAGCGAAGTGCTGAATGCACTGGAATGGTTCTTCACTCTGCTGTTCACTGTCGAGTACGGTCTGCGGCTTTCTTGCGTGCAGCGTCCTTGGCGTTATGCAGTTAGTTTCTACGGAATCGTTGATTTGCTGAGCATCCTGCCGACTTACTTGAGTTTGTTCATCGCCGGTTCTCACTACCTGCTCGTAATCCGTATCCTGCGGATTCTGCGCATTTTCCGGGTTCTCAAACTGGTGACTTACGTCGGAGAAGCGCACTTGCTGACCCGCGCACTCGTGGCCAGCCGGCGCAAAATTGGCGTTTTTCTGTTCACCGTGGTCACCTTGGTGATGATTCTGGGAGCGCTGATGTACATGATCGAGGGTGAGGAGAGCGGTTTTACCAGCATTCCGCGCGGCATCTACTGGGCCATCGTCACCTTGACCACGGTGGGTTATGGCGATATCGCCCCGCGCACTGGCCTGGGCCAGTTCCTCGCAGCTTTCGTCATGATTCTCGGCTACGCGATCATCGCCGTGCCGACCGGCATCGTGACGGTGGAAATGGGCAACGTCTTCCGGCAGCCGCTCAATACCCGCGTTTGTCCGGTATGTGCCGCAGAGGGTCACGACGACAATGCGGTTTACTGCAAACTCTGCGGCGGTCCGTTGTAATGGCCATCTCCAGTCACAGGTAATAAAACACCAAACACGCTCCCAGCAGTACCACGGTCCACAGCACCATACTGCCCGTTGGCCAAGTAGCGGCCAGCTTGCCATGCGGTCCATGATGGCGTAAGAGCGCGCCCATGAAACCAGCAACACCACACTCGACTGTGTTGCTCAGATGACCCCAGGCCCGATCCAATGTGGTCCACACCCGGACAGCGACGGCAGGCAGCCGCTTGCGATAGATCCAATCGAAATCCAGGTTGACGGAGGGAATCTCCGGTGGATACCAGCCCATCTTCATCAAGGTAGTGAATGCCAGCGCTGCGAACAGCAATAGTTGCATCTGGGCCAGTACATGAGTCGTGGTATAGGGTGCATAGTCCACGATATACGGCAGCAACGGGTAAAGCAGCCACTGTGGAAAAATACCCAGCGCCATACACGCCAACGCGGTCAAGCCCATGGCCGCCAGCATGTTTGCTGGGGCCTCTGCACAACGCTTGCCGCTGTCGTGATAAAAAAAACTGAAGAACGGGATCTTGATGCCGGAATGATCTAAAACGCCTGCCGAAGCGAACAGCAGCACGAGGAAGATGAAGGTGTGATGCCCCTCAGCGGCGGCGGTCATGATCAACGATTTCGAGACGAAACCGCTGAACAGCGGAAATGCCGAAATCGATAGTGAACCAACGATGCAGAACCCCGCTGTGAGCGGCATGGATTTATACAACCCGCCCAATTCTGACGCTTTGATCGTTCCGGTGCGAAACAGCACTGCACCCATGCTCATGAACAGCAGCGCCTTGTAGAGAATGTGGCAGAACGCATGGGCAGCGGTGCCATTCAACGCCAATTCCGTGCCGATGCCGATGCCCACCACCATGAAACCGAGCTGGTTGTTGAGACTGTAGGCCAATACCTTGCGCAGGTCATTCTCGATCACGGCGAAGAAAATCGGGAATGCGGTCATCGTTGCGCCAATATAAATCAGAATTTCAGTGCCCGCGTAACCGCGCGCCAAGGCATAGACCGCCAGCTTGGTCGTGAAAGCTGACAGCACCACCGCGCCGGTGACCGTGGCCTGCGGATAAGCGTCCTGTAGCCAGTTGTGCAGCAATGGGAAGGCGCATTTGATGCCGAAGGCCACAAAAATCAGCAGGCCGCCCGGTGTTTCTAGGCCTAGGTGATCGAAGGCGATGGAACCCGTGACTCGAAAATGCACGATCAGCCCAGCCAGCAGCAGTACGCCGGAACCCACTTGGATGACCAGATAACGCAAACCGGCCCGGAAGGCTTCTTCGCTGCGCCGTGCCCAGATTAAAAATACTGAACTGACCGCAGTCAGTTCCCAATAAATGAACAACGTTACCAGGTCGCCAGCCAGCACTGCGCCGATGGCGGCACCAGCGTAAACTAACGCGGCAACATCCTGCACCGTGTCGCGCAGATGCAGCGCATAGATCACTCCCAGCCACGAGGCAATGAGGAAAATCAGCGCGAAAATGAAACTGAGCCGATCCAGCCGCAGCATGATCAGGTCCAGGCCGAACAATGGGATGCTGCTGCCGGACCCGTAGTCCATGCCGCAAAGCTGGATGATGCCAAGCAACGGTAACATCAGCATATAGACGGCGCGAACCCGTCCGCCGAGCAGTGGCGCTAGCAGACCACCTACGATCAGGATCAGGGCGGGATTCAATCCTTCAGCGATCATAGTAATCCTCGTCTCGCTTCAATATTCGACGCAGCGCCTTGGCAGATAACACGATGAAACAGTAAGCCAGGAAGCCGAAAACGCCATAAAAAACCGGAAACGACTCCTCGAAAGCAAAATGCCCATGCTTGGCATACAGCGCATCGAACAGAATCAGTCCCACACAAGTCGTGATCAATAGCCAAACCAGCTTGTTCACATTCCGCGATTCGTCCAGCCAGTATTTTTTGTCAGGATGATGGGCAGGAGGTGTTGGGGAGGTCATCAGCGGTTCCTCAGTGGCCAGCGATGGGTGCTAACAAGGTATAAAGGGAATCCACATAAAAAAACAGCAACACGCAGCCCAATGCGGTCAGGCAGAGCGGTATGACGCAAGCCAGGGGTGCTTCACGGATACTGGTCCACGCGATGCTATTTTCCGTGTCTTCCTCAGCGCTCTTCCCAATGGGGGGAGGGTTAGGATGAGAACTATCTGCTCCAACAGCAAAAAAACCTCTGGCCGCCACCGGCAAAAGATAGGCGACATTGAGCAGTGAACTAATCAATAAGACCGCCATCATCGCCCACTGCCCAGCATCGGCAGTTCCTGCCAGCAGATACCACTTGCTCCAGGACCCACCCAGCGGTGGCAAACCGATGATGCTCAGCGCGCCGATCAGAAACGCGCCGAAGGTAAACGGCATCACCCGGCCTAACCCGTCCATTTGGCTGATCTCTGTCTTATGGGTGGCGGTATAAATGGCGCCGGCGCAGAAGAACAGGGTGATCTTGCCCATGGCGTGCATAGCGATTTGCATCGAGCCGCCGATGACGCCCATTGATGTCGCCAGCGCCGCGCCTAACACCACATAACCGAGTTGGCTGACCGTGGAATAAGCCAGCCGGGCCTTGAGATTATCCTTGGTCAACGCCACGCAGGACGCCAGCAACACGGTCAGCGCTGCGACCCACATCAGCCATTGCGAGGCGCCGGTCGCGCTCAGGAAGTCGATGCCAAAGATGTAGACCGTGACCTTCATCACCGTAAACACGCCGGCTTTCACCACCGCCACTGCATGCAGCAAGGCACTGACCGGCGTCGGTGCCACCATGGCGGCGGGTAGCCAGCGGTGAAATGGCATCAGCGCCGCTTTGCCGATACCGAACATGTACAGCGCCAGCAGAACCGCCACGGCGGGTCCCTCGATCTTACCGGCCAAAATACCGCCGGGGGTGAAATCCAGTGTGCCGGCGATAGAGGCTGTCCACACAATAGCCAGCAGCAGCAGGCCGATAGATGTACTCAACAGGATGCCCAAGTAGATCCGCCCGGCCTGCATGGCGCTGGCATTCCCTTTGTGGGTGACCAGCGGGTAGGTCGAGAGTGTCAGAACTTCATAAAAGATAAATAAAGTCAGCAGATTATCGGAGAAGGCAATGCCCATCGCGCTGGCGATAGCGATCGCGAAGCAGACGTAGAAGCGAGTCTGATGGTGTTCTTGATTACCGCGCATATAGCCGATGGAATAGATCGAGTTCAGCGGCCATAACAAGGCAGCGACGCACGCAAAGGTCATGCCCAGCGGTTCTACTCTCAGTTGCAGGGGTAGGCCGGGTATGAATTCCAGCAGATTCACTGCTGGTCTTCCGCCAGCTAACACTTCCGGTAGCAGTGATAATACAGTTCCTAGTAACAACAGTGATGCCAGCAGCGTCGCTAACTCACGCCGGTTGGGATGATCCCCATTCATAGCGATGAAGAATGCACTGGCGAATGGAATAAACAACACCAGTAATAAGAGAGCCTCTGAACTCATAGTGGTTTGATTCTCGGCAATATTGCGGATTATTGACCGCCAATCGCCGGTTGATCAGGCGTATCCCTGTATGGGAGCGGCGTAGGGTCAACATTAAAATTTAGGCTATAGCAATCATTTCTGCATGAAGTTTTGCATGTAAATTTTTCAGCAAGCCGTCTTCGGAGAAAATACGATTAATTTCATTAAGTTATGCGTATTTTGCATTAAAAGATAATAACTCATTATCTATATTGTTGCATGAAATTGTTTGGCTAATCTGGAAATCAACAACTTGGTTGACTATATATGATAATGATAAATCGAAAGAAGCCCGGTTTTTTATAAAAAATCGTCTAATTTTAATGACAAATATGGGCTTTCCCCCTTCCCGGCGAGTAAGGCCAAAGCCAATGGTTCTACTCGATTTTTTCACCAAAAGATGAGGTGTCTCATGAAAAAACTTGCTATCACCACGTTGACTGCAACCGCCCTACTGCTTGGCGCGGGCGGCGTGAATGCCGCTGAAGAAAAATATGTCACGATCGGCACCGGCGGTCAGACCGGCGTTTACTACGTCGTGGGTCAGTCCATCTGCAAATTGGTCAACCGTGAACAGAGCAAGCATGGCATTAAATGCACGGCGCCATCGACCGGCGGTTCGGTTGCCAATCTGAATGCAATCCGGGCCGGTGAGCAGGATATGGGCGTGGCCCAGTCCGATCAGCAGTATAAAGCGCTGAAAGGCGAGGGTGATTTCGAAGCAGCGGGACCCTTCGCGGAATTGCGCGCGGTATTCGCGGTGCATCCCGAATCCTTCACTGTGGTAGCCCGCAAGGACTCTGGCATCAAGACCTTTGACGATCTCAAGGGCAAGCGAGTCAATATCGGCAATCCCGGTTCCGGCCAGCGCGCCACTATGGATGCGCTGATGCAGGAAAAAGGCTGGGATACCGGCGTGTTCCAGCTAGCCTCCGAACTCAAGGCGGCGGAGCAGTCCCAGGCACTGTGCGACAACAAGATTGACGCTATGGTTTATGTGGTCGGCCATCCGAACGGCTCTATTCAGGAAGCGGCCTCCTCCTGCGACGCGGTGGTCATACCCGTCACCGGTCCGGAGGTGGACAAGCTGGTGAAAACCTATCCTTACTACGCCGTCTCCACCATTCCTGGCAAAATGTATCCAGGAAGTGATAATGATATCAAGACCTTCGGTGTAACGGCGACCTTCGTGTCGTCCACCAAGACGCCTGATGACACGATCTATGTGGTTGTCAAAGCCGTATTCGACAATTTCGATCGTTTCAAGAAGCTGCATCCGGCCTTCGCCAATCTGGAGCCAGCGCATATGCTCAAGGACGGTTTATCCGCACCTCTGCACGATGGCGCCGTGAAGTATTACAAAGAGAAAGGCTGGCTGAAGTAACCATTACCGGCGAGCGGGTGGCTGCAAGGGTTGCCCGCTCATTCGATCCCTTTTAAGCAGGAAATGTTTGACTCGTGTTCTGATACAACCGTGGGGGTACCCTATGAAAGCGAGCCGGTTAACCCGTATTTTCTTCATCACTGCAATAGGCCTGCTCCTGGGGATAGGGACTGTACAACCAATCCAGGCTGAAGAAATCGTTATCGGGACCGCCAGCCGTGCGGGTGTGTATTTTCAAGCCGGGCAGGCCATTTGCCGGTTACTGAATGCCGAAACCACCCAGCACGGAGTGGTCTGCAAGGTGCTGCCCACAGATGGTTCCATCTACAATCTGCAGCAAATTCGAGCCGGTAAGCTCCGCTTCGGCGTCGTGCAATCCGACTGGCAGTATCGTGCCGCCAACGGCACTGGAAAATTTAAATCCGCCGGGCCGGATACTGATCTGAGAGCATTGTTTTCCGTGCATGGCGAATCGTTCACCGTGGTAGCCCGCCGTGACGCCGGCATCCAATCTTTCGATGACCTCAAGGGCAAACGAGTCAACATTGGGAATCCTGGCTCCGGCCAGCGTGCGACTCTAGAAGTGCTCATGGACGCCAAGGGTTGGGACAAGAACATTTTTTCTTTGGCCAACGAGCTGTCTGCTTCCGAGCAGTCCCTGGCGCTTTGCCACAACCGTGTACAGGCCATGGTTTATACCGTGGGGCATCCGAATGCATCCGTGCTCCAGGCGGTCAACCTGTGTGATGCCATCATCGTGCCGGTGGGGGGGCCAGCAGTCGATCGGCTACTGGCGGACAACCCGTACTATGCGCACACTCAGGTGCCCGGTGGCGTGTACAAAGGCAACCCGCAGCCGGTTGCTACTTTTGGGGTCAAGGCTACAGTCGTCACCTCCGCCAAGCGGTTGCGTGCTGATACCGCTTACCTTTTAGTCAAAACGGTGTTTGAAAATCTGGATGACTTCAAGAAGCAGCACCCAGCATTCGCCGGCCTGGAGGCTGCAAGTATGGTCACAGAGGGTCTTTCGGCGCCGCTGCACGAAGGGGCGCTACGCTACTATCGAGAAAAAGGCTGGCTATAAGCTGCCCGTTTGGCGAAAGCCCTATTATTTTCATGAAATTGATATGTATTCGTTTTCTAAACATTGATCCACCATCGACCCGCGCATGCTGCTGGGAAAGGGGACCTTGATGAGTGAGCAAGTTGATAAAAAATTGATGATGTCAGAAGAGGAATTGCAGGATCTGGTTGCCGAAGCGGATACCGGCGCCCGATCGCCCAAAGGCATACCGCAGAGAATTCTGCTCGGCGTGGCCGCCGCCTGGTCGCTGTTTCAACTGTGGATCGCATCGCCCTTGCCGTTCATGATCGGCTTTGGTGTATTCAATGATACCGAAACCCGCTCTATCCACCTGGCGTTTGCAATTTTCCTAGCCTTTTTGGGTTATCCCGCGCTAAAACGCTCGCCGCGCCATTACATTCCTCTGCAAGACTGGGTCATGGCACTGGTCGGCGCCTTTTGCGCAAGCTACCTATTTCTGTTCTATAACGAGCTATCGCAACGGCCCGGCGCACCCAACACCCAGGATGTAATCGTGGCTTGCGTCGGCATGGTGCTGTTGCTGGAGGCAACGCGGCGCGCGTTGGGTCCGCCGCTGATGGTGATGGCCATGCTGTTTCTGGGTTACACGTTTGCTGGCCCCTACATGCCGTCGATCATCGCCCATAAGGGCGCTAGCCTGAACGCAGTGGTCAACCACCAATGGATCACCACCGAAGGCGTGTTTGGCATCGCTCTCGGCGTTTCCACGAGTTTCGTGTTCCTATTCGTGCTGTTCGGGGCGATGCTGGACAAGGCAGGTGCAGGCAACTATTTCATCAAGGTAGCTTTCTCCATGCTAGGGCACATGCGTGGCGGTCCAGCCAAAGCGGCCGTTGTAGCATCGGGCCTGACCGGATTGATCTCGGGTTCCTCCATCGCCAATGTGGTGACGACCGGAACCTTCACCATTCCCATGATGAAGCGGGTCGGGTTTTCAGCGGAAAAAGCAGGCGCAGTCGAAGTGGCTTCTTCGGTTAACGGCCAGATCATGCCACCGGTGATGGGGGCGGCGGCCTTCCTGATGGTGGAATATGTCGGCATCTCATATCTCGAAGTCATCAAACATGCTTTCGTCCCAGCGATCATTTCCTATATCGCCCTGGTTTACATCGTTCATCTGGAAGCCCTGAAGGCCAATATGCAAGGGCTGCCAAAGCTTGGTGTAGTCAAACCCTGGCTGCAACGCATCATGGGTATGTTGTTTGGGTTTATCGCCACTGCCGTCCTTTCCATGGCGGTTTATTACGGGATCGGTTGGCTGAAGCCAGCCTTGGGCGATGCCGCGACTTGGGTGATCTCCGGGCTATTAACCCTGGTCTACGTTGCGCTGGTTTGGGTCGGTTCACGGTACCCCGTGCTGGAGCTGGACGATCCCAACGCGCCGGTGGTTCATTTGCCCGAGACGAAGCCGACAGTCATGTCTGGCTTGCACTTTATCCTGCCGGTCATCGTGCTGGTCTGGTGTTTGATGGTGGAGCGGTTGTCGCCAGGCTTATCTGCCTTCTGGGCCACCATGCTGATGGTGTTTATTCTGCTCACGCAAAGGCCGCTGTTTGCATTGTTTCGCGGCGAAGGCCGGCTCGGCGCAGCTATTCGCCAGGGCTACGATGATCTGGTCGATGGGTTGATCGCCGGTGCTCGCAACATGATCGGTATCGGTATCGCCACGGCGACGGCCGGCATTATCGTCGGCGCCGTTTCCCAGACCGGCGTCGGTTTGGTGTTGGCCGACCTGGTAGAGATTCTATCGCTCGGCAACATCTTGCTGATGTTGATCCTGACGGCGGTGCTCAGCCTGATTTTAGGCATGGGGTTGCCTACTACGGCCAACTACATCGTAGTGTCGTCGCTGTTGGCACCGGTCATCGTCACTTTGGGTGAACAGTCGGGTTTGATCGTTCCGTTGATCGCCGTCCATTTGTTCGTCTTTTTCTTCGGCATTATGGCCGATGTGACGCCGCCGGTGGGTCTGGCGTCCTTCGCTGCCGCCGCGATTTCCGGTGGCGATCCAATCAGGACCGGCGTTGTGGCCTTCGTTTACAGCCTGCGCACTGCGATCCTGCCGTTTTTGTTCATCTACAACACTGATTTATTGTTGATCAACGTGGATTGGGTACACGGCATCGTTATTTTTGTGGTGGCCACCATCGCCATGCTGTTGTTCGCCGCCGCCATGCAGGGCTATTTCTTTGCCCGAAGCCGGCTCTATGAATCGATTTTGCTGATGCTGATCGCCTTCACTTTGTTCCGTCCCGGTTTCTGGATGGACATGATCTCCCCGCCTTACCAGGAACTGGCACCCACGGAGCTGATGGCGGAAGCTGACAAGCTGGCGCCGGGTACGGAGATCCGTTTGCATATCGATGGCACCGATGAAGTCGGCAAACCGCGTAGTTTTGTAGCCCTGCTGCCGATGGGTGACGGTGCTACCGGTGAAGAGCGCTTGGTAAACACCGGTCTTGAAGTGCTTGAGGAAAACGGCAAGCTCCTGGTCGATAACGTCGCTTTCGGTAGTGCCGCCCAAAAAGCTGGACTGGCCTTCGATCAGAGCATTCACGGGGTGTTGTTGCCTCTGGATCAGCCCCGGAAGGAATGGTTGTGGATTCCGGCGTTTTTTATTCTGGTGCTGATCGTCAAATTGCAACGAGGACGTCTTAGCCGTGAAACAACAGCAGTAGTGCCAGCTGAGGCTTAAAGGAGATAATCATGTATAAAGATATCTTGTTTCCTATCGACTTAAATCATGACAGCTCCTGGGTCGGTGTGTTGCCGTCCGTCGTTGAATATTGCAAAGCATTCAGCGCGCGTCTGCACGTTGTCACTGTCGTGCCCGATTTTAGCATGCCACTGGTTGGTAGCTATTTCCCCGCCAACTTCGGCAATAAAATGGTGGACGATGCCAATAAACACCTGCACGAATTTATCAAAGAGCATGTGCCTCCTGAGGTGCATGTCCAGCACATTGTTGCCGAGGGTGTCGTGTATAAGGAAATCATTCGGATAGCTAATGAGATTAGCGCTGACCTTATTATTATGGCCTCGCACCGTCCGGAATTAGGTGATTTTTTGGTGGGTCCGAACGCTGAGCGGGTTGTCCGGCACTTCAATAAATCTGTGTTGGTCGTTAGAAACTGAGGTTATCTAAGCTCCATCCCCATGCCCTTGAATCCACCGGAATGTTGCATTGAGCGGCGTGTGAAAACTGCTTCCCGCCGCCGCTGATGGAAGGGAAACAGGGATGGAGGCGATTGTTATCTGGGCAGGCCCGATGCCTCCACCACATGATCGATGGATTGTTCCGCCCTGAGCAGTTCAAAACGTACGGTATCGTCTTCTTCGATACGGAAACCGTAGACAGCGGCGCCGGGGAGGCTGTTGTACTGGAAAGGCGTTGAAAAATAATAGGCCCCGGTGTCGTGGGCCAGGATGAAATCCCCCGGTTCGAGCAGCGGCAGCGGGCGCTCATGGGCGATGATGTCGCCGGCGAAGCAGCATGGACCCGCTACATCCTGAGGAATTTTCCCGCCCCGCTTGAACCGGCCTTGCGCGTCGAAAGCGCTCAGGCGGATGGCCCACATCTCCGGCAAGAACACCGTGCGCGCCGCGACCTGCGCCCCGGCATGCGTGATAGCGATATGCCGGCCGCCGCTGGTCTTGGTGTACTCCACACGGGCGGCGATGAAGCCGTTCTTGGCCACGACCGACCGTCCGAACTCGGTAATCACCCGATAGGCTCCCGAAAACAGCGCAGGCGCGCGAGCGCGCAGAAGCGCGGCGTATTCGTCATAGCCCGGTGTGAACGCGTCGCTGGCAAAATTGACTGGCAACCCTCCACCGATATCGAGCACCTGCACCTGTTGGCGTCCCGCAGCGGCATTGATCTCCTCCGCGAAAGCCACCGCCTTGGCAACCCCGCTGGCAATGAGTTCGAGCGAGCAGCCTTGCGAGCCGACATGAGTATGCACGCCGGTCAACCACGGCCGTTCGATGTAGGCTTGAATCAGCCGGGTTCGCTGGCCCGCATCCTCCAGCGGGATGCCGAATTTCGAAGTTCGGGTGGCGGTGCTGGTGGCGGCGATAGCGCCGGTCCCGACCTGCGGGTTGATGCGCACACCGATCTCAGAATTCGATGCCAAGGTGGCCATCAACGCGGTCACCCGCTCCAGTTCCTGGAAGTTATCGATATTTAGCGCGACGCCATGCCGCAACGCCTGTTCAATTTCTTTAAGCGTTTTGGCGGGGGAGTCGAGCACGATTTCATGAGGCAGAAAGCCAGCCCGGCAAGCTTGAGCGAATTCGCCGGGGCTAGCGACCTCGCATCCCATCCCGCACTTGCGCAGCAGGGCGAGTACCTGGTGCAGGCAATTAGCCTTGGCCGCGAAGGCGTGGGTGAAGTGATCGTCAAACGCTGCTCGTAGACGGGCCACGGTCCTTTCGATGCCGTCGATGTCGATAAATGCCGCCAGCAGGTGTTCTTCACCCAGCAGCCCGCACGCGATAGCCGCCTGCATCACGGTTTCCTTGCGGGAGGATATGTCGTCGTTCATGGCGGGTTCCTTATCGGCTGCTGGCAATGGGCCTGGTTTTGGTTGCGGACAAGGCAGGCATGGGCGCGTCATGCCGTGTCCGTCCCGGTCTCAAAAGGGGCGGCCTTCATCTTGCCCATTTTAAGACTACCCGGATAAGCCTTGGGTCCCCGGCTCTTTGAAGGATTTCACGCTGGCTCGCAACAAGGGGCAGGCTTCTCACCGTGCGAGCGGTTCCGCCCGCGGAAAAAAAGAACATATTTATCATTTTTAAAAATAAATAACAAAAGTATTTACATGAAAATAAGTTTATGTATACTTCAATAAAAAACAAATGTCCTTTTTTATATTGTAATGATACTTACATGACTATTGATGAGCCAATGACGATGAATGCACCCAACTTCGAAACCCTGATTTACCAAGCGGACCAGCAATACGCTGAGATCCATTTCAATCGCCCGCACCGCCTCAACGCGGTCGTCGAGCAGTTCTACACGGAGTTGCTGGCAGCGTTGTCGCTGGCCGGGCAGGATCCAGCGATCCGGGCCGTCATCCTGACGGGCGTGGGCCGGGCATTTTGTGTCGGTGCCGATTTGAAGGAACATGGAGCGGGGCAACGCACGGCCTACCAGCGGCGTCAGTACCTGCAACTCGGCAATGATGTGTGCGAAAAGATCTTTCGGCTGAGCAAACCGGTGGTGGCAGCCATCAACGGTTATGCGCTGGGCGCCGGGGCGGAAATGGCCGTGTCCTGCGATTTCGTGCTGATGGCCGAGAGCGCGCAAATCGGCTTTCCCGAGGTCAGCATCGGCACCAGCGTGGGCGGGGGCGTCACCCAAATTCTGCCGCGTCTGGTCGGCCTCCGCAAAGCGCGCGAGTTGCTTTTCCAGGGTACACGCATCAACGGGACCGAAGCACAGCGTATTGGTCTCGTCACTCAAGTTTGTCCTGACGCAGAACTGCTGGATCGTGCCCGGCGGTTCGCTCTGGAACTCGCGGGCAAGGCGCCCGTCTCTATGGCCGTAGTGAAAAATCTGCTCAATCACGCGACTGCCCAGGATTTCGCCACCCAACTGCAATTGGAGCTCGATGGCGTATTCAGTTGTACGGTGACCGAAGACTGGCGGGAAGGAGTCAACGCCTTTGCCGGCAAACGTGCGCCGCAGTTCAAGGGGTATTGAACATGAACAGTCCACTCCATCAATTTCTCGCGCCCGGTTCGATTGCGATCATCGGTGCGTCCCTGGACCCGACCAAGCGTGGCTACAAGGCGCTAGTGGGTCTCCTCAATGACGGCTATGCCGGCAAGATCTATCCGATTCATCCCAAGCTGGAGGAGATCATGGGTCTTAAAACCTATCCCTCCATCGAGCAGGTACCGGAACCGGTCGACCTAGCGTTGATTTGCACGCCCGCCAAGACGCTGCCTGGGATTCTCGAACTGAGCGGCAGGAATGGCGTCAAGGGTGCGGTGATCCTGGCCAGCGGTTTCGGCGAGGCTGGCGAAGCCGGCGTTCGGCTGGAGCGGGAAACCTTGGAGGCCGCACAGCGCAGCGGTGTGCGCATCATCGGCCCGAATACTTCCGGCATGTTCAACCTGCATAAGAAAGTCAATCTGCTGGCGTTAGATGGCGTCAAGCCGGGCAGTGTGGGAATCGTTTCGCAGTCGGGCAATATGCTGCTGGCACTGGCGCTGGAGGCCCAGCACAATGGTCATATCGGTTTTAGCACTTATGTCGGACCCGGTAACCAGACTGACATCGGATTCGCCGACTACCTGCGTTATTTAGGCGAAGAGGCGAACACACAGGTAGCCACTTTGTATGTCGAGGGTTTTAAGAATGGCCATGAATTTTTGCGGGTCGCCCGGGAAACCGCCCGGAAAAAACCGGTCGTGGTCTACAAATCAGGCAGCACGGCGGCTGGCCAGAAAGCGGCTAGTTCGCACACAGGTGCGTTGGCGGGCAGTTATGCCATGACGGTCGATGTACTTCGGCAGGCCGGTGTTAACGTGGTCGGCAAATCCGACGAAATCTTGCCGGTCGCCGAAGGACTGGGGCTGTTGCAGCAAGCCGCTGGCCGGCGCATCGCCATCCTGGCTGACGGCGGCGGACAGGCTACCATCGCCTCCGATCGCCTCTCGGAAGCGGGCTTGCAGTTGGCCGGACTGGAACCGGTTACCCGGGAGCGGTTGCGCGCCGTGCTGTTCCCCCAGGCGTCCCTGGCGAACCCGATCGATGTGGCCGGCAGCACCGACGCCCATCCCCGGTTGCTAGCGGCCTGTGCCGAGATTCTCGGTCAGGATCGCAACGTCGATCAGGTTTTTTTGGTCGGCATGTTCGGCGGCTATGGGATTCGCTTCGCTCAGGAGTTGGCTGGCCAGGAGCTCGATGCAGCCAAGGAACTGGCCGCAATCAAACAGCAGAGCGGCAAGCCGCTGGTCGTTTACAGTTTATATGCACCGTTGAAACCTGAGCCGTTGGAGGTGCTGCGCGGGTCCGGCATACCGGTGTACGACTCGATCGAACACGCGGTGGAAGTGCTGGCGGCCTTGAGCGAGCGTGGCGAGTTTGCCCAGCGTGACGCCAGCGCCGTTTACGCGGAACCCATGCTGCCGAACCCAGCAATGCAACAAATGATTGTGGCCGCTCGCCAAGCGGGCCGGGACCTGCTCGAACCCGAAGCCAAGGACCTGCTCGCCGCCTATGGTATCGATGTGCCGCCTCAATGCGTGCTCTCCAGTGCGGCGGATCTGGACACGTTGGACCCTTCATGGCTCAATCGGCCAGTGGCCATGAAAGTCGTGTCTAAAGACATCCTGCACAAGTCGGATGCGGGCGGCGTCAAGCTGAACCTGCAAGGGCGTGACGCGCTGCACGCCGCCTACATGGATATCATGGCCTCGTGCCGCACCTGCCAAGCCGATGCGGACATTGCCGGGGTTCTGCTCACCCCGATGGTCCGTAAAGGCATTGAGGTTATTATCGGCGTTAGCCGTGACCCGATCTTTGGCCCCGTCATGATGTTCGGTCTCGGTGGCATCTTCGTTGAAATCTTGGAAGATATCGCCTTTCGTTCGATTCCGCTGAGCCGGCAGGACGCCGAATCCATGGTGAATCAGATCAAGGCCCGCAAGATTCTGGAGGGTGCACGCGGTGCGGCGGGCGTAAGTAAGGAGGCCTTGGTGGAATTGATTCTCAAGGTAGCGGGCATTGTCGAAGCGCATCCCGAGATCGCGGAAATCGACCTCAACCCTCTGATGGCCTATCCCGATGGCTATGCGGTGGTGGATGCCCGCATGATTCTTGATCGGGTCAACGAAAGGAAATGACAATTATGACGGCTCCATTGGAATTGCAAGATGCGGAACTGGTGCTCGACAACCGGGTTGCTACCCTGACCCTGCAACGTGACGATGTGCGTAACGCCCTGACGGGGACTCACTTGATCGACGACATCGTGCGCACGGTGGAATGGGCCAACCTTAACCCGGCGGTTTCGGTGCTGGTGCTAACCGGTGCCGGCGCCGCTTTCTCGGCAGGGGGNNGCGGCAACGTCAAGGACATGGCCAACCGCGGTGGCGATTTCGCCGGTGACGTTGCCGAAGTCGAGGAGCGCTACCGGCGCGGGATTCAGCGCATTCCGCTGGCGCTGCACAAAGCCGAGATTCCTCTCATCGCCGCGGTCAACGGTCCGGCCATCGGTGCCGGTTTCGATCTGGCTTGTATGTGTGACCTGCGCATCGGCTCGCCGCGCACCGTATTCGGCGAGACTTTCCTGAATCTGGGGATTATTCCCGGTGACGGCGGAGCCTGGTTTCTGCAACGGCTGGTGGGTTACCAGCGCGCCGCCGAGCTGACCTTGACCGGGCGTCTGGTGAAGGCCGAAGAAGCGCTGGCTCTGGGACTGTTACTGGAGGTGGCGCCCGAGGCGGAACTGCTGGAGCGGACTCACACCCTAGCCCGGCGCATCGCGGGGCAGCCACCGAAAGCACTCCGCTTGACCAAGCGCCTGCTGAAAATCGCCCAACGCGAAGAATTGCCAGATTTTCTCGACCGTTGCGCTGGTTTTCAGGGGATGTGCCACAACAGTGAGGAGCATCTGGTTGCGGTCAACGGCTTTTTGGCACGCCAGCACAGCAGTGGGAAGTCATTATGATCGACGCCGAGCGCCGCGACATTATTACCCGGCTACAACGGGAATTGCCTGACATGCGACCGGCGTTGCGGCGGGCGGCGAAATTCATCTTGGACCATCCGAACGAGATCGGATTGATGCCGATCCGTGATGCGGCGGCGCAAGCACAGGTCAGCCCCAATACCCTGGTGCGCCTCGGGCAATGGCTCGGTTACCAAACCTATGATCATCTGCGCCAGCCGTTCCGGGAGGCGTTGAAACAGGGTCCGCACGCTATCAGTAGCCAGGCGCGCTGGTTGCAACAATTGGGGCAGGGCGAAGGGTTCGCGCCGCTGTACGCACAGATGGCCGCCGCCGGCGTGTCCAACCTGCAACAGATGTTTTCGGAGAACGATTCCTTAAAGCTGGAGCAGGCAGCTCTCCTGCTGCTGCAAGCCGGGCAAGCCTACGTGCTCGGTTCGCGCAGCTCGTACTCTCTGGCGCATTATTTTTTCTACGTGGGGCGGATGGCCATGCCGAATCTGAATCTGGTGCCCCGGCATGTCAGCGCGCCGTTCGATGACCTCGCATTGGTGGGGGATCGGGATGTCGTGCTGGCGCTGAGCTACCAGCCATATGCTAAGGACACGCTACAAGCCTGCGAATACGCTAAATCGCGTGGCGCCAGGCTGATCGCGATCACCGATAGCGTGGCGGCCCCTTTGGTGTACCTTGCCGATCCTGTGTTTGTCGTGCCGACGCAAAGCCCTCAGTATTTTGCCTCGGCGGTGGCCATCATGGCTTTGCTAGAAACGCTCCTGGCCTTCGTAGTGGCCCGGGGTGGGCAGGAAACACTGGATACCATCGCCACCTTCGAGAAAGTCCGCGACGATATGGCGGTGTATTGGAACGAGGTGGAGCGTTCGCGAACGCGTTATTAATTGCTGCTCTCTGGATTTTGCGCGGGTAGTTGAGGTCACCGCTAGAAATCCAGCGGATTTTGGCTTCCTTTGACTCGCCGTTTCCCCTGAAAAGCGGGCGAACGTGGGTGATCTATCGGCACGAAGCTATATTTGTAACAGAAGTTCAGGTAATAGCACAGCCGTTTGTGCAGAGTGTAGACACTGCCTGGTGAGCATGTTGCTGCGTCAACCGCGCCTCGTCTTGGCCAGCAAGCGAGCCTGAAGCATCTGGGCCAGGTTCTACTATGACAGGTCTTATGATCTGGATTTTAGACCTGACTTTGTTTTGGTGTGCATCAGATAGAAAAAGCGCATAAAGCATTTTTCAAGAGAAAAACACTCAATTTATCAAGGCAAGGAATCGCTCCTCCTGCAAAGCCCCGGGTCTAGACGGCTCTGGATGCGGTGTCACGGTCGGATTGCATATCCGGTGCTGTGTCAAGCCGGTCTGTGTGTTTTCCCGCGGGCCGTACTGATCGGAGTTGGAAGGGCAGCGGCTGGCCTTGCTGCATCACGGATTTGGCTTGGGCGTGATCGTCTGGATGAGTACCTGCCGGTGAAACCTGGTAACAGGTGACATATGTCCAGATGGTCAATAGAATCTTTTTGAGAATGAAGGACAGTTAACAATAAAAGTTGTTATCCACAACCTTCATTGTTAGCAATCCATTTAATTGAAATATATTAAAAAAATAAAAATCAACTTAATTTTTAACAATAAAAATTGTTAAAAATTATCTATTGAGATC
>DDST01000125.1 GCA_002343485.1 Proteobacteria bacterium UBA2383
GGTATTTCCTATGAAATTATCAAGGAATATAGTGAAATTATTCGGGTAGATGAAAAATTAACCAAATAAAGATTTATAATCGAATTGCCTATTTATTTGATTTGATCAGGGGATAAATATGGGCCGTCACAGTTTACTTGTTGTCGATGATGAGAAGGAAATTTTACGAAGCCTTACCTTGACATTTGGGGATGATTATGAGGTTTTTACAGCTTGTAGTGGAATTGAGGCGCTAGAGCTTCTTGATCATCATAACGATATTTCTTTAGTCATTGCAGATCAGCGAATGCCTCAAATGACAGGGGTGGAATTTCTGGAAAAAGCGATTCAAATCAACCCGCATATGATTCGCATTATTTTAACTGGCTATACTGATACTTCAGCACTGATACAGGCAGTCAATAAGGGCCATATTTATCAATATGTTACTAAGCCATGGGAGCGTCATGAGTTAAAAATCATTGTTAAAAGAGCCTTGGAAAGCTATGAGTTGGTTATGAAAAATCAGCAATTAGTTAAAGAATTGCAAATTGCCAATGAACGTTTAAAAAATGAGAATATCTTTCTAAAAAATGAAATGATGAAAGATTTACAACTCACCGAAATTATTGGAAAAAGCGAGGCTATGCAGCAGGTAATTGAGGTGATCAACAAAGTGATTAATAATTCAGTATCAGTTTTATTGACAGGTGAAATCGGTACTGGGAAAACGCTATTAGCTCGTTATATTCACTATCAAGGGCCACGTAAAGATAGATTATTTATCGAACAGAACTGTGGAACGATTCCTGAGATGCTTTTGGAAAGTGAGCTTTTTGGTCATAAAAAAGGAGCTTTTACTGGTGCAATTAATAATCAGAAAGGTTTGTTTGAAATTGCCGAGGGAGGGACAATTTTATTGGATGAAATAAGTGAAATGAGTCCAGAACTTCAAGTTAAGTTGCTTCAGGTTTTACAGGAAGGTTGGTATCGCCGGGTAGGTGAAAGTGAGTATCGGCAGGCTAATGTCCGGGTTATTACAGCTACCAATAAGGATTTATATGATGAGGTTCAAAAAGGTAGATTCCGGGCCGATCTTTATTATCGAGTTAATGTTTTTCCAATACATATTCCGCCTTTGCGGGAACGAAGCGATGATATTTTATTGCTGGCAGGGTTTTTTCTAAATAAATACAGTCATAAATTTAATAGAGATATTACGGGTTTTAGTGAAGAAGTTTTGCAAATGCTTTATAATTATGATTATCCTGGTAATGTGCGGGAGCTAGAAAATTTGATTGAACGGGGAATTATTTTAAGTAGTGGAACGCTGATCGAAGCAGGAGAGTGGTTTCCCATGTCAATTAACCAATTGAAAAAACTATCGGCCTTGGAAAGATTGGAACAAAATGAGATTAAGCGTCTTCTTGAAATTCATAAAGGGAATCTTGGTTTAGTTGCTAAAGAAATGGGGATCAGCCGTACCACTTTATGGCGTCGCTTAAAAGACTATTGCCTGTAATCTTGAATTCATATTTCAATCTGAAACATGTTGAATCCACCATGTTTCAGATTGAAATGCTTTTAACTTATTTAATGTTACGTTGAAAATAAATAAATAACTATGTATTTGTTTTAAATAAACAATATCATTACCTTGATCTTGGTTGACAGCTAAATGACATGCCAAAATTCCATGGCTTGGATTTTGCTAAGTTAGGTTGCTGAGTGATTAGCAGTATCCGGCTTGATTTTAAGCCGGTCTCAGATTGCCTAATTATAGTGATAATACAAGGTGATAACATGGTTTTTGGAATATATGCCCGGCAGCTTCGTGAACACCGGCGTAGAGCTAGTAAGCGTTATTCAATACGGCAAATTGCTTCGCGAGTCGGTATGGAACCCGCTTATCTCAGTAAGATTGAACGTGGGGATATGCCACCGCCATCGGAGCAAGCGATTCGGCGTTTAGCAGCAGAATTGGGAGAAGATGCAGATTTGTTGCTAGGGTTGGCCGGAAAAGTTGCAACGGATGTTTGCGAGATTATTACCAAAAGGCCGATTTTGTTCGCTGAACTGATCCGGTGCTTAAGTGATGTTTCTGATGACCAATTGATGGCGTTAGTCATCAAGGTACGTAACAACGAATATTAGGATCTGTTTAAACTATATGCATGGCTTGGCACAAGACAGGCAGGTAGTGGGATCTGAATTTCTTAGGATTTCACTGGGCTTTAGGCTATGGCTTTTTGAATCTCTACGGGTCTCATTTCCTGCAGCTTGCTGCGTATCGCCTCTCTTTTGATGCCTCGCAACAAGCTGCAGGCTTGTTCATTGAAACAGCTGTTTTTAAACGTCTGCTTATTAGGTAAAGCGTGCGTTAGCGGCTGTCAACCATCCTCTCTGTCTTATCGACGAGCCGCAAGAACAATTCCTCTAGTCGATTCGCTTTGTTTCTTAAGCTGGACACTTCAATGCCATGCATTGATAGCTGTTCAAACAAAGCATTAATGCCTTGCGCCTTAGATACATCAACCTCCAAAGTGAAATCATCCAATCGGCGTAGTGGATAGCCGGGGGTATTGGGTATTTTGGTCAGCGCTTGATTGAGGTTAAGTATGAAGGTTTCCAGATGTAAGCGATTGAGCAGCGTCTGCATCCGGGTGTTTTCAATGATCCGGCCCTGGTCAATGATAGCAATGTGTCGACACAGGCTTTCCGCTTCTTCTAAATAGTGCGTGGTGAGGATAATCGTTATTCCTTGATCGTTGATCTTCCTTAGAAAATCCCACATTGAGCGGCGGATTTCGATATCCACCCCGGCCGTCGGTTCATCGAGAATCAGCAGCTTCGGTTCATGCACCAGCGCCCGGGCGATCATCAGCCGCCGTTTCATACCACCAGACAACTCCCGCGCCATTTGCCGGCGCTTGTCCCACAAGCCAAGTTGTTTGAGATAGGTCTCGGCGCGCTTGCGAGCCAGTTCACGAGGTAACCCATAATAGCCAGCTTGATTAATCACGATTTCGTCAACGGGTTCGAATTGATTGAAATTGAACTCCTGCGGCACCAGGCCGATACAGCGCTTGGCCGCCGATAGTTCCCTGTCGAGGTCGTGGCCGAACACCTGCGCCATGCCTCCGGTTTTGCGTACCAGTGAGCAAATGATACCGATGGTGGTTGATTTACCAGCGCCATTTGGACCGAGCAGAGCGAAGAACTCGCCTTCCACAACATCCAGGTCGATGCCGCGCAGCGCTTCGAAGCCATTGGCGTAGGTTTTGCGCAAATCACGCAAGGTAAGGGCCGTAGTGGTCATACATGGAATTCCATTATCTGAGCAACTAGTCTTCTGGTTTAAACGGTTTATGGTGGAAGTGAATCACCGAGGAGGGATCAACCATGGCAGACGAGAACCATCAAAAAGAACCTGATGATACTACCCTATCCGAAGAACCCGCGTTTAATCCGGCGGCGAATGTTGACCCGGAAGCAGCCAAGCTGCCGATGAGCGGTGTCCGGGTCATCGATCTTGGCACCTTCCTGGCCGGTCCTTACGCTGCGTCGATACTGGGCGAATTTGGCGCTGAAGTCTTCAAGGTCGAGCATCCTATTGCGGGTGATCCGATGCGGCGCTTTGGCACCGCGACCAAACGTCATGATGCCACTCTAGCTTGGTTGAGCGAGGCCCGTAACCGCAAATCGGTCACCATTGATCTGCGCCAGAAGGAAGGGGTGCAACTGTTTCTACGCCTGATCGAGAAATCCGATGTGCTGATTGAAAATTTCCGGCCTGGGATCATGGAGGAGTGGGGCCTGAGCTGGCAGGAGCTGAGCGCAGCCAATCCGGGGTTGGTTTACCTGCGGGTATCGGGATATGGGCAAACCGGACCCTATCGCCGCCGTTCCGGTTTCGCGCACATCGCCCATGCGTTCGGTGGGTTGTCTTATCTAGCTGGGTTCCCAGGAGAAACGCCGGTTGTGCCCGGCACTGCCCCCTTAGGCGACTATATGTCGAGTATCTATGGGGCGATTGGCATTCTGCTGGCCCTGCGTCATCGGGAAAAAACCGGACGTGGCCAGATCGTCGATATCGGCATCTACGAGGCGGTGTTCCGGCAACTGGATGAAATTGCTGCCTCCTATGGCCTGTTCGGCAAGGTGCGCGAACGGGAAGGAGCCGGAAGCTTTGTGGCGGTACCACACGGCCATTTCCGGACGAAGGATGACAAATGGATCGCGATCGCCTGCACGACTGACAAGATGTTTGAGCGGCTCGCCGAAGCAATGGAGCAACCGGAACTGGCTTCGTCCAGTCTTTATGGTCCGCAGCGCCAACGATTGGCGGCGCGCGATGAAGTAAACCGGCTGGTCATCGAATGGGTCGGTTCCTTGAGCCGGACTGAGGTAATGGAGCGTTGCCTGGATTGTGAAGTTCCAGTGGGCAAGGTCAACAGTATCGCTGATATTTTCGAGGATGAGCATTTTCAGGCACGCGGCAATCTAGCCCGGATCCATGAGGACGGTTTAGGCGAAGTGGTCGTGCCCAACGTGGTGCCCACCCTGTCGGCAACGCCGGGCCGCATCACGAATCTGGGTCCGGCCCTGGGCAATGCGACCTACGAAGTGATGCGGGAATTACTGGGGCTTGCCGCCGATGACATCAAGCGGCTCCGGCAGCGGAAGATCATCTGAATCATTACTCGGTGGCGAGGACAATCATTATGACCAACAGTAACAACGTGGAATTGCCGTTGGCAGGGATTCGGGTTATCGACGTTGCAACGGTGATCGCTGGACCTTATTGCGCGGGTATCCTGGGTGAATTCGGCGCTGAGGTGTTGAAGGTCGAGCATCCGATTGGCGGCGATCCGCTGCGTAAATTTGGCACGCCGACCGCACGCGGCGACACATTGACTTGGATGAGCGAAGGACGCAACAAAAAGTCGGTGACCGTGGATTTGCATCGCCCGGAAGGCGTGGAAATTTTCAAGAATCTGGTCCGGCAATCGGATATCGTCTGCGAAAATTTCCGGACGGGAACCCTGGAAAAATGGGGGATTGGCTGGGAGGCGCTGCGTGAGGTTAATCCGGGTCTAATCATGCTGCGGGTGACCGGCTATGGTCAAAATGGTCCCTACAAGGATCGCCCTGGTTTTGCCCGGGTGGCTCATGCGGTGGGCGGCATTGCCTATCTGGCCGGCATGCCCAAGGGGACGCCAGTAACGCCGGGTTCGACCACATTGGGCGATTACTTGACCGGCTTGTACGGTTGTCTTGGCGTGCTGATGGCGTTGCGCCATCGTGAACTCACGGGTGAAGGCCAGTACGTGGACGCCGCGTTGTACGAGTCGGTGTTCCGCTGTACGGACGAGCTGGCGCCGGCCTATAGCATGTTTGGCATGGTCCGGGAGCGGCATGGACCAACCCACAACGACTTTGCCTGTCCCTACGGGCATTTTCCCACCAAGGACAATAAGTGGATCGCGATTGCCTGTGCGACCGATAAATTATTCGAGCGGCTGGCCAGCGCCATGGGCCGGCCGGAATTGGCTTCGTCCAGTTTGTATGGCGATCAGAAGACCCGCTTGGAAAACCGGCACGATGTCAATGAGATTGTCCGGGACTGGTGCGGTTCACTGAATCGCGAGGAAATCCTCCAACGCTGTTTTGCGACCGGAGCGCCGGCGGGGCCGTTGAACAATATCGCTGATATTTTCGGTGATCGGCAGTTCCATGCACGACGCAATCTTGTCGCCATTGATGAGCCGGATTTGGGCGAAACCATCATCGTGCCATCCACCATTCCTCGCCTGTCGGAGACCCCCGGAGAAATTCGTCATCTCGGCCCGAAACTTGGGCAGCATACCGATGCAGTATTGACGGAATTACTGGGTTTGGATGCTCAACAGATCAGTGAGTTGCGAAGAAAGCGGGTGGTATGATCTTTTTGGCGCCTCTTTTCCTTGTCGTGGGGGGGTTGGGGAGGCGAGGGGTTAAAAATGGCAAAGGCTTAAGCTAATGATGAACGATGTGAATTTACAAGACTGGGTCGGAAAAACCGAGCAAATCAGGGATCGCCTTTATCCAACCCCGGTCAAGGCATTGGCCCTGACCTTGGACGACCCCCATCTGCAAGTTGAAGAAGGCGTCCCATTACCCAAAATCTGGCACTGGTTGTATTTTCTGCCGATGGCTGCCCGGTCGGAAATCGGCATCGATGGTCATCCCAAACGCGGCGGTTTTCTGCCGCCGATTGCCCTGGAAAGGCGAATGTGGGCCAGTGGCCAACTGGTTTTTCACCAGGATTTGCTGATTGGCGAGGAAATCACCAGGACCTCTGAAATTCTCAAAGTTTCCGAGAAAGAAGGCAAAGCCGGTAAAATGGTTTTTGTGACGGTCAAACATTCGATCCTCTCGGCTAGAGGTGTGGCGATTGATGAAGAACAAAATATCGTCTATCTGCCCATGCCCAAAACCTATGTTCCAGCGCCGCCCAACGCTGCGCCGGATAGCCTGGAATGGCAAGAAGCGTATCCGGTGGACCCCGTCCTGCTGTTCCGGTTCTCCGCGTTGACCTTCAATGCGCATCGTATCCACTATGACATCCAATACGCCACCGAGGTGGAGAAATATCCTGGCCTGGTCGTCCACGGTCCTTTGCAGGCGCTGTTGTTGCTGGAAGCGGCACGGAAAAGAAATCCCGGTAAACAACCGGCCCGCTATGAATTCAAAGCGGTCAGACCGCTTTTCGTTTTTGATCAGGCGCGCCTGGGTGGTCGAATGAACGCCGGTGGTGGTCATGATCTTTACATGATGAACACCGATGGCAACATGACCATGCAGGCCATCGTATCCTGGAGAGAAAGGACATGAGCGAGAGACTGGAGCGTTCGGTATTACTGGTTCCAGCGTCCAACTGGGGGATGATTCAAAAGACCGCAGCATCACGGGCGGATGCAGTCTGCATCGACCTCGAAGACGCGGTGACGGTGGATGAGAAGGAAGCCAGCCGGGCAAATGTGGTGCGCGCTTACAAGGAGCTGGATTTTGGCAATAAGTTGCGTATGTACCGGATCAACGGTCTGGATACGCATTATGCCTACCGGGATCTCATTGATATCGTGGAAGCCGCCGGGGACTGCATCGACTTAATTGTTGTGCCCAAGGTGAATCGCCCAGAAGATGTGTATGTGGTCGAAACGCTGCTAACACAGATCGAAAGCTATCGAAAATTTACGCGGCCTATCGGTATTGAAGCCTTGATTGAAACCGCGCTGGGTGGTGTGAACATCCGGGAAATCGCTGCCTGCTCTACCCGGCTGGAAGGATTCGTTTACGGCCCTGGCGATTATGCGGCGTCGGTGCGGATGCCAATGGAATCCATTGGGGAACTGGACGAAAACGATGCGGCGTATCCTGGCCACCGCTGGCATCACATCATGCATTCTATTGTCACCGCCGCCCGGGCCTACAACAAACGCGCTATCGATGGGCCGTTTGCGGGCATCAAAAATGCCGAAGGGTTGGCGCAAGCCTGTAAAATTGCCCGGGCAATGGGTTTCGATGGCAAATGGTGTATTCATCCCAGCCAAATCGACTCGATGAATCAAACTTTTGTGCCCTCGGAAAAGGAACTGGCCTGGGCGCAGACCGTCTTGCATGAGTATGAATTAGCGAGGCAGGAAGGCCGGGGTGCGCTCAGCGTCAGGGGCAAGATGATCGATGTCGCCTCGCTGCGGATGTGTCAAACTACGGTGGAGCGGGCGCGGCTGGCGGGGCTGTTGAGTTGATTTGATGTTTCATTAACGGTGAATGTCAGAGCGCGACGTGAGCCGCGCCCTGATTGCTATCAAATTAGCCTGTACGCATCCTATGAACAACGATGCCTGCCAGTCCTGGCAGCAGCAGCCAGAACGGTGACGGAATGGGCACCGGAGATGGTCCTCCTGCTACCGTCACACTTCCGCCTTGAATACGTGCAGTCAGAGCCAGCCCAAACGAGTCACCCAGCGTGTTGATGGAAATCCCAAGCAGACTGGTTCCGGAACTCGACGCCGTGAAATGAATCGAGGCGAGGATAAACGAACTGCTTTGCAGTAAATCGAGATCGGCTGGCAGATTCCATGACAGGTTGAAAAGATTCAAGGTGTTCGGAGCGGTGAGATCCGCGAAGACGACGTTGAGTCCGAATCCGGAGAGATCCATCTCACCAGCCGGATCAAGCAACACGCTATCGATCACGGCATCTCCATTGCTGTCGGTCGTATCGATCGATAAAACGCCAGGATCAAAATTCAGATCAATATCGAATTCTGACAACGAGGGAGCGCCCCCTGGCGGAAGGCTACCCGGCGCCAAGTCCGAAATCAGGATATCGACGCTTACAGCGTCCCCAGCATTGACGGTTTGGGTATTAGGAACGGCTGAGATTGTGATGGCTCCAGCGTCGAACCCAACCGTCAAGAGAGCGAAGGCTAACGCGGCCCTTTTGAAGAACCCATTGTGCATTACTTTTCTACGGAATGTCTCATATCGAATTTTTATCCCAGGAAATCCTGACCTTATTAAGGCCAGAACTTCTCGTGATCAGGGTTTGGCAATGGATGAGTCCTACTTACTGGGTTGCGCAGTTCGGTCTGCTGCACAGCAGCCGAAGCTGGCGCGCATCTAAAGCGGTGATCATGCCATCGCCGTCCAGGTCGCGTGGATCGTTCGGTCCGGATGCGGGTGTGTTCCTTGCTGCAAGCACGGCGTTCATGTCATCCAGGTCCACATCGCCATCGCCATCAATATCACCTTTCTGTGGCACCACGAACCCTTCGAACGCTTCCGCGTTGTAGGCTTGCGTCCTGGTGACCTCAGAACTGACCAGATTCGCGCCCGCTGGCCCGGACATTAGTAAACCCTTGACATAGTAGGGGCCTGCAATGCCGTTTTGGCCGATACTCCGCCCGTTGAAGTAGAAATCGATAGTTCTGGTTCCTGCATTGAGGAATCCGTTCCGGGAATCAAAACCAATCTCGGTGCCTTGAATATCAGCCAGCCGGGCGCTCCAGACATAAGAGCCGGTGTTGGTCAGATTCACCTCGACACTGACCTTCAACAAGTCGTACAGACCATTGCCATTGTTATCGATGCCTTGGTCTGTGGAGTGGCCGGTCAGCTTGATCAGACTCGGGCCACCGAGCGGATCGAAATCCATATGGCTGTACGCAGCCGTTGATTGGCTGAGCGCGACTCGATCGAGTTCCTCATGGGTGTTTGGATCTCGCAGAGATACTTCAATGACATAGGGGCCATCGATACCTTGGCTGTTGATCTCCGGTCCTGAGAAATTGATTGTCATCGTCTGATACTAAATTGCGTTCAA
>DDST01000055.1 GCA_002343485.1 Proteobacteria bacterium UBA2383
CGCAGCGCCGATGCCGCCAAGGAGATTAAGGCACTGATTACCGATAGTGCAACCAAGGTCGAGGATGGCGGCAGGTTGGTGGAGCAATCCGGACAGACGCTTCAGGAAATTGTCACGGCGGTCAAGAAAGTGAGTGATATCGTCGCTGAGATGGCGGCAGCGGCCCGTGAGCAAGCCACTGGTATTGAGCAAGTCAATAAAGCGATCTTGCAAATAGACCAGGTGACCCAGCAGAACGCAGCATTGGTGGAAGAAACAGCGGCAGCTAGTCAAGCGATGGGTGAGCAAGCTGGCCAGCTGAGTACTCTTATGGATTTCTTCCGTCTGGAGCGCGAGGTTGTTGCCTCATCTGCAGGGGCTAGCCCCAAGTTGCAGCTACCCGCTCAATCGAGCCGGTCTTCCCGTTCGGAACCACGGAATCAATCGGGTATGAAGCCTTTTGCGGCTAGCAACTGGAAGCCCGCTACAGCAGGCAGTGATAGCCAGGAATGGGAGATGTTTTAGAGGTGGCACAACCTCTCCCCTGCTGACTGGGGAGAGGTTGTGATTTATAGCTTTATCTATCACTATTTCTCAAACACATACCGTCCCGGTGCTGGCCCCAGAACCGGGTAGCTGGCGTGTCCCAGGGAGGGCGGTGGCACTAGGGGGCCACAACGCTCAGCCAGCCAGCGGGTCCAGTCTTCCCACCAGGAACCTGGCTGCTTCTCGATATGTTCCCGCCAGGCTTCGGGATCATTGCAGCCGGTGGCATCGCCCACCCAGTAGCGCCGCTTGGGTGGGGTCACCGGCGGGTTGATGATGCCGAGAATATGGCCCGACGTCGCTAATATGTACCGTGCGGGTCCACCCGTCAGCCCACACAGCCGGAAGGTCTGCCGCCAGGGTGCGATATGATCCTGTTCCGCGCCGACCGCATAGAGCGGTTCGGTAATTGCCCCTAGGTTGAGCCGGCGGCCGCCGATCTCCAGACTGCCTGGTTCCATCAGCTTATTGTTCAAGTACAATTCCCGTAGATAGAACGCATGCATTGCCGCTGGCATCCGGGTGGTATCGCAGTTCCAGAACAACACATCGCTGGGCGGCAGTTCCTCGCCGTATAGATAGCTATGTATGACGTAATGCCAAATCAGGCTATTGGGGCGTAGCATGCGAAAGGCTTTGGCCATATCGGCGCCGTCCAAGAACCCGGTTTTTGCCATGCGCTGGCACAGAAAGCCGAAACTGGCTTCGTTCAGAAATACCCCGATTTCGCCTGGATCACTGAAATCCACCAGCGTAGTGAACGTTGTCCAGTGCGCGATTGGATTAGCAGCACGGTCAGCGGGATTGGCGTTGAGCCAAGCCAGTAGCATGGCAACCGCCGTACCGCCTAAACAGTAACCTGTGGCGTGGACCTGGGGAACGCCGCAGATGGCGCGGGCCGCTTCCAGCGCTGGACGTACTCCCTTAAGCAGATAATCATCCAGTGTCGTCGCTCGTGCTTCGGAGCCGGGATTCTTCCAACTGGTGATAAATACGGTGAAACCCTGGCCGGTCAGATAGTGAACCAGACTGTTGCGGGGACTCAAATCCATGATGTAAAACTTGTTGATCCATGGCGCGACCAGCACGATGGGCGTGGCGTGAACCTGGGTGGTGGCGGGTGCGTACTGGATCAGTTCCAGCAATTCGTTGCGCAGCACTATTTGGCCAGATGCCGTCGCCAGATCACGTCCAACTTGGAAGGCGTCAGGTTCCACCATCCGCACGTCCTGAGCGGCAGCGTCCTCTAGCCAGTTTTGCAATCCCCAAAGCATACTGAAACCTTGGGTCGCCAGGGCGCGGCGCAAGGCATCAGGATTGGTCCAGAAGTAATTGGTGGGAGCGACGGCATCCAGCCATTGCCGATTCCAGAATGCTGCCCGCCGGCGCTGGTCGGGTGTGACGCCTTCAGTCGCATGGATCGCATCTTCCAGCCAGCGGACATAGAGCAGATACATTTCCTTGAGATAGGCAAACCAGGGCTGATCGGTCCAGACTGTATCTTTAAATCTTTCGTCGTAAACGACAGCGGTAACTGCCGGGTCACTGGGGATGCCAAAACTGGCACGGCTGAAGCGATCATGAACCTTGCAAGCATCCAATATCAGTTGCTGCAAGGTGGTTGCGAGCCGTTCCGGCTGGCGCAGCCAGGCTTGTTGGACAGCCAGGCTGGAACCGGCAATATCAAAGGGGTCGAGAGTGGAAGCAAATGGATTACGTGTGGTGGGGATGGCCGCGGGAGCATTCATGTTCATTCTCCTATGCTGCGCCGGCCGCAGGGTCGTGGGCGGCGGATATTAGCCACTGAACACTGCCATTATATCCCTTTTAGCCTTTCACCTTTCACCTTTCACCTTTCACCTTTCACCTTTCACCTTTCACCTTTCACCTTTCACCTTTCACTTTTCACCTTTCACCTTTAATCGCGTAACACTGGTGAATTTTCGGGTCGCGGGCAAAGTCCGATGGCAGGGTTTTCCGGCTCCAGTCTTCAATTCGCCAACCGGCCAGCGCATCCCGGTTCAGCCGGAACCGGCGATGATTAGTTGAGAAGATCAACAACCCGCCTGGAGCCAGGAGCCGTAAAGCCTGATGCAGCAGTTCTGCATGGTCCCGTTGCACATCAAAAGTATCTTCCAGACGTTTGGAGTTAGAGAAGGTCGGCGGGTCGACAAAAATCAGGTTATAGCGATCTCTTGCCTGGGCCAGCCATTCACGGCCATCGGCCCGGATGAGTTCATGCTGGGGACCACGAATCCCATTCAATTCCAGGTTGCGCCGTGCCCAGTTAAGGTAAGTTGCCGATAGATCGACGGTCGTGGTGCTGACCGCGCCGCCTAATGCGGCGTAAACAGTGGCTGTGCCTGTGTAGCCGAACAGGTTTAGGAAGCGTCCCCCATTCGCCAGTTCGCCCAGCCGCCGGCGGGTGATGCGATGGTCGAGAAACAGCCCGGTATCGAGATAATCCGTGAAATTGACCAGAAATCGTGCAGGTCCTTCATGAACCTCGTAAAAACGGCCTTGTTCGCCTTGTTTCTGGTATTGGTTCATGCCCCGTTGCCGCTGGCGCACTTTGAGAAATATTTGCTCCGGCGGCAGCTCCAGCACAGCGGGTAGCGCCGCTATCACCTGTTCTAAGCGTTTACGTGCCTTGGCCGGGTCGATGCTGGCGGGAGGCGCATACTCCTGGACATGCAACCATTGCTCGTAACGATCCACCGCTACTGCGTACTCGGGCAGATCGGCATCGTACAAGCGGTAGCAGCTGACCTCTTCCCGCGCCGCCCAACGCCCCAAATGGCGCAGGTTTTTGTGTAACCGGTTGATGAAGTCCCCGGCGCTGTGTAATTGCTGATTTCCTTCACCCCAAATTTCTTCCATCAGGGGGGAGGGAGCTGTTACGCGGAAGGGGCGGATGAAGAACTTTGGCTCCACCTGAAAGCGCAGCAATCGACATTCCAAGGGGCCATTGTAGAAGACATGAACTTTCCCGGCGCGCAGCCCCATGCGCTTGCCCAGTTCGGGGTTACCGGTGAAGAGGGCCGCTTGCCAACCGGTAAAGCCAGTTTTTAGCCGGTTGCCGAGTTGGGCATACAACTCTACCAGCGTGTCATGCTCACCCAGCCGCTCCCCATAGGGCGCATTGGCGATCAATAGGCCCGGCGGCCCTGTTGGGGGTTCGATTTGCGCTAATTCCCGGCGTTCGATGCGAAGATGATCGGCTACCCCGGCCCGGTCTGCGTTGATTAACGCCGCTCGCACTGCTTTGGGATCATGGTCGCTGGCCAGAATCAGTGGAATGCGAGATTGACCTGCCTTGCTTCGCTCCTGGGCTTCAGCAAGCAGGCGATTCCACAGTGCGGGAATATGTCCGAGCCAACCTCCGAAACCCCAATATTCGCGCAACAGACCCGGCGCTCGGTCGCTGGCGATCCAGGCGGCTTCAATAGCCAGGGTCCCAGAACCGCACAGTGGATCGAGCAGAGGACCGCCGGCTGCTGCAATATCTGGCCAACCGGCTTTTAGCAGCAAGCTAGCTGCCAGGGTTTCCTTGAGCGGGGCCGTTACGGTGGCTTCTCGATAACCGCGCCGGTGCAGGCTGTCGCCGGACAAATCGAGGCTGACCATCGCCTGATCGTTGCGGATTTGCACATGGATTCTTAAATCTGGCTGCTGCCGGTCTACATTAGGCCGCTGGCCATACCGCTCACGAAACCGGTCAACAATGGCATCTTTGACCCGTTGCGCACCGTAATGGCTATGGTTAATACCAGGGCAGCTTCCATTGAATTCGATGCTCAGCGTACCGTGTGGCGGAAGATGCTCCTCCCAAGGTAGATCGTGGATGTTAGCGTAGAGCGCCTCGGCGTTGACGGCAGGAAACGCAGTCAATAGGAGCAACACCCGGCTGGCGGTGCGCGACCAGAGGCAGGCACGGTAGGCGGATTCCAGTGTCCCCTGAAAACGGATGCCGCCGCGAACCGGCTTGAGGTTAATCGCACCCCATTGAGTCAATTCTGCCATCAACAACGGCTCAATGCCGGCAGGTGCTGTGGCGAGAAAGTCAATTTCATTCACTCTTTAACCTCTTGATAGCCACCTTGACTAAAGTGGGTTGTAACAGGCGGAGAACCTCTGACGGTGTCAAGCTGATTAGGAAACCCCGTTTACCGCCGTTGAGATAGATCAATGGCACGTCGAGGATACTGGCTTCCATGTAGACCGGCATTGCCTTGCGAACGCCAAATGGAGATGTGCCGCCAACCAGATAGCCGCTGTGTTTGTGAGCGACTGCCGGTTCACAAGGGGCGATGGCCTTGACGCCCAGCAGACGGGCCAGGTCCTTGGCAGAAACCTGGTGAGTGCCATGCATCAGCACAATCAATGGTTGCCGGTGCTCATCTTCCATAATAAGGGTTTTGATGACACAGTATTCGTCCACCTCAAGGCATTGTGCACTATGCGCAGTTCCACCGTGATCCTGATAGGGATAGAGATAACTGCTGAATGTAATTCCCTGGCTTTGTAGCCATCGGGTAGCTAGAGTGACTGGGAATTTTTCATTTTTTGTAGACATTAATTTTGCCTTAATTAATCATGTTTTTGACATTTTGTTGTTTTTTGTATTTTTAATAATTTTTGTTAAATAGAAAATG
>DDST01000109.1 GCA_002343485.1 Proteobacteria bacterium UBA2383
GCGACCTTGAAGCAGGTCAACCGCCAACACGCCCTGGTGCTCGACACCGACCCCGAAACCGACATCCCGGCGATTCGCGGTATTTTCTCGCTGGCGGAGATCGGCTTGCGGCTGGGATTGACGATCAATCCATCACGGCAACCCACCACGTATTCCGATCTGGAAAGCGCCGGAATAGCGATTTAACGGGTCGTCCCTCCGCGCCAAACCATACCATCAAGAAAGTTTGCCTTTCCGATCTGGTCAAGCAAATTTCCGTCCGATTTTAAGGTTTGGCTCGCGGAGGAAAAGCCGCAAGCGCTTTTTCTCCCGAGCCAGTTAACATAGGCCGTTCCACCTCCAGGCCATGTTTGATGCCTGTTGCGTGAAGGCTTGACCGCTGCGGAACTACGGTGAGTTCGTTATCGCCAGCCGGCAAATTGAGTATACCAACCGCATCGAATCTTGCTTTTCGCTGATGATCAGTGTTTAGTTTTCGTTGGCACCCCATTGGCGTCTGACTTCCGCCATGCTCCGACGCTTACTCAAAACCGCCAGTACGATTGCCAACTTTTTCTCCACGCTCCAACTCCGGCGCTGCTTGCCGATGACCTCCTCCACTAAAAGTCTCTTCAATGGCGCAGCGCGCAGGCGTCCGTTCCAACGGCTGGTTATGTGGCAGCCTCTGCTCTATGATGATGTGTACATTCATTGAAAATTCTACACACGGCGGTCTGTTATGCGAACCAACATTGTTATCGACGACCAGTTGATTGCCGAGGCAATCAGGGTTACTGGGGCCTCGACCAAGAAGGAAGCGGTTGAGTTGGGACTTAGGGCGCTGATCCAGCTCAAGCGCCAGGAGCAGATCCGAGGATTGAGGGGTAAGCTCAAGTGGAAGGATGATCTGGACCAGATGCGACTTGACGCATGATTCTGGTCGATTCGAGTGTCTGGGTGGACTATTTCAATGGAGTCCGCTCTAGGGAGACGGATTTTCTCGATTCCACGCTAGGAGTTGAGCCTGTCGCCATAGGCGATTTGATTCTTACCGAGGTGCTTCAGGGCTTTCGTTCGGATTCGGATTACCAGACAGCGAAATCGTTGCTTCTCGGGTTAACTGTTTTCGAGCTTCTAGGCCAAGACTTGGCTATTAAGGCGGCCGATAATTATCGAGCGCTCCGCCGCCGTGGCGTAACTGTTAAAAAGACTGCGGACTGCATCATTGCGACGTTTTCTATTGAGCGGGGCATCCCACTTCTCTATATCGACCGAGACTTCGAGCCTTTCGCCAAGAGTCTAGGCTTGGTGTCCGCTTTCACTGCCACATGAATTAAGCCGCTCGATGGAAGGGTTAGAGCGCATGTTGCTCAGACCGTGTACGGCTCGTGAACAATGCGCTGGGACACCCACCAAATGTTGCCATGCGGGTCTTTGACGCCGCCTTGCCTATCTCCGTACGGCATGTCACCGACCTCCATCTCAACGGTTGCCCCGTTTGCGATGGCGCTGCGCATGGTGGCGTCGGCATCTTCGACGTAGAGGTAGTACGACGCCGGCATGGGCGGGTATTTCGACGATGACTCGCTGACCATGACCGTGGACGTGCCAAGAACGACTTGGGCGTTGGCGATTCGCCCGTCTGGGCGTGCGCTGCGCAGCACTTCCTTGCCGCCCAAGCCATTTACCAAGAAGGCGACAAACCGCTCCGCATTGGCGACGAAGAAGTAAGGCGTTACGGTACCGAAACCAGCTGGGATGTACATGTGTGAAGCTCCTACGTCGGTTCGGGTGGCTGCGCTCTAACGTTGGACGTAAGCGGCGCACAAAAGTGGGCCAGCCAAGCTGCGAAGCAAGCCCGATATGGCTGGCCCGATTTTGTGTGTCCGCTTGACGGACGGGTTAGAACGCAGTCTCACGGCGTCTTTCGGATCAACACTTCGACGGGTTGCCGTTGCACCTTCGTAAACATCTGAATTGCCGTAGCGAGGTCTACTTGCCCGGTGACGAACTCCAAGCGAATGGCAGAGTACTCCCGTGCGTGCGTGTCGTATACCTCCTGCCGCTGCTGATGACGGAACGTTGAGGAGATGAGGGGAAGGCCGATATTTAGAACCGACAGCAACGCCAGCGCAAAGACTACCCAGACATTTGGCGGAGAGCCTTGAGGAAGCCAGGACACCTGAAATGTGGCGATAGCAAGGATGAGTACTCGAACGAACCAAGTTGACCAGTGCACTGCGAACACTAACCGACGGTACCTCTTCTCCCATTTCCACTGCCACGCAAGCTCCCGATCAACCTCCGCAAGGAACGATCTTGCTTTCTCCTCATCAGTCGACATGCTGGTCTCTGCGTTCTAACGGGGCGCGGTTAACCCGCGAGGCGGGGCAAACGAAGTTTGGCCCGACGAAGTCGGGTTGAACCGCGTTGATGGGCCGCGCTTCACGGCCCGAAACGCGGTGATAACCGCGCCCCGATGGGTCGACGCGAAGCGTCGACCCATCGTAGAGCTAAGCCGACCGCTGGAGCGTAGCGGAAGCGGGTCGGCTTGAGCGCCTTGTTAGCCTTCATTCTACCCATTTGACAAAGCAGTTGCTGTGTCCAGATCAAAATGCATGTGCGTTTCATGGCGTGCCCCAATTATCGCAACAGCATTCGCGGGACAAGCAGCATTTGCTGCTGCTACAACAGAAGCATTTGTATATATAAGGCGTGTGACCTTATTTTCTAAAAGATATGTCGCCATTTGCACTGATTTTGTCTCGTCATAAGTCGAAGCACCAACCTTAAAATACTCTGAAAATATATCGCAGTCTTTCCCGTCTTTATGCTCCTTATGTGGTGGCATTTTCCCACCGTGCTGATATGAAAACCCTGTTCCTATTAGGCTCTTGCCGGGGGCAATTTGTGACGTGAAGTGCGATCCAGCCGCCTCCGCAAGATTAAGTACAGCCTGACGGGAGTAAAACTTTAAGGCTGATGTATTTGGGTCTAAGATAAACCCAGTGGTTGGAATCGCCTGAACAAAATTAGGAAAGGCGGCAAATTGTTTTTTTATTTCTGCGATGTGCAGATCTATTTCAGCGAATATTTGTTTGTTGAGATCTGAAGCCAACACAGTAAATCCGCTTATTTTGTTTAAAGAGTCTTGGTACATTCGAATATTGTCCACGTACATGCCATACCCTGTTGCTCCATCCTGATTTGACCAGTAATCCAAAGCCCTCCCAAACGCACCGAAGACGATGTTTGATTGGCGAACTTCTGCTTCAAAATTAACCTGAACTCTGTTGGTTCCTTGCTCAAAGAGAGTGTTTGAACCCTCCATGATTATCTTGTATTCGGATATGAGATTGTCCAATACTCCATTTACACCATTATGCAAATGAAACTGAAAATTATTAGCCCAAAGCCGCTTATAGGCATTAAGAGTTGGTTCGACACTATTGGTGGCTGAACTTGCCGCCGCTTGCAACTCCTGGCTGGCTGATCGAATAGGAGATATACGGGCAGAAAAGTTACTTGCGAATTGATTAAACGCATTTTGCAAAACTTGATTCGCACCATCTGCACAAACCTTAATGTCGTCAATTAAGTGTTGGTCGCTTTGTCGGTAGCAATAGTTACCACCCTCCATAGCATCAAATACCCCACTGTACTGAGCTACAACACCGGACGAATCTAATGAACTTCCAACATTAGAATAATTGTTCCTGAGCGAGTTGTAATTTGAAACAACGTTATTCCTTATTCGTGTCAACTCTGAAGTTGAAATGACGGGTGAACAACTAGTAGTTTCAACATCGCTGGCAACGATGATTCCAAGACGCCGCTCTGCGTCTTGAAGTATGTCGCCAGTCCCAAAAGGAACAAAGTCTATGTCGGTTAGGCTGAGCTTAAATGGCTCATCAAACTCACGAACTCTTGGGTTGCAATACAGGTCGTCGGTCAACATAACTTTCTCCTCTGGTCAGAGCCTTGTGGCGGACAATTGCGGTTTATATTAAGGTTGCTTAAATGCTCTCAATCGCTTGGACGTTAGAATCATCTTGTAGGCTAACAAATGATTATGTAGTTTCCGCCTATCTACGAAATTTCAACGTCGCCAAAGATAAGTAGTCAATTTAGATGAAATTTACTAGCGACCTATCTTCAATGACGTACTGCTTCCAACATCGATAAGCAGATTCCGCATTCTACTCCACGCCTCCATCAGCACCACCAACCGCCGCCGAATCTCTCAGCATCAGCGGATAACCCAGCCCGCGCAACGTCGCTGTCACCTCTCTGATCGCCTCCCCCATCACCGCCCCCACTTCTGGCGACAATTCAATCCCCAACTCCATATCCAGCGGCACGATGCCAATCAGCGTGACGGCGCGCGGCGCTTCATCGCTCAGCGTCAAAGTCGCCAACACATCGGCCAAACCGAGTTGATGGGGAGAAAAGCGGGTTTGAAACAAGGCGGGGACTTCGGCGTCGGTGAGCTTGATCACCGTCCCTGGCGGCGCATCGTCCTTGATTGCATCGCAAATCAGCAAATGATCGCAACCGGCGATCACATTCAACAACTCCATGCCGGCGGTGCCGCCATCGACCACCTCGATTTCCGGCGGCAAGGCGTAGCGTTCGGCCAGGGCCTCGACCACCCGCACTCCCACGCCTTCATCGCGGAGCAGGATATTGCCGAGGCCCAGCACCACCACCCGCATTCAGATCGCCTTGACCTGAACGATGGGCCGCCGCTTGCTGTCGGTGAGATGGATGGCGCAGGCCAAACACGGGTCGAAGGAATGCACCGTGCGCAATACTTCCAACGGCAATTCCGCGTTGGCGACCGGATTGTCGAACAAGGACGCCTCGTAAGGGCCGGGCGCGTCGTTATCGTCGCGCGGGCCGGCATTCCAGGTGCTCGGCACCACCGCCTGATAGTTCTTGATCTTGCCGTTTTCGATCACCGCCCAATGCGACAGCACCCCGCGCGGCGCTTCGTGATAGCCGAAACCGCGAATCTCGCCCTTGGGAAATACCGGCCGGTTGAAGGTGTCGAAGTCGCCCTTGCTGATATTGTCGATCAACAATTGCCATTGATTTTGCAGCGATTCCAGCAGCACCGCGCACCGTATCGCGCGCGCGGCAATCCGGCCGATGGTCGAATGCAGC
>DDST01000132.1 GCA_002343485.1 Proteobacteria bacterium UBA2383
GTGTCGGCGGCGCTCCAGAGCTATATTTGAGGCTTTTGCCAGGACTTTGTTAATAATATCAAATAAAATAAATATTTAAGACAGCAGTTGCCTCAAGCATTACAGCATTCATACTAGACAAGCCTATATTGAGCTGGATAAGACGCTACATATTGTATTATAAGAAATATTATCCACAAAATATGGCAAAGAATCAGGCTCGTTCCGAAATAGAGCGCTGTCATCGCCTCGAAGAGCAACAGCCATAAGGTCATGTCCACCAGAAACCATCCGGTGGACAATAAGTGCGATTTTCTCATAATGTACATTTGATTTGTACATTAAGGATGCCTCATGCAAACGGTCAATACCACTGAATTTCGCCAGCACTTACCGAACTATCTGCGACGGGCGGAAGCCGGTGAGGAAATCCATATTACCTCACGGGGACGGGTCATTGCTCGGTTATTGCCGGAAGACGATCAGGCTGCGGCGGCCCGGCAACGGCTTGATGCATTACAGGGCCAAGTTTGTTTGAGTGATGTTGAGAGTCCGTCCGGGGAGGAATGGAATGCCGAAAAAGGTCTTCTGTGACACTCAGGCGCTCGTGTTTTGGGCGCTCGACCGATCCCGTTTGTCGTCCGCCGCGCGGCAGGCTATTGATGGTGCGGCAAAACAGGGAAGACTGGCCTGTGCAGATGTTTCTCTTTGGGAAATCGCCATGTTATGCGCCAAGGGGCGGATTTCAGCCCCCCTCAGCACTGGGGAATTATTACGGGACATCATAGCCGCCTTGCGCCTGGAGATGGTAGCGATCAACCCGGAAATTGCCGTACTCGCCCAAGCTGATTTTTTTCAGCAGGGTGATCCCGCCGACCGGCTGATTGGCGCTGCCGCACTGCATTATCGAGCACCGTTGATTACCAGCGACGCCAAACTACATACCGTTCCAGGACTGGAGACGATCTGGTGATGGGGGAACTTGAGAAATGGTGTCAGTCCCCGCTCTCTCGCCGCCGCTTCTCCAAATAAAACGTCAGTCCTAGCGCACCACCGCCAGCGATCAGCAGGCTCAGCAATAGCCCCAGATGCTGCGCCAGATGGGCAAAGAACAGCGTATAGATCTGAATAATCAGGAAAGTTGCGCCATACCCGGTCAGCATGCGCATCGCCAGACGCGCCCCCAACCCAATCAGCGCCACATTCAGGCCAGCCCACAATGCATTGAACAGAAACCGTTCGGTAAGCGTGGATTGATACCACCAATGACTGGCCAGATCGAAGTTGCCGAACAGCGATAGCAGCCATAAAGCCATCTCCGCAAAGAACAGTCCGCTGGACAGCCAGATTTTGCAGAATCCCCGGTATCGCGCCAGCAGTCCACGTTCGCTCTGCTGATGAATCACCGCAACCGCGATCATGGCAATCGCTACCAGCAGGAAGCGCAGCGGGTAATTCATGCCAAACCAGTACGCGCCCCAACCAGATGCATAGCCAGTGAAGCCACCGAACCAGGAGAAGAACACCACAGCGCTCAGCGTCAGTAACAACACATTACCGAGTCCATAGCTCAACGCCAGCAGCAACCCCAGATCAATCAGCAGCAACGCTGGCCAGTTACCAGAACCGGTCGAATAAATCATTCCAAGGGTAAAAGTCAGCCCGATGAGCAGCAAACCCCCCAACAATTCCAAGCTGAGCGGGGTCCACACCAGCGTTGGACGGGTGCGCTTGAACCATAGTCCGCTGCCGAAACTGGCGAGCATAGCGATTCCCAATAGGACCGCCAGCTTTTCCAAAGTGAACTCGAACAAGGTCCGGCCGATCATCACCGCGCCGGCCATGATGCTGATTGCACCGAAAATCAGAAACCAACGGCCCAGCGAGCGCCAGTCCCAACCTTCGATGGGGTAGCGTTCGCGCAATTTCGCATGAGTTGCCTCATTCAACAGTCCCTCACGCAACAGGGCGTCCAGTTCCCGGCAAACTTGGCGGTTACGCGAGACCGGGTTCATCGGTTTTCCTCCAGCGAAGTCCGGCCCCAGCGTTCACAGGCGAAACCCAAAGCCATAGCCAGCGCCCCGCCGAGCAGAAAAAATACCCCAGCGGACAACCGGTCCCAGAAGTGCTCAAAAAAACGGGTGTACAGATCAATGGCAAGAAATACGATGCCGAAGCCCGTGAAGCGGGCATCATGGAGCCGGGCGCCGGCGATAATCTGCGCGATGCCGGCAGCGGTGAAGATCAACACCCAGTCCAGCGGTTTACCGAACAAGGTTAGAAACCATAGTGACAGATTCAGATACAGCAGGCCGAAAATCAGATACAGCGCACCAAAACCCGCGCAACGGCGCAGCGAGCCACTTTCCAACCTGCGTTCGTGCCAGAGGCCAAGAACAATTGCCACCAGCGCCACGACTGCTATCAGGCGCTCGTCCTGAAGATAGGCGAAATAAGCGCCATGCCCCCCGTAGGCATGCCACGCGCCGGCGCCATGAAAGAACAGCAACAGCGCCAGCAGCAACGGCCAGCGCAGATAGTAACGGTAGGCAGTCAAAGCAGCCAGGGCAGCCGTCACCAGCAGGAGGATGGGAATCACCTGTTCCTCGTTTTCACCACTGGTAGCGATGTGCAACAAGGCCAAAGCTCCGAACGCCGCTGCCAGGCTGGCGGTCACCAGCACCGCTCCACTGAAGGGGTAGCGCTGCCGGGGGTCCGTGGCCATCTGGATACCGAAATACCATAACCCCGCGCCGGCACCGCCTAGCAGCACCGCCGCAACCAGCGCGGATTCCGTCATCATGGCGATGAAGGCAAGCACCGCCAATCCCAGTTGGAAAATGGCGAACAGACCGAGCCATTTGAGCAGCGCCGCCAGAAATCGCCCTTGTGTTTCGTAGCGCGGTAACAACGTATCCAACAGGGGGCGGTCGATGAGACCCTGCTGATGCCAGTCGATGACTTCACGAGTCAGTACGTCGCGGGTGATGGGGCGCATGATGGTTTTCCATGAAAGGCGTGTGCTTCCGGTCATCGAAGCATTTGATGCACTACTGCTAAACAGTCTAGTCCTGGATGTCAAGTCAGAAACGTTATCGATCAAGGTGTCATTTTTAATCGAAGTTCCGGTAAAGTGACCTTCCAGGGAAAGCGGTCAACCTGTCTTTTGGCGATTTGGAGAGCATGATGGAATTTTTAAGTGAGTATGGGCTGTTTTTGGCTAAAGCCGTGACGATTGTAGCAGCGGTGCTGGTTATTACGGGTGGCATCGTGGCGCTGATAGCGCGCGGCAGCGGCCAGCATGAAACGCAGGGGCGGCTGGATATTCGTCATCTCAACGAAAACTACGACCACATGGCTCTAGCGCTCAAATCCGCCATTTTGCCGAAGAAGGCTCTCAAACAGTTCCAGAAAGAGCATAAGGCCCATGAGAAGCAGCGGGAAAAAACCGAGCGCCGGCGAGTGTTCGTACTGAATTTTCATGGCGACATCCGTGCAGCCGCCGTGGCCTCATTGCGGGAAGAAATCACGGCAGTGTTAACCACAGCCCAACCCGAGGACGAGGTTTTGGTTCGGTTGGAAAGCGCAGGCGGGCTGGTGCATGGTTACGGGCTGGCGGCGGCGCAATTGCTGCGCGTTCGTGACCGCCGGGTGAAGCTGACGGTAGCAGTGGACAAAGTAGCGGCCAGTGGCGGCTATATGATGGCCTGCGTAGCAGACCGGATTATCGCTGCGCCTTTTGCCATTCTTGGCTCGATCGGCGTCATCGCCCAGTTGCCCAACTTCAATCGATTGCTCAAAAAGCACGATGTCGATTTCGAGCAATTCATGGCGGGTGAGCACAAACGCACGGTGACGCTGTTTGGCGAGAACACCGACAAGGGCCGGCAGAAATTCCAGGAGGAAATTGAAGATATCCATGCCTTGTTCAAAGACTTCGTTAAAACACATCGGCCACAGATCGATCTCGAACGGGTCGCGACTGGGGAGCATTGGTTCGGCGCCCGGGCGCTGGATTGCCGATTGGCCGATGAGTTGCGCACCAGCGATGACTACTTGCTGGATGCCAGCGCCAGCGCCGATCTGTATGAAATCATCTACACTGGCAAGAAACCGTGGCTGGCGCGCCTGCTGGCCCAAACTGGCGAGGCGCTGGGGCGGTTTTAAGGAACTGAGACTGAAAATGGAGTGGAATGACAATATTGAATTTATTGAAAAATAACTATCAATTTGCTCTCGAAGCCTCTTGATCTCAGGGCACAACCGATGAAAGCAGGCCGTCAATTAGGCAAAAGCGCAGCATTGCCCAACGATGAGCCAGGATTGTTGTCAATGTTCGCTAGCCGACCCAACGCCTGTTGGCGCAATGCTTCGTAAAGGGCCGCTCCCTCCGGCTCTAATTCCACACGCAGCAAAATCCCGGTCACAGCGGCAGCCCCTCCAACACCTCGAATTTCACCCGGCGCCGAATGAACAGCTGAATCAATTGCTTGAGCCGGTGGCGGGCCTTGTTATCCTGATCTCGTTTAGAGGGTGTGTGAAAAGGTACA
>DDST01000189.1 GCA_002343485.1 Proteobacteria bacterium UBA2383
AATGAGCATAATAATAAAAAAATCATTGATTATCTTGATTATGGTATTGGAAAAGGGTTCCATCAGAGATTTTTGACCAACCATAGGAATCCTTGGTATAAGCTTGAATCACGTTTACCAGCACCGATTTTAGCCGGTGTTTTCAATAGAGGACGGCTCAAAATAATCAGGAACTTCACAGATGCAATAAACTTTACTTGTTTTCATTCCTTCTATCCAAATTTGCTCGGCGAAAACTACATTAATCGTATTTTTATCTACCTAATTAGCGATATAGGTCAAGACATTATTATGACCAATAAACGCAAGTATGGGGGAGGCTTGGACAAATTTGAGCCGAGTGATTTAAACGATGGTTATTGCCCTTCCATGAATCAGTTTGACCGGTCCAGCGAATCTGACGCTTTAGAAATTATTGAAATAGCCAACGTTGACCAACAAAAAGCGATCGATCTTTCGAACCGGTTAATCACTAGGATAATCAACGCCTAATAAAGCATTACTCCCGTCAGCGCCAACGCTCCCAGCGCCAACGCCCAATCCCATGTCCGGAGCCGATATTCCGCCAGCGGCGTACGGGCCGTACCACCGAAACCGCGCACTTCCAACGCCTCAGCCAGCTCATCAGCGAAGTGCATCACACTGGTCAACAATGGGGCGAGCAGGGCAAGGCCGTTGCGAAACAGATAAACTCCATCCAGCCGGATACCCCGGCTTTCCTGCGCCTCACGCACCTCCCGAGCCAGCGCCGCCATCGCCGGCGCGAAACGCAATGTTCCTTCCAGCAAAAACACGGCTTGGGGCGGCATACCGCTGGCCAGTAGCGATTCACCCAGCTCCTCTGGCGGCGTCAAGGCGAAGAACCATACACTAGCGGTTACTAGCGCCAGCAATCGCAACACCGCACCGGTCGCCGCTTCCACACCGCTCCCGAAGCCAGCCATTATCGCAAACAGTAGCAAAGTCGGCCCGAGCAACCGCACGACTTGCCACCACTTCGCCCAGTACTTTCCCAGGGCGATGCCCAGTAGAGGAAAGGCCAGCAACGGCAATAATTCCAGCGGACGGGTTGCCAGCACGATCAACCCGCAACCCAGCAAATAGACGGCCAGTAGGGCGCGAGGATCGAAGTGTCCAGTTCGATCCGGCAACCGTTCAACTCTTTCCTCTCTCCAACCTTCTCTCGCGAGGGAGAAGGAGGTTTTGCACTGTTCAATCCCTTCGCTCCAATCCTCCTTCGCCAGGAGGGCGGATGTTTTTTGGGTGAGAGGATTATCAACATCAACGGTAATGCGCCCATGGGTCAGCAGCGCCCAGCGCTGGCAAAGCGATCGGGCCCAGATCGGATCATGCGTAGCGATAATGATCGCAACCCCTTCAGCAGCACATTCCTGAAGCAAGGTACCCAACGTAGTCCGGGCCGTGGCATCCTGTCCGGCAGTCGGCTCATCCAGTAGCAACACTCGTGGCCGTGATGCCAGCACTGCAGCAATTGCCAACCGCCGCTGCTCCCCAGCGCTGAGGGTGTGTGGCGGGCGATTCAGCAGTGGATTCAGGCCGAAACGCTTGCTCAATTGCGCACACCAGACGGGATCATGACGGTGCAGCGCATGCGGGCCAGCGGCCAACTCTGCGTGTACCGTCGATGCAAACAGCATGTGGGTTGGCTGTTGCATGACCAATCCAACATCCTTTGCCACCTCCGCCACTGGCCGCCGTCCAATGGATTGCCTCAGCACGCGCACTTCACCTCCTTGAGCACGTAGCAAACCATTACCATGCCGCAGGAGGGTGCTCTTACCTGCGCCGTTCGCGCCCAATAACGCCATGATTTCGCCAGGCGCAATGGAGAGACTGGCCCCACGTAACACGAGACGGCCTTCACGGGTACATTCAATGCCCTCCCATTCAATCACTGGCGCTTGTTGAGCTACTACCGGCAACGGTGATGCATGCAGGCACCCGGGCGGATCTAATCCCCAGTCGGTGACTTGACCAGTCAGCACCTGAGCCGGTGTCCCGTCTGCGACCAACCGGCCCTGGTGCAGTACCAATATCCGGTTAGCGAGGTCAGCAAGTTCACTCAGTCGATGCTCAGCAACGATCACGGTGATTCCTGCGGCGTGCAAACGACACAACTGTTCACGCAACTGACCGCTACTAGCAGCATCGAGAAAGGCAAAAGGTTCATCCAGGACCAAGAGGCATGGTTGCAGCGCCAATACCCCGGCCAAGGCCACTCGTTGTTGCTCGCCGCAGGATAAGGTATGCGGGGAACGATTCAGGAGATGGGCGATGTCCAGCCGTTCCGCCGCCTCGCGCACTCGATCAGCGATGGTCAGCCGATCCAACCCCTGGCAAGCTGGGCCGAACGCCAGATCACGCGCAACGGTGGTTGCCAAACACTGGGCATCAGGCCGCTGCAGCAACAACCCCACCTCCCTGCTCAACTGGTGTGGCGATGTAACTTGCGGATCAATGCCGGCAACCTGGATTTTACCCTGCCATTCACCGCCATGCAGGTGCGGTATCAAGCCATTCAATAATCGGCAGAGGGTCGATTTACCGGAACCACTGGCCCCGGCTAAGAGCACCAGCTCTCCAGCTTTGACAGTGAACTTCAGATCTTGCAGAACAGGGGTTTGCGCAGAAGGATAGCGGTAAGTGAAATCCCAGAAAGTGATCAGAGGTTCAGTCATATCGCTTAGCGTAGATAACCGAGCCGCCGCAACACGCGCAGACCGGCAATACCCAGCACCGCTCCGGTTATCGAGGACAACAGAAAGGGCAAGATCAGTATGCTCAAAGCCAGATCTTTACCCATCAGATAAGGTGCGACCAGCAACGCCCCGGCTGATGCGCCAATCAATCCAGTACCGATCACCTCACCCAAAGCAGTGAAATAAATATTACGGGTATAGCGGTAGGCCAGTCCGGCCAGCACGACACCAAACACGCTGCCCGGAAACGCCAGTGGCGTACCCAAACCGATCGCATTACGGACTAATGAGGTGACGAGGGCAACCGCCAGCCCCCACCAGGGACCGACCAATCCCCCAGCAACGACATTGATGAAATGCTGAGTGGGCGACACCTTGGCGATACCGACGGGAATGCTGATCGGAGACAAGGCAACTGCCAATGCCGCCAACGCTACGCTATAGGCGATCAGGCGGGTAGGCGGGATAGTTCCTTGCGTTGGAAACCCAGGGGAATGGTGAATCGACATATGTAGATTTTTCCTATCCGAACTTCTCCGTTTCCGGGAAATTCTCTCTGCTGAAAATAAACCCAAAGACTCGCACAACCTAGCACCGATTGCTAGACCGATTTGTGAAGCCATGATCGATTACAGGAAACCCAATGAAATTTGCATCCATTTCGCTCACCACCTGCAAGCGAATTAAACGCTTTGCTGGGATTGCTTCATCGAAAAACATGAAGGACTGAATTGCCGCTATATGAGACTTGAAATTCGAAATGGGCATATGTCTTGCTTACTATGGGGTAACGATTGAATCCGTCATTTTTCCGGCAACCGCTCCGGAATTCGACCGAACGGGAGGCTATCCCACCATGGGCATCAATTTTGACCACGCTTTAAAACTTCACGCTGAGGCCTTGAATATGCGCTCCCGGCGCACTGAGGTTGTAGCTGCAAATCTGGCAAACGCGGATACCCCGGGCTATATGGCTCGCGATTTCGATTTCAAGGTAGCCATGTCCGACGCGATGGGTGCGGAGCAAACGTTAAAGGTGACGAATGCCCGTCATCTCCAGGCTCCAGGCTCCAATGCCAATGAATTGCTTTATCGCATGCCGTCTCAGATGTCGCTGGATGGTAATACGGTGGAGACCGAGCAGGAAAAGGCCGTGTTTGCCGACAATGCACTGCGCTATCAGGCCAGTTTGCGATTCCTGGGTAGCCGTATTCAAGGGCTGATGACAGCGATTAGAGGGGAATAGCCATGTCTCTGTTCCGCATTTTCGACATTTCGGGTTCGGCGCTTCATGCGCAAAGCGTTCGCCTGAATACCACCGCCAGTAATATGGCGAATATGGACAGCATCAGCAGCAGCATCTCACAGACGTATCGGGCGCGAGAACCCGTTTTTGCAGCACAACTCGATGAGGCCGAAGATGGGATTGCTGGGGTCAGTGTGTTGGGGATTGTAGAGAGCGATAAGCCTTTGCGACAAGAGTACCGGCCCGATCATCCTCTTGCCGATGCAAAGGGTTATGTGAATCTGCCGAATGTCAATCCGGTGGAGGAAATGGCGAATATGATTTCAGCGTCGCGCGCTTATCAGGCGAATGTGGAGGTACTCAATACTTCCAAACAAATGATGATGCGGACGTTGGCTTTAGGTGAATAAATGAGGCTGATGCAATGACCACTATTCAAGGCTCTACTGCGACCACTGCCAGTCAAGATGCAACCTTGCCACCACCACCCAAGGACATGCTAAATCAAAGTGATTTCCTGGAACTAATGATCGCGCAGATGAAGAATCAGGACCCAACCAAACCTCTGGATGGCCAGGAGTATTTGGGTCAGTTGGCGCAATTCAGCACGCTAAACAGCATTCAGGAGTTGCAGAAGTCATTTGATACCTTGGCACAATCATTGACGGCATTTCAAACGACACAGGCGACCACTATGGTCGGTAAGCAGGCACTGGTGGAAAGCAACCGAGGCTATTACACACCGGGCCAGTCATTGGAGGGCCAGGTTATACTGCCGGCTGACGTCAGCAATTTGACGTTAAAAGTATATAGCGCTAATGGTCAATTAGTGAATACCGTCAATATGGGTTCAAAACCCGCTGGTCAAGTAGATTTCAGCCTAGGCAGTGAAACGATGGGTGCAGGCGTATATCAAGTAGTCGCTGAAGGTTTTATAGATGGCGAAGCTCAGCAATTTAGTACGCAGATTTGGAATCAGGTACAGAGTGTTGCTGTTGGGCAAAGCGGGCAAAGCTCCAGCTTGAATCTGGCCGGTGGTGCCGGTCTTGTCGATATGAATTCAGTCCGGGGCATCCGGTAATCTCTTATTCTTTTAATCTAATTCAATCTAGCTCAAGAGGGTCATCTCATGTCTCTGAATATCGCTCTGACGGGCATTAATGCCGCCAATGCTGATCTTGGTGTTGTCTCTGATAATATTGCCAATGCTAATACGACTGGTTTCAAAAAAGCCCGAGCGGAATTCGGAGATTTAGTCGACTCAATGTCAGCTCAAAGCGGCGGCTTGGGTGTACGCTTACAACGAATTACTCAAACCTTCCAGCAAGGCAGTGTCGAAACGACCGGTAATACTTTCGACATGGCAGTAGTAGGCGACGGTTTTTTTCAGGTTAACGATGGTCAAGAGGTTTTCTTCACACGTGCTGGCAGTTTTCGTGCCGATACACAAGGTTATATCGTCAATAATCTCTTGCAAAACGTACAAGGCTACACAGTCCAAGAGTCTCCGCCCACAGCAAGTTCGGAGGTTGCTCTTGGTCTAACGCTGGATGGAAGCGGGCTCATCAATGCGCCTGCAAATTTTGACGCGAATGATCCATTAACCTATAACCATGCAACAGCCATTACTGTTTATGACAGCGCGGGTTTTACTCATACTTTGCGGTCTTATTTTCTCAAAACCACTGTTAATGCCGGCCCACCAACAACCACTGACTGGCAAATTTATCATAAAGTGGATAATAATCCATCAACGATAGATGGTGGAGTAATAAATTTTGATAATACTACAGGTGCAATTACAGCGACTCCTACGTTCCTATCTATTACCGGTGTGGATTTGGGAACAGGCGCAGATACCATGACTCTTAATTTAAATTATGATGATCTTACACAAGGTTCATCATTCAGTATTGTTAGCTTTACAGCGAATGGATCTCTACGCAGCCGTGAAATTACCAGTATTGTTGATGACCTGCAGATTGATTCATCGACTATGCAACCCAAAATGACGGGTACAGTAGACCTAGGAATAAATCTAAATTCCTCTGAAGAAGCACCTGTGCCAACCGCAACAGTTGAGTACACGGCATCTTTAGGGGGAGGGAGTACTCCAATAAATACTGGAGCAACCCCCTTTGATCCCACTGATCCAACAACTTACCATCATGTCAATTCACAACAGATTTATGATAGCTTAGGCGTTAATCATACCTTGCAAACCTATTTTACACTAACAACAACAGCAAATACGTGGGAGGTTCATTACACCCTCAATAATACGATTCCAATAGAGAATAACGGCGGGACAATTCTCTTTGCCTCTGGCAGGCCTGATCTAACCAATGTAACGACTCCAATTACGTTTGCAACAGCAGAACTGGGCTCAGGGGCAACTGCCTTAACGATCACGCCTGATTTCAGCAAGGTACTGGAAGTAGCGGGAACAACCTCAGAAACAATGAGTGTCATCGCAACCAGTCCATCTGCAAATCCTAGCACCATTGATGCGACCGATATCAGAAATTACGACTACTCAACAGCACTGTCGATTTACGATAGCTTGGGTATTGATCACACGCTCAATTTATATTTCAGGAAGACAGCAGATAATTTATGGAGTGTATATCGTCAATTTACTGATGTTGAAAGTATCGCCACGCGAATTGGTAGTGTGGCTTTCGACAGCCGTGGTCTTCCAACTCAGGCTGCTGATGAAACGGGTTACATCGATCCTGATGAACCTCTCATGCTGCGGATGCCATCGGTCAGTTTTGGTAATGGCGCTGGACGACAAAACATTGAACTCAATTTTGGCGACACCACACAGTTTGATAGTGAATCCATTACGAATAGCTTATCCCAAGATGGCTATACCATGGGCCAATTGTCTAAAGTTGATGCTGATGAATTAGGAAATGTCATTGCCAGTTACAGTAATGGTGAAACCCAAATTATGGGGCAAGTCGTTTTGGCACGTTTTGCCAATACGCAAGGACTCAAACGGCAAGGTGATAATAACTGGATTGCGACCAGAGAATCAGGCCCGGCGATTATTGGCAAACCAGGTAATGGTTCATTGGGCAAGATTGTCGTGGGTGCTTTGGAAAGCTCTAATGTAGAACTCACCAAGGAACTGGTCGATATGATCAGTGCTCAGCGTAGTTTCCAAGCCAATGCGCAAGTGATTAATACAACTGGCACGTTGTATCAGGCGATTCTAAGCATTCGCTAGGAATGAGTAGAACGAAGCTGCCTTAACCCTGTCTGCGCACCACCCCTCCTTATTTTAGGGAGGGGAAAGCATTTTTAACACGATCAAGCGAGGATAAAACGATGTCCTTTTACACCGGCCTTACAGGTCTCAAGGCGGCTACTACCGACTTGGATACGACATCCCATAACATCGCTAACGCCAGTACGACCGGATTCAAAAACTCCCGGGCAGAATTTGGCGATTTAGTCGATAGCAACGCAACAATGGGAGGTGGTTTGGGTGTAAAGACCCAAGCTGTCAATCAATTATTCGGGCAGGGCGGTATTATTACAACAGGTAATTCGACGGGCTCTAAGCTGGATTTGGCGATTACCGGTAATGGATTTTTCCAAGTCAAAGATCCAAATACTGAAGGTGCGGTATATACCCGTGCTGGTAGTTTTTACGTCGATGTCGACGGTTATATTGTCAATAACATCGGCCAGAGGCTACAAGACGGCAGCGGACCTCCAGGTACTGACTTGCAATTCACGGGCACTATGCCCGTGGACAATATCACTATCGACAAAGCAACGGGTAATATCGACGCCAGGGATGCTACAGGCGTCACTGTCACGGCGGGTGCCCCGCTTAATCTCGTTAATTTTCCTAATGTGCAAGGGCTTAAGCAAATCAGCGATACCAGTTGGCTGGAAACCACCGCATCCGGCGTCCCCACTTTTGGACTCCCAGGAAGCGGTAATCTTGGCACACTGATGAGTGGAGCTCTGGAAACTTCCAATGTCGATCTCACTGAACAGTTGGTCAACATGATTGTCGCCCAACGCAACTTCCAGGCGAATTCTAAGACGATCACGGTCAATAATACCCTGACTGAAACCGTGACCAACATGATCCGCTAGGATTGATTAGGAGCTGAAACATGGACCGCATGCTCTATGTTGCGATGACCGGTGCCCAGCAAACCTTGCAGACGCAAGCACTCATTAGCCACAACCTGGCCAACGTCAGTACCGTAGGCTTTCGCAAGGACCTGGAAGACTTTCGCAGCATGCCGGTTTTCAGCACTGATGGAATGCCTACCCGGGTTTATTCCATGACTGAACGACCGGGTATCGATATCACCCAAGCTAAAATCATGACCACGGGCCGGGACATGGATATCGCTATTCAAGGCGAAGGCTGGATCGCCATCCAGGCGCCTGACGGCGAAGAGGCCTATACCCGCGCTGGCGACCTGCAACTGGATGTCAACGGCCAACTCACGACCGCCACCGGCCAGCCGGTACTCGGCACTGCTGGCCCCATTGCCATCCCCCCTGCCCAGAAAATTGACATCGGCGAGGATGGGACAATCAGCATCCGTCCTCGTGGTGAGGCTTCTACCGAAATCGTGGTCGTGGACCGTATCCGTCTGGTCAAGCCCACGGCCCAAAACCCTCTTTATAAGGATGAGTATGGCTTCATGCGCACCAAGGACGGTGCGGCGGCTCCACCCGACGCCACGGTAAAACTTGTCACGGGCGCACTGGAAGGTAGCAATGTCAACCCCGCCGATATGCTAGTCAGTATGATCCAAGCATCCCGGCATTTTGAAATGCAGGTCAAAATGATGAACGCAGGGCAAGAAAACGCCAATTCCTCAGATCAACTACTAAAGCTGGAATAGGAGTCTTACCATGACTGCTGCACTCTGGGTCGGCAAGACCGGCCTCGACGCCCAACAGACCCGCATGTCGGTTATCGCCCACAACTTGGCCAATGTCAGCACGACCGGCTTCAAGCGCGGCCGCGCTCACTTCGAAGACTTGCTGTACCAGAATGTCCGCCAGGTGGGTGGCCAGACCACGGAAAATACCGAGCTCCCCTCTGGATTGATGCTTGGTACTGGCGTTCGTACCGTGTCCACTGCCAAAAATTTCACTCAGGGCAACCTGATCCAGACCGGTAACAACCTGGATCTTGCTATTAATGGCCGAGGCTTTTTTCAAATTCTGCTCCCCGATGGCAACACGGCTTACACTCGCGACGGCGCCTTCCAGATCAACGCCGATGGACAAGTCGTCACCTCCAGTGGCTTTGAACTGCAACCGGCTATCACCATTCCACCCAACACCCTGAGCGTCACCGTTGGTAAAGATGGTGTCGTTAGCGCCCTGACGGCCGGCCAGACTGCGCCCGCCAATCTAGGCACGATCCAAACCGTGGACTTCATCAATCCGGCTGGTCTGCAACCGGTTGGCGAAAACCTGTTTCTAGAATCCGCCGCCAGCGGCGGACCTCAAGCTGACAATCCTGGCAATAATGGTCTTGGCTTCCTGGAGCAAGGCTCCCTGGAAACTTCCAACGTCAATGTCGTGGAAGAACTCGTAGATATGATTGAAACCCAGCGCGCCTACGAAATGAACTCCAAGGTCATCTCTGCCACTGACCAAATGCTGCAATACGTCAACAATCAGCTGTAAGACTGCCCTCATGAATAAATCCGCCGCCCTCCTATTCATTCTCCTGCTATCGGGGTGCAGCGGTCTGGCCCCGCAATACGATTTCAAACCGGTCACCCCGCAGGTCATGGATGTCGCTGATCCCGCGCGCCCGGCTCCTCCCGCCACCGGCGCCATTTATCAAGCCAACCGCGACCTGCGGCTGTTCGAGGATCGCACCGCCCGGCGAGTGGGCGACACCGTTGTGATCCGGTTGATTGAAAGTACCGCCGCGACCAAGTCAGCGACCACCGGCGTCAGCAAAACCAGCAATATTAATTTGCAAAACCCGGTATTGTTTGGCGCATCTTTCGGTAATCCAGCCCTTGCCGCTGGCAAAAATGACTATGCAACCACCATTTCTGGTGAGCGTGAACTCGGTGGCGAGGGCGCCAGCGACCAGAGCAACAGCTTGACCGGCAATATCTCGGCGGTGGTAACCGGCGTCTATCCCAACGGCAATTTGGCGATTCGCGGCGAGAAAATGTTGACACTCAATCAGGGCGAGGAAGTTGTGCAAATCTCTGGCGTCATCCGTCCCGAAGATATTCAAACCGACAACTCCATCCTCTCCAGTCAAGTCGCTGACGCTAAAATTACCTACGCTGGCAATGGCGTACTGGCGGATGCCAACACAGTGAGCTGGTTGGGACGGTTTTTCTTGAGTCCGCTATGGCCTTTTTAGTTTTAAGCCTGAAAAAATACGGTTTAAATTTTGCTTAAAACTCTGAACCCTCAAACCAAGGTACATTCCATGTTCCGCTCACTAGCACTCTTTTTCCTGCTCGCCCTCGTGGCCCAGGGCGCTGGGGCTGACCGCATCAAGGATCTGGCTAATATCGCCGGGGTCCGCAGTAACCAGCTTATTGGTTATGGACTGGTGGTGGGCCTCAACGGTACGGGTGACCAGACCACCCAAACCCCGTTTACCGTCAAAAGCCTGAAAAGCATGCTATCCAATCTGGGGGTTACGATTCCGCCAGAAGTCAATCTGCAACTAAAAAACGTCGCTGCGGTTTCCATCCACGCCGATCTGCCGCCTTTCACCAAGCCGGGCCAAACGATTGACATCACTGTTTCTTCCATCGGCAATGCCAAGAGCCTACAAGGCGGCAGCCTGTTGATGACCCCGTTGCGGGGTGCGGATGGCACGGTTTACGCGATGGCCCAAGGTAACCTTGTGGTAGGCGGCATCAGCGCTTCTGCGGCCGGCTCCAGCGTGACGGTTAATGTCCCCAGCGTCGGGCGTATCCCCAACGGTGCCACCGTCGAGCGTCAAGTTCCTGGCAAGTTTGGCGGGCGCGACGATGATCCTATTGTGCTGAATTTGCACCAAGCCGATTTCACGACCGCTGAGCGAATGGTCGCTGCCATCAACCAAGCACTTGGCGGCCAGGCCGCTCAAGCCATCGATGCTTCCTCCGTCCAAGTGCTTGGACCTGCCGATCCCAATCAGCGGGTCAGCCTGATTGCTGTGCTGGAAAATATTGAGGTTGTCCCTGCTCAGGGCGCTGCGAAGGTGATCGTTAACTCCCGGACGGGCACTGTAGTCATCGGCCAGAACGTCCAGGTCGGCCCCGCAGCGGTTTCCCACGGCAACATGACCGTCACCATCACCGCTGACCCCATCGTTAGTCAGCCGGCACCGTTCTCCGGTGGACGGACTGCCGTCGTTCCCAACGCCAATATCTCTGTCAATCAGGAAAAAAAACCAATGTTCCTATTTAATCCTGGCGTTGCATTGGATGACATTGTACGGGCCGTCAATCAGGTCGGCGCTTCTCCCACCGACCTGATCGCCATTCTGGAAGCGCTCAAAGCAGCTGGCGCTCTTAAAGCTGAACTTATCGTCATTTGAGTAATGTGAATCATGACCAGCCTCTCATGGAAAACCCTCTCGTTGCTCGGTAGCGTGCTGGTGATCGCCATCGGCCTGCAAGCAGGCGGGATTAAAATCATGATGAGCCTGAACCAGCCCAGTGAATTGGCTGCTAAGACATCGAATACAGAACATGCAAAATCCCTTGCACGGCCTTCAAAACCAGACGCCAGTGTCACGGACCCCCCCCATTTGGCTGGATTGAACAGTAAGACTGAACCAGAACACACGCCGGAGCCTGCTCCAGGCGCCGAAAGCCATTCGCCAAGACCCATTGCTGAGCCGATGCCGGTACCAGCACCGGCGCCGGTGTCCAATATTCCACCGCCGATTGAACTGGAACCCAAGGCACCTGCTGAAACACCAAGCGATGCTCCTCACGAGACGCCGCCCTCCGCAGAAGCGGCGACGTTGACCTCCAGAATCCCCCCGCCAATTGAACTGGAGGCGGCATCCGCCAACACTCTCCTAGAGCCGGATTGGCTGGAAGCTCGCGATCCCAACCATTACACCGTACAACTTTACAGCGGCAAAGACTTGGATAAGCTTCGGGAAATTGCCGTATCAGAATCAATCACTACGGTTGAGCCAAAAGCGTATTTCATGACACCTAGCCGCTCTGGCCCCTGGTATTCGCTTGTGGTTGGCGACTATCCGGATTTTAATGCAGCGCAAAATATTGCCACGAAAATTGCTGCTCAATCTGGATCAATCAAACCCTGGATTCGCCGTTTTAGCGAAATTCAAGCCCGAATGCGCTAGGAAGACGAGAGGAGTCTGATCATGATCACTGCAAACGACTCGGCATTTGTCTACACAGATATGCAGGGGCTGTCGGATCTGCGGCGCAAAGCCCAGCAAAATTCGCCCGAAGCGATCCGTGCAGCAGCCCAGCAATTTGAAGCGGTGTTCATCCAGATGATGCTGAAAAGCATGCGCGATGCTAATCCAGGCGATGGCGGATTACTGGACAGCGATCAGACCCGCTTTTACCGTGAGATGTTCGATCAGCAGTTAGCTCTGAATATGGCTCAGCAAGGAAAATTAGGATTGAGTGACGCTATCGTCCGGCAACTCAGCGGCCATCCAGCGGATTCCCCGATCCCGCCAACCTCGCCAGCCATGATGGGTGATCCGCTCGCAACCCTGAGTCAGGTACAACGCATTCGCTCCAGCATCAGAATGCCTTCACCCGCACCTCTCCCTAAACCAACGCCTTTCGTGGCGCCAGCCCATGCTGCAAATCAATCCTATCCCATCGATGATGCGCCCTTTGAACCGTCATCGCCGGTTGCCTTTGTGCGACGGATGTGGTCGCACGCCCAGGATGCCGCACGCCAACTGGGCGTTGCTCCAGAAGTGCTGATCGCCCAGGCGGCTCATGAAACCGGTTGGGGCAAATCGGTACCGCGCTTTGCCGATGGACGTACCAGCCACAACCTGTTCGGTATCAAGGCCCACCGGGGCTGGCAAGGTGATCGGGTGGTTAACTCCACCTTTGAATTTGTGAATGGCGTTGCGGTCCGGCAGCAAGACGGGTTCCGCGCCTATCGATCCTACAGAGAAAGCTTCAACGACTATGTGAATTTCTTGCAAGTCAACCCTCGCTATCAGGAAGCGCTGACCCGGGTAGACGATGGCGCAGCTTATCTGAAAGCCTTGCAACAAGCAGGTTACGCGACCGACCCCAAGTACGCCTGGAAAATCCTGGGCTTGATGAATGGTCCCTCGTTCGACAAGGCGCTGGCAACACTCAAGTCAGCCAGCGCCGGGCCGATAGAATAAGTGAAGCGCTAATTATCTGGAGGCCCGCAAGGGAACATTTATGGTCGATATCCTTCGTACTGCCGTCAGCGGACTCATGGCTTTCCGCGCTGCGATGAGCGCTACTGGCCACAATGTCGCCAATGTTAATACCCCATACTACAGCCGGCAGCGGGTGGAGCTGGGAACACCACTCCCCGAGAAGCATTCCTATGGTTACATGGGACGTGGCGTGGATATCGAGAGCGTCGCTCGATCCTACGATGATTTTGTGATGAAGCAGTTGCGCGGTCACAGTAGCGGTGTCAGCCAGTATGAAAAGCTCAATGACCTAACCGGGCAGATGAGCGCTCTGCTGGGTGATACTGATGTCGGCCTGACACCTGATCTGGAAGCTTTTTTTGGTTCACTGCAAGATTTGGCGGATGCCCCGGCCTCTATCACGGCCCGGCAGGTGTTTCTGGACGAAGCACAAACCCTGACGACGCGGATTCAGGATATCGATAGCGCCCTGAGCAGCTTGCGCGATTCCGTCGATACTAGCATCCGCAACGCAGTGACCACGATTAATGATCTAACGGCCGGTATCGCCCAAATCAACCGGGACATTGCCCAGGCACCCGATTTTGCGACTAATCCGCCTAACGACTTGCTCGATAACCGTGACCGGATGCTGGTGGATTTGTCCAAACTGGTGGGCATACAGGTCGTCAATCAGGATGATGGCAGTCTCAATATTTTCATGGGCGGCGGCCAGCCCTTGGTCGTAGGCGTCAATGCCTACTCATTGGAAGCCGTGGAATCTGGCTTCGATCCCCAAGAAATCACCGTGCGCCTGCAAGGTCAGGCAGAAGGCAGCGACCTGGAGCGCTATATCACCAGCGGCGAACTGGGTGGATACTTCGAGTTTCGCCGCACCATTCTGAATCCGGCACAGGATGGGCTGGGATTGCTGGCGATGGGTCTGGCTGAGACCTTTAACGATCAGCATGAGAAAGGTATGAACCTGGATGGTGAATTGGGGAGCGCGCTTTTCAATGCAGGAAGTCCGCAAGTCTGGCCGCATACCAAGAATGATGCCACCAGTGCAGCAACCTTCACCGCCACCGTGACTGATTCAACCAAGCTGGTCCGCTCGGATTATGAAATTCTCTATGATGGTGCCAATTACACAGCGACACGGTTATCGGATAATCAAACCATTCTCGCCAGCGGGAACTTAGCTGCGTTAAATGTAGAGTTAGACAAACAAGGATTGAATCTTACGCCAATCAGCGGCTCGCTGACGGCTGGAGACCGTTTCCTGGTTCAGTCCACCCGTAATGGCGCGTCAAGCCTTGATCTGCGTATCACCGATCCACGCAAGGTCGCGACTGCTGCACCCATTATTACCAATAGCCAGGCGGATAATGTCGGTTCGACGAGTATCTCGCCAGGTGCCGTCACCGACGCGGCCAATTCCGCTTTACAAAATACTGTCAGAATTCAATTCACCAGTGCCAACACTTTTGATGTGTTGGATCTCACCGCGGGAACGGCTCTAGCGACGAACGTAGGCTATGTCAGCGGCAGTCCGTTGACCTACAACGGTTGGGAAGTGGCGATCACCGGTTCGCCGCAAGGCAGTGTCAGCGGCTCGCCGATTACTGCTGCTGCTGATCCTGCGAATGTGGGAACGGCGGCTATCGCGCCGCCAGCGGTGAATGATATCTATGATGCTAATTTGCTTAATAAGATCGAGATCCGGTTCACCAGCGCCACTCAATTTGATGTGTTCGATGTGACCCAAGGCACAACCTTGGCCAGCGGCATGAGTTATACCAGTGGCGGCAATATCACCTATAACGGCTGGACAACGCAGATCACTGACGACCCTGGCCCTCCTTCCAGCACACCGCAAGCTGGCGACATCTTCCAAATCAAGAATGACGGTGATGCATTCCAGATCATGAATAACCAAGGCGGCATCGGCGACAACCGCAATGCGCTGGAGTTGGTGAAACTGGAAACCAAACAGCAGCTGATGGGCGGCAATAACTATCGAGGTGTCTACTCGCAGATGATCGCTGAGGTCGGCGCCCAAGGCCGGCGGGTTGAAAATACCCTGGTGTCTCAGGAAGCCCTGCTTGAACAATCCACGCTGACGCGCGAATCAATTTCCGGGGTAAATCTGGATGAGGAGGCCGCCAATCTAGTGCGCTTCCAGCAAGCCTATGAGGCTGCCGCTCAAATTATCCAAACCTCCAATGCACTGTTCTCAACTCTGCTAGAAGCAGTCAAGGGCTAATCATGCGTATATCTACCAGTATGATTTACCGGCAAGGGGTCAAATGGATGAACGACCATCAAGCCGGCCTGGCTAAGGCACAAGCCCAGATCAGCAGTGGCCGCAAACTTTTGAAACCGTCTGATGATCCGACCAACAGTGCCCGGTTAATGGATCTGCACAAGCAGATCAAGCTTAACGAGCAATATGGGCGAAACATCATCATTGCCAACGGCCGGCAAAGTGTCGAAGAAGTTGCTGTGCAGGAAAGCACCGATATCCTGCAACGGGCGCGAGAACTCACCATTCAAGCCAATAATGCTGCGCTGACTTCGGAAAACCGGCAAACCATCGCCCTGGAAGTCCAGCAATTGCGTGAGCAGCTTTTAGATACTGCCAATGCCAGGGATGCTGATGGCGCTTATTTATTTGCGGGCTTTAAGGAGCAAAGCCAGCCGTTCACCAAAACCGCGGGTGGCGATGCTATTTACAATGGTGATCAGGGGCAGCGTTCGCTGCAAATTGGCCCCTCACGGCAGGTGCCCGTCGGCGATACGGGCGATAGCGTATTCATGCTCATCCGCAACGGCAATGGCCAGTTCCGCACCAGCTTGGCCGCTGATAATACTGGTAATGGCACAATCACCGTTGGCAGCATTGCAAATCCTACTGAATTCCAAAATGATTTCATGGGAGGCAACTATCCTTACACCATTGAATTCAGCGTGACAGCCGCGCCCAATGATCCAACCCCTAGCGATTTAACCGATCCGCCGCCGCCGATCACCAAATATCGGATTTTGGATGCGAGCGGTACTGAGGTGGTTCCATTGACTCCGTTAGCCGCCGATGATTCCTACCAAGGCGAAACGATATCTTTTAACGGCATCGAGGTTGCTGTCGAAGGCCATCCCGATGATGGCGACCGGTTTATTATCAAGCCTGCAGAGAATCAGAGTATTTTCAAAACACTAGATAACCTAATCAACACCTTGGGAAATCCGGACAACACCGCCTCTGATGTTGCTGTGCTCACCCAGGGTTTGAACAACGCACTAACGGATATCGATCAGGCTTTGCTAAATCTCAATCAGGTACGGGGACGCATTGGCAGCCGGATGAATGCATTGGATACTCAAGAAGAGGTCAATCAGAATTTGAATTTGCAACTGCAAAATCTGCAATCTGATATCGGCTCAACGGATATCGCCGAGGCTGCATCGCGCATGAGTCAGGAGCTTTTGGCCCTGCAGGCTTCGCAGCAATCGTTCGTTAAGATTCAAAATCTTTCGCTGTTCAATCACTTAAGATGATTTGTTGAATAATTTGATCCTGGTAAAAACAACATGACATACCGAAAGATGAAACACTACTGGTTAGGCGGATTGCTAAGTGGTGCGTTAATAACTCTCTCAGTCACGTATGCTGAGGAAATCGGTAGCGTCGATACTGCCTTCCAATGGCTTGGACCGAACCACAAGATCGTCATCGAAGCCTTTGACGATCCCAAGATCGATGGCGTCACCTGCTATGTCAGCCGTTCCCAAAAAGGCGGCGTCAAAGGTGGTTTAGGATTAGCTGAGGATACTTCCGATACCTCCCTTGCCTGCCGGCAAACCGGCCCCATCAACGTTAAGGAAAAATTTAAGGACGGCGAGGAAGTATTCACCGAGCGGCGCTCATTGGTGTTCAAGAAACTGCGTGTCGTGCGTTTTCTCCATACACAACGTAATACCCTGGTCTATCTGGTCTATAGCGACAAACTGATCGAAGGCTCACCCAAAAACTCACTTTCAGCAGTGGCGATGATGCCTTGGGGTAATCAACCTCCTAAGATAGCACCGTAACGCTGTATTAAAATTAATTTTAACAAATAGTTATTAAAACAGAAGTCTTCCTTGCAGGCGACATTCCGCCAAGCCCGCCAAAAACCCGCGCTTACACTCAATGAATTGATTTTAGAAATCGTCGTTCCGGTTTCTCGTTACACAGTGTGTCCCAAATTGACCGTTTGCCAGTCACAAGGTAACTTACACGTCTATCTAAAGCGGACAGGCAGGCATGTCAGCCAAAAAATCCCCCCCTATTCCCTTCGAAGCAGCGCTAGCAGAACTGGAAAATCTAGTTGGTCAACTTGAGCAAGGCGAGTTGAGCCTTGAGGAAACCTTGCAGCGTTTCGAGCAGGGCGTCAGCCTGGTGAAAAACTGCCAAACGGCTCTGCAATGCGCTGAACAAAAAGTTGAACAAGTGCTGGAACAACACGGACGGCTGGAAACCCTGCCATTTGCCGAAACGGTGGATTAATGCGATGGCAGCGGAATTGATCAAAACTTATCAAACCCGCGCTGAACAGGTGCTCGACCAACGCCTGCCAGCAGCCAGCCTGCATCCTAACAACTTGCACCAAGCCATGCGTTATGCGGTTCTGGGCGGTGGCAAACGCATCCGGCCGGTGCTGGTTTACCTCGCTGGCCATGCCGTTAGCGCATCTCTGGACATGTTGGATGGTCCGGCTTGCGCAGTGGAGTTCATTCACGCATATTCCCTGATCCACGACGACTTGCCAGCGATGGATAACGACGACCTCCGCCATGGCCAGCCGGCCTGCCACAAAGCATTTGGCGAGGCACTGGCGATTCTGGCCGGTGATGCTCTACAGGCGCTCGCCTTCCAGGTCCTTGCGCAGGACCCGGCAATGATCCCAAGCCCAGCTATCCGCTTACAGATGCAAGGGATATTGGCTCAGGCGGCTGGTTCCCGGGGCATGGCCGGCGGGCAAGCCATCGATCTAGCCGCCATCGGCCAAGAACTGACCCTGGCGGAATTGGAGAACATGCATATCCACAAAACCGGGGCACTGATTCGCGCCAGTGTACTCATGGGCGCACTCAGCCAGCCTGCGGTCGAGTCCACGATTCTCGAACGGCTGGATCGCTACGCCAAATGCATTGGATTAGCATTTCAGATCCAAGACGATATCCTTGACGTGATGGGCGATACTATAACCTTGGGTAAAACCAGCGGCGTAGATCGGGTACTCAATAAGCCAACCTATCCGGCATTGTTGGGGGTGGAGGGCGCGCGTGAGCATGCCCGGATGCTCTATGAGGAAGCACTGGCGAGTTTAGAATCACTGGACGGCAACGCTGATCCACTACGCAGGATCGCCGCCTATATCGTCGAGCGCGCCTACTGAAGCTGTTAAGCGCCTCACCCTTAAGAATCTCATGTCGTCCACCTATCCATTGACGATACCGCTTACCGACACGGACCTTGTTACGATGCCCTCCACTGGATCCGCCTTTCCATTGCTGGAACAAATCGATACTCCCCTAGATTTGCGTTGCTTGCCGGAGACACGCCTACCCGCGCTGGCCGAGGAGTTGCGTGAGTTCCTGATCCAAACCGTGGCGCGCACCGGTGGACATTTCGCCGCCAATCTGGGTACCGTCGAATTAACCATCGCCCTCCATTATGTCTTTAACACCCCAGAAGACCGGCTGGTCTGGGATGTGGGCCATCAGACCTACCCGCACAAGATTCTGACTGGCCGTCGCGCGTATATGCATACCTTGCGGCGCAAGGATGGCATCGCTGGTTTTCCGAAACGCTGCGAGAGTCCTTATGATACCTTCGGAGTCGGTCATTCGAGCACCTCGCTCAGCGCAGCGCTGGGAATGGCGATCGCTGCCGGTCTGTCCGGCAGCGATCGCAAAATTGTTGCTATCATTGGTGATGGAGCGATGACCGCCGGGATGGCCTTCGAGGCGCTGAATCATGCCGGCCATCTCAAGAATGATTTACTGGTGGTGCTCAATGATAACGAAATGTCGATTTCGCCGAATGTCGGCGCGCTATCGGCGCATCTAACTAAACTGCTGTCCGGTCAATTATTCTCGACGGTGCGCGAAGGCGGCAAGAAAGTGCTCAGCCATATGCCGCCAGTGCTGGAAGTTGCCCGCCGCGCCGAGGAGCACGTCAAGGGCCTGTTTGCGCCAGAGGGAACGTTATTCGAAGAGTTAGGCTTCCACTACTTTGGTCCGGTAGACGGGCACGACCTGCCGACCCTGGTGCAGACCCTGCGTAACCTGCGGGCGCTCAAGGGGCCACGCCTGTTGCACGCCGTTACCCGCAAAGGCAAGGGGTATCCCCAGGCTGAAGAAGAACCCGTCGATTATCATGGGGTCGGTGCTTTCGATCCAGCCCGCGGCTTACAGCCGGCCAAGCCCAGCGGGCTGACCTATACCCAAGTGTTCGGTGAATGGCTGTGCGACATGGCTGCCCAGGATGAGCGGCTGATCGGCATCACCCCAGCCATGCGTGAAGGCTCAGGACTGGTCGAGTTTTCCGAACGCTTTCCGGACCGCTACTTCGATGTCGCCATCGCCGAGCAACACGCGGTAACCTTGGCCGCGGGGCTGGCCTGCGAAGGACTCAAGCCGGTCGTGGCGATTTATTCCACCTTTCTGCAACGCGCCTATGATCAGGTGATTCACGACGTAGCGCTGCAAAACCTGCCGGTATTATTTGCGATCGACCGTGCTGGTTTGGTGGGGCCCGACGGGCCAACCCATGCTGGCAGCTTCGATTACAGTTATCTGCGTTGCATTCCCAATCTGGTGATCATGGCACCGGCCGATGAAAATGAGTGTCGGCAGATGCTCTACACTGGCTTCCAGCTGAACCAGCCTGCAGCGGTGCGCTACCCGCGCGGTAAAGGGCCAGGGGTGATTCCAGAGCGGGCGATGCAACCATTGCCGGTTGGTCAGGGCGAGGTCCGGCGGCGTGGCCGGGATCTGGCTCTGTTGGCATTTGGCGATCGAGTCGCGGTCGCCGAGGCAGTGGCGGAACGCCTGGACGCCACCGTAGTCAATATGCGCTTTATCAAGCCGCTGGACGAAGCATTGATTGTGCAGATGGCTGCCGAGCATTGCGCGCTGGCGACACTGGAGGATAATACCGTGGCCGGTGGCGCAGGTAGCGCGGTCAGCGAATGTCTGGCACAGCGCGGCATCTTAATTCCGGTTTTGCATATCGGCTTGCCTGACCGCTTTGTCGAACAAGGCGAGCGAGCGGAATTGCTGGCCGAATGTGGTTTAGATATCGATGGCGTATTACAACAACTGGCTAACTGGCGTAAGTTGCCTGATAGTTGAGCGCGATCATCGGGAATTAACGACTCGATCCATTATCCAACAAGGATGTCAGCCTCCGGGTGTAAATACCGAAGCGCATTATCATGGGAAGAGTTAAGGTGAACGCTTACCTTGAGAGGATTGCATGAAGCCATTGATCATAAGTTCCGCGGCTATGTCCACGGTGATCCCTATTCCAGACGTGCAGAACAGTGCCGATACCCGCCGCTTAGCGATCAACAAGGTGGGGATCAAAGATATCCGTCATCCCGTTCGGGTTCGCGACCGCAGCGGAGGTGAACAACATACGATCGCGACTTTCAACATGTATGTGAACCTGCCTCATAACTTCAAAGGGACTCACATGTCGCGGTTCGTGGAAATCCTGAATGTGCCGGGACGCGAGATTTCTGTGGATTCCTTCAAGGATATGCTGGCAGAAATGACCGAGCGGCTGGAAGCCGAATCCGGGCATATCGAGATGACCTTCATCTACTTCGTCAATAAAGTGGCGCCCATTTCCGGTGTGGAGAGCCTGATGGATTACGAGGTGACATTCATCGGCGAGATCCGCAATGGACAGCCTGCTATGAATCTTAAGGTGGTAGTGCCGGTCACCAGTTTGTGTCCCTGCTCGAAGAAGATTTCTCGATATGGCGCCCACAATCAACGTTCTCACGTTACGCTTAACGTGCGCGTGAAGGATTTCCTGTGGATCGAAGATATGATCGATCTGGCTGAAAAAGAAGCGTCCTGCGAGTTATATGGACTGCTCAAGCGGCCAGATGAAAAGTATGTAACAGAACGGGCTTACGAAAATCCTAAATTTGTCGAAGACATGGTGCGTGATATCGCTACCAAGCTGAATCAGGACGACCGGGTGGCGGCATATGCGGTGGAGTCGGAAAACTTCGAATCTATTCATAACCACTCAGCTTACGCCATGATCGAGCATGACAAGGAGATTGGAGCGTAATACTGTTGCCGATGGCCGACTAACGATTTGATTTGGAGGGATCCCGCCGTGCTGACATTCCAAGCTGGCCAAAATCTGTCCCTGAGCCAACAGAACCCCGGTATCCAGCGCGTTGAGCTGAACCTAAGCTGGGAGCCTGCTGACGGTCCTCGGATACTGGACGCCAGCGCTTTTGCCCTAACTGAGCAGGGCACAGTGCGTGATGACGGGGACTTCATCTTCTACAACCAGCCGGCGTTAGCCGGCAACGGGGTTACGCTTCAGGGCAATGGTCAACAATTTGCCATACGCCTTGCTGATCTGCCCGCTGCTATTGCCCGAATTGCGATAACTGTAGCGCTGGATGCCGGGGAAGGCCAATCGATGGCGATTCTCCGCCAGATCCGTTTGGAGTTACGCAACGGCGGCAACGGAACCGGAATCGCCAGCTTCACGCTGGATACCACCGGCATGATCGAAACCGCGATTATCCTGGGCGAACTTTACCGTCGCCGTTCCGAATGGAAGTTCCGGGCGGTGGGCCAGGGTTTCGCCGGCGGCTTGGCCGCGCTGGCCCGCCATTTTGGAGTGGATGTCAGTGATGAAGCGGAACCGGCGTCTCCCCAGCCCAGCCCGATGCTGGAAGAGGCGGTGCCTTCTGCGTCTCCTGTGTCTGCATCTGGATCGACCCTACCCCCTCCTTCCAACCCTCCCTCACCAGGAGGAGGTGAATCTCCTGCCCTTAAGATTGAGTCTCCAGGTCCCTCGCCCCTAAGCGGGGGAGTCCTGGGGGGAAGGGATGTCGCTTCCAGCGACCAGCTTAGCGCTCGTTGCCGTGAGCTTGAAAACGCCGGTACCGGGTTTCTCAACTGGCTAACTGAATATCATGAACGGGTGGGGCAGGAAAAAGCGGGCCTGACGAAGGAATTTCGCCGCCTGGTCGCTCAGGCCCGGCGGCTTAATCAGGCGGTGCAGCGTCCGATGTGCGCTGGCGTGTTTGGCCCTAGCCAGTCGGGCAAATCCTATCTGATCTCCGCACTAGCCCGCAAAGGCAATACGCCGTTACTGGCAGATTTTGCCGGCCAGAAGATCGATTTCATCCGTGATCTCAACCCCGAAGGTGGACGCGAGTCGACCGGGCTGGTGACTCGTTTTACCCTGCAAACCATCCCTGGCGTTACACCGGCGGCACCGGTGCAAATGCGGCTGTTGACTCAGACCGATCTCGTCAAGATGCTTGGCAATACCTACTACGCCGATTGTGACCACAGTGATGACGAGCCGTTGAGCCAGACCCGGTTGAATGAACTGCTGACCGGGCTGGTCTCATTAGCACAGACTTCGCCAGTGGACCCGCTAACTGCTGAGGATGTTTTCGACCTGCAAGCCTATTTCGAGCGCTATTTTAAGGGTCAGGAGCGGGTGCGCTTGCTGCGGCATGGCTATTGGGAACAGGCCGCGCAACTGGCCCCCCGGTTGCGGATTCAGGATCGTGCCCGCCTGTTTGGCATTATCTGGGGTGACGTGGATGCATTCAGCCAACTTTATATCCGCTTGTATAACGGCTTGCAGGGTCTTAATTTCGCGACTGACGCCCAAGCCGGATTGGAAGCATTGATTCCTCGCGAGCAGAGCATTATCGATGTGCAAACGCTCAAGAGCCTGGGAACGGGCAGCGGCGGGACGTTGACCTTAACCGGAACCAATGGGGCGCGAGTCACACTGCCTCGCAGCGAGGTTGCCGCGTTGATCGCCGAATTGCGCATCGTCATTAGCGAACAACCCTGGGATTTCTTCCAGCATACCGACCTGCTAGATTTTCCCGGTGCCCGCTCCCGTGAGCAAATCAAAGACCTGCCGGCATTCCTGCAAGGCAACGATGCCCTGCAAAGCCTATTTCTGCGCGGCAAAGTGGCTTACCTGTTCGAGCGCTATTGCGCTGAACAGGAATTGACCAGCATGTTGCTGTGCATTGGCCCTAGCAACCAGGAAGTCAAGACCCTGCCGGAGATGGTTTACGATTGGGTGATCAGTACCCACGGTGCTACGCCGGAACAGCGGACGCAACAACCAACCGCCTTGTTTCTAGTGTTGACCAAATTCGATATGGAGTTCGAGGAAAAAGCCGGCGAGCGGTCCCCAGAAGGGCGCTGGACCACCCGGCTGGAAAGCTCCCTGCTCAACTTCTTCGGTAAACAGCACGAATGGCCACGCCAATGGGATGTCCAGGGCTGTTTCTGTAACAGCTATTGGCTGCGTAATCCCAATTTCAAAGCCAAACATATGTTTGACTATGATGAGAGCGGTCGCGAGCTCGGCATCCGCCCTGGTGAGAAAAGCCGCATCGAAATGTTCCGCACAGCCTTTCTCCGGGATCAAAACGCCAACCGTCATTTTCGCAATCCCACCGAGGCATGGGATGCAGGCTTCACCCTCAACGACGGTGGCGTCACCTATCTGGCGCAAAATCTACGCCCATTGTGCAATCCTGAACTCAAGCGCCAACAACTGACCGGGCAGACCCTGCAACTGCGCGAGCAGATGGCCGAACGCATCGACCATTACCATGTCAGCGATAATCCGGAACAGGAATTGGAGAAACGTCTGGAAGCTGCCCGGCAAGTAGCCGCCCGGCTGATTGACTGTGCCGGTGAACAACGCTTCGGCGAGTTACTGCGTTCTTTGCAAACCGATAGTGATGATTTGGAAAGCATCTACTACCGCATCGAAACCCGGTTACCCGATGAGGCACAGGCAGCCAGCGCGCCCACCATCGGCACGGCGGTGGATACCCAGAAGATGAAGGTACTGCTGGGACTCAGCACCTCCAGCGATAAGACGCAGGAAGAAACCCGCAAAGATGACGCAGCGTTGTTTGCCCACGAAGTAGTGGCGGAATGGATGCGGGATTTGCAGGATTTAAGTGGCGACAAATCGCGTTGCGACTACTATCGGGTGCCTGAGGCGTTGATGGCCGAATTTGTCAAGGAATTAATCAGCGGCGCGCAACGCTTGAAGCTGGAAGATCAAATTGTGGCACAGACGAGGCAAGTGACCGGATTTCGAATGAAATTCGAGCAGATTGTCACGCTGCCAGCCCGATTGACTGCAAACTTATTGAATCGTTATGTAGATTTTTTGGGCTATGACGCTCTGGTGCTGGATAAACGGCCCTTGTTATCGTTAGAAAACGGCCCGCGACCGGTGTTCCCACCGCGAGCGGTACCGCAGGGTGGCCCGCAATTGAGCGAACGACAGTCCACTTATGACCAAGATTACTACACAGACTGGATTCGCGCCTATCTGGACCTGGTGGAGCGCAACGCCCGGTTCCATGATGGCGCGGAAGTCGATTTAGCGGCAAACCGGCATTTAGGTGCATTATTGACGCAACTCCGTTCGGCGGCTTAAGTGAAGAGCCTAGATTGCTTAGATCGCAATCGCATGAGTACGCCGCATCTTTCCGCTTGATTAGCAGAATGTATGAAAGGCGAAAAAAGCCTTCCATGCGTTGCCGGATTTTAAACACCCGTATCGGTTAACGATGGTTGCCTTTTATGTCGATAGGATCGAGATCTGTAGCGGGTTCAAAGAACGCGTAGCACTGTTTACCGCGCGACTTAGCGGCATACATGGCCTTATCGGCGTTGCTCAGCAAGGCATCCACATCTTGCTTGCCCGTATCGATCACGATCCCGATACTGGCGGTTACCAGGACATCGCCATGCGCCAGCGTGAACGGGATGCATAAGGTGTCAAGCATGCGTTCTGCCAACTGGGTCACGTCATCGAAAGAGGGCGCATCCTCGATCAAGACGGCAAATTCGTCACCGCCTAACCGGGCAGCGGTATCACTGGTTCGAATGCAGCGCACCAAGCGGTGCGCGGTGTCCACGAGCAATTGATCACCCGCGCTGTGGCCCAAATGATCGTTGATCGTTTTGAAGTTATCCAGATCCAGAAACATGACGGCCAGCGGCTGGTGATGGCGTTGCGCTCTTTGCACCGCGTGTTCGATCCGGTCGCGAAACAGGACACGATTCGCGAGCTGGGTCAATGAATCGTAATGGGCCTGTTGCCAGATCTGCTGCTCCAAAGCGCGCCGCTCACTGATGTCGCGGCTATTGAGCACGATACCGAGAATCGTGGGATCGTCGAGGCGATTGCTGGCAACCGTTTCAGCATACATCCAGCTTTGGTCGCAGCGGCGAACCCGCCACTCGATCACGCCATTTGCCCCGGTATGCTGCAACGTATCCTGGAAAAACAGGCAGCCCCGGTTTTGGTCTTCGGGATGCAGCAGCGTCAGCCATGAGATCATCTCTAGCTGAGATGCGTGATACCCCAGCAGGTTCCACGCGGCGGGGCTGACGAACCGGATGACACCCTGCGGATTAGTGATCGCAATCAGGTCGGAGGACTGGCGCACCAGTGCGGCGAAATGCGCTTCATTCTCGTGTTTTACCTGTGCAATGCGCAATTGCAGATTTTCTTCGTAAACAATGAGCTGACGAATGATTAACAGCATCGTTAAGAGAACGGCGGCGAAAATCAAGCCCCCGAGCGGCTCTTGCCAAGGGTTTCTCCAATAATCGAAGGTAACCGCAAGCAGCAGACCATACGCGGCCAGAACCGCCGGGTAAGGGAGTGACTGGAAGGGGTTATATTGTTCGTGAGGCAGACGGGCGGGGCTGCCCGTAGAAGCGCGGACGTATTCCCATTGTGCCCCGGTCATCAGCA